>DAOTUX010000271.1:0-2261 GCA_034436475.1 Chloroflexota bacterium | reverse complement strand
TTGAAGCCCCTGGCCGAGCCCACGACCCACCGCCGTGCCACCACCCGTGACTGGGTGGGGCTGTGCGTGCTCGCGCTCGCGTGCCTCATGTTCGTGATGGACCTGACGGTGCTCCATCTCGCGGTGCCGGCCATGACCGCCGACCTCCAGCCCACGAGCTCGCAGCTGCTCTGGATCATCGACATCTATGGCTTCATGGTGGCGGGCTTCCTCATCACCATGGGCACCTTGGGCGACCGGATCGGACGACGCCGGCTGCTCATGATCGGTGCCGCGACGTTCGGCGTGGCGAGCGTGCTGTGCGCGCTCAGCCCCACGGCGGAGGCACTCATCGCCAGCCGGGCGCTCCTGGGGGTGGCGGGCGCCACGCTCGCGCCATCCACGCTGTCGCTCCTGTTCAGCATGTTCCGCGACCCCGCGCAGCGGTCCAGGGCCATCGCCATCTGGGTCTCGGCGTTCTCGGCGGGCAGTGCCGTCGGGCCGCTCGCGGGCGGGTTCGTGCTGGAGCACTTCTGGTGGGGCGCCGTGTTCCTGCTGGCCATCCCGGTCGTGCTCCTGCTGCTCACCCTGGGCCCGTTGGTGCTCCCTGAGTACCGCGACCCGGATGCGGGTCGGCTGGACCTGCCGAGTGCCGCCATGTCCCTCGTGGCGGTGCTGGCCGTCATCCTGGGCCTCAAGCTGATCGCCCAGGACGGCCTCGACGGGCCCGCCGTCGCGTCCATCGTGCTCGGTGTGGCCGTGGGTGGGCTGTGGGTCCGGCGACAGCTGCGGCTCGCGGACCCCATGATCGACCTGCGCCTGCTCCGGACGCGCGCGTTCAGCGCCGCGCTCTCGGTCAACTTCCTGACCGTGTTCGTGATGGTCGGCTACTTCCTGTTCGTGGCCCAGTACCTCCAGTTGGTGCTGGGCATGTCACCCCTGGAGGCGGGCGTCTGGTCGGTCCCCTCGGCCATCGGGTTCATCGTGGCCTCGAACGCGGTGCCCTGGCTGCATCGGCGCTGGGGCGCGGGGCGGATCATCGCGGCGGGCTTCGTGGTCACGGCGGTCGGCCTCGAGACCCTCGCCACGGCGAGCGTCACACCCGATGGCCTGCTGCGGGTGGTGGTCGCTTCGGTCATCGTGTCCATCGGCCTCGGACCGATCTTCGGGCTGACCACCGAGCTGGTGGTGGGCTCCGCGCCGCCGGAGCGCGCGGGCGCGGCATCGGGGATCTCGGAGACGGCCACGGAGCTGGGTGGCTCGCTGGGCATCGCGATCATGGGCAGCGTGGGCGTCGCGCTCTATCGCGCCACCATGCTGGGGCATGCCCCGCCAGGGGTCCCCGCGAGCATCCTGGATGCCGCCCGGGACACGCTGGGTGGCGCGGTGGACGCCGCGGCACGGCTCCCCGGCGCCCTCGGCGAAGCGCTCATCGCCGTCGCGCGCGACTCGTTCGTGCAGGGGATGCAGGCGGTCGCCGTCATGAGCGCGCTGCTGGCGGTGGGCGCCGCCGTCTGGGCGTCCGTGGCGATCCGGGTGCCACCCACGGGTCGAGCGGCCGACGATGCGCAGGACCCGAGCCACTCGAGCGTGGCCGCCCCCCTGCCGGCGGTGGAGGCCTGACCGGCTCGCCCCGCCGAGACGCGACCCGCGCGAGTCGGGAGCGCCCACTCGTCGGCCCGCTGTCACAGGCGACCGGCCTCGATGACCCGGTCGAGGAAGAGACGAGTCCGCTCCTCGCGTGGCGCGGAGAAGATCTGGGACGGTGGCCCCTGCTCCAGGATCCGGCCGCCCTCGAGGAACGCCACCCGGTTGGCGATGTCACGCGCGAAGCCCATCTCATGGGTCGCGATGACCATGGTCATACCGGCCTGCGCCAGGTCGCGGATGACGGCCAGGACCTCCGCCACGAGCACAGGGTCCAGGGCGGACGTGATCTCGTCGAGCAGCAGGATCGAGGGCTGCATGGCGAGCGCCCGGACGATGGCCACGCGCTGCTGCTGGCCGCCACTGAGCCGGTCAGGCACCGCGTCGCGCTTCTCCAGCAGCCCGAAGCGTCTGAGGAGCTCGTCCGCACGCGCCTCGGCCTCCGCGCGGGGCAGCTTGAGCACCTTGGTCGGTGCGAGAGTGATGTTGCGCAGCACGCTCATGTTCGGGAACAGGTTGTAGGCCTGGAACACGATCCCGATGCGTCGCCGGATGCGGTCGACATCCACTCCACGGGCGGTGATCTCGGCCCCTTCGACCATGATGCGTCCCGCGTCGATCGGCTCCAGCAGGTT
>DAOTUX010000270.1:0-9507 GCA_034436475.1 Chloroflexota bacterium | reverse complement strand
GGTGGCACCTGTCCGCGGCCAACCTGCTGGCCCTCGATGGCGCCCAGGTGCTCATCAACGTGTCCTCCTCACCGGGACGTGATGTGGCGGTGGGTCACCGGGACGGCCTGGGGACGGCCGATTCGTGGCGCTCCCTCAACCGGACCTACGCCCAGCTGACCACGAGCTATGTGGTGTTCGTCAACCGGGTGGGCGTGGACGAGTCGCTCAGCTTCTGGGGTGGCTCGGAGGTCGTGGGGCCGTCCGGTGCGAGCGTGTATCGGGCGCCGTTGCACGAGGAGGGCCTGTTCGTCACCCCCATCGACCTCGCCGAGCTGCGGCACGAGCGCATCGCCAACCCGCTGCTGCGGGACGAGCGGCCCGAGGTGGTGCTGCGCCAGCTCGACCGGATTGCGCGCACCCGCGCCGGCGAGCCCGTCGAAGAGGAGACCCACCCGTGAGCGCGGACCCGACCGGGGCACCGGCGTTCGAGCTACCGCCGGAGCTGGCCATCGAGACCGGGGTCGCCCGCCGCCTCATCGTGGACTTCATCCGGGCCCAGCTGCGCCAGGCCGGCTTCGAGCGACTGGTCCTGGGGCTGTCGGGGGGCATCGATTCGGCGCTCGTGGCCTACCTCGCGGCGGAGGCCGTAGGGCCAGAGCGCCTGCTGTGCGTCCTGATGCCGTACCGCACCTCGTCGCGTGGCTCGGTCACGGACGCGGAGGCGGTGGTCGCGGACCTGGGCTGCGCCTCGGAGACCGCGGACATCAGCACCATGGTGGACGCCTGGTTCGAGCGGCCGGGCAACGAGGACGCGTCGCCGCTGCGGCGCGGCAACCTCATGGCGCGCACCCGGATGATGGTGCTGTACGACCGGTCGGTGACATGGCACGGGCTCGTCATCGGGACCGGCAACAAGACCGAGACGCTCATCGGCTACACCACCGTGTTCGGGGACAGCGCCTGTGCGATGGCACCCATCGCGGACCTGTACAAGACCCAGGTGCGGCAGCTCTCGGTGGCGGTGGGGGTCCCCGACGCCATCGTGCGCAAGGCGCCCAGCGCGGACCTGTGGCCCGGCCAGACCGACGAGTCCGAGGTGGGCTTCAGTTACGCGACCATCGACCGCATCCTGTTCCGGCTGGTGGACCGACGACGGACCATCGACGAGGTGGTGGCCGACGGGCTCGACCGCGCGACCGTGGAGCGGGTGGACCGGATGGTGGCCGGCGCCGAGTTCAAGCGGCAGATGCCACCCATCGCCAAGGTGGGGCCGCGCACGGCGGGCGTCGACTACCTGTACCCGCGTCGCCGACCGCACTCGTCGGCGGGCTCGACGGGTGCCTGAGGCTCGGGGCACGCTGTTCGTGGTGGCCACGCCCATCGGCAACCTGGGCGACATGTCGGAGCGTGCCGTGGCTACCTTGCGCGCTGTCGCGGTCGTGGCCGCCGAGGACACGCGGGTCACGCGTCGGCTGTGGGCCAGGTTCGGCATCGGGACGCCGCTGGTGAGCTTCCACGCCCGGAGTGCCGAGCGACGTGTGGAGGACCTGCTGGGACGGTTGCGTGCCGGCGACGATGTGGCGCTGGTCTCGGACGCCGGGACGCCCCTGATCAGCGACCCGGGCGGCGAGCTGGTGAGCGCATGGGCGGCCGAGGGCGGCGCGGTCGTGCCCATCCCGGGCGCCTCGGCGGTCCTCGCGGCGCTCATGACGAGCGGGGTGCCCGCGGCGCGCTGGGTGTTCGAGGGCTTCCTGCCCCGCAAGGGCGCGGAGCGCCGGGAGCGACTCGCGCGGATCGCGGCTGACGACCGCGCCACGGTGCTGTTCGAGGCGCCGGGTCGGACGGCCGCCACGCTGCGGGACCTCGCCGCCGCATGCGGCGGGGAGCGGGCAGCCGCGGTGTGCCGGGAGCTCACCAAGCTCCACGAGCAGATCCGCCGTGGCGGGCTGGCCCAGCTCGCGGAGGCGGTGGTCGCGGACCCGCCCCGAGGCGAGGTGACCATCGTGGTGGGCGGCGCGCCCGCTGGGTGGGGCGTGGGATCCGCCGAGCCGCAGGTGGACCTCGTGGAGGGCAGGCGACGGGTGGCCGCGCTCGTGGCGCGCGGGTCCTCGCGGGCGGAGGCGGCACGACTCGTGGCCGTGGAGACAGGCCTGCCTCGCCGGGAGCTGTTCCGTGACAACAGCCCCGGGGCGGGGCACCCGTGAACGCGATCCCGGTGGTCCGGGAGCTGACACCCGTGGGTCGGGCGGTGCTCGTCGGGACACTCATCGTGAGCGCCCTGTCGATCGTGCTGGAGTGGGTGATGGGGGTCCACGGCACGCCCATCTTCGTGGTCAGCGCGGCGGGCATCCTGGGCCTCGCGTACGTCGTGGGTGCCTCCACGGAGCGCCTCGGCGCGCTCACCGGGCCGCACGTGGGCGGCATCCTCAACGCCACGTTCGGCAACGTGGCCGAGCTCATCATCGCGTTCTTCGCGCTCACCGCCGGCCAGCTCGCGGTCGTCAAGGCGTCCATCACGGGCTCCATCATCGGCAACCTGCTGCTCGTGCTCGGCGCGAGCATGCTCCTGGGCGGGCTGCGCAACGGCAACCAACGGTTCTCGCCGCGGGTCGCGGGCGCCGACGCGACGATGCTGGTGCTCGCGGTCATTGGCCTGTTCGTGCCCGCGATGTTCGCCTTCTCGACAGGCACCGGGCCAGCGGGACACCGGCTCGAGGAGAGCGTGGTCGTCTCGGTCGTGCTGCTCGTGCTGTACGTGGCCAACCTGCTCTACCGCTTCCGGCACCCCGAGGACGTGCTGGGTGGGCAGGAGCCGGAGGGGCATGCGGGGCCTGCGTGGAGTCCCGCGGTCGCGCTGGGCATGCTGGGTCTCTCGGCGGCGCTCCTCGCGGTCCTGTCCGAGCAGCTGGTGAGCGCCATCGACCCGTTCATCGAGCAGTTCGGGCTGACCCCGTTCTTCGTGGGTGTCATCCTCATCCCGACCATCGGCAACCTCTCGGAGCATCTCGTGGCGGTGCAGCTGGCGATGAAGGACCGGGTGGACTTCTCGATGGCGGTGTCCATCGGGTCGAGCCTCCAGGTCGCCCTGTTCGTGGCACCGGTCCTGGTCCTCCTGGGCCTGGTGGTGGGTCAGCAGATGGACCTGGTGTTCGCGCCGCTCGAGGTGGCCGCGGTGGCGGCCGCGGCCGGGATCGTGGCGCTCGTGTCGCTCGACGGCGAGTCCAACTGGCTGGAGGGCGCGCTGCTGCTGGGGGTGTACGCCATCCTGGCCGTCAGCTTCTTCTATCTCGGGTGAGGTTGGCATCGGCGCCGCCGCCCGGCGCCGCCGCCGATGCCGGGTCGGCGCAGCCGCGGGGACCGGGTCTCGGGGGCTCAGACACCCCCGGAGCGTCGACGCTGCCTCAGCGCCCGAGGGACTCGCCCGGGCGCCAGGCCAGCTCGATGTCGGTCTTGGTGAAGTCGTCACCCTTGGCCAGCAGGGGGCGCCCCGCGACCTTGGCGGTCGCGTAGGCCATGCAGTCGCCGAGGTTCAGTCGCGCGGGATGCCTGCCCTTGCCGTACCTGTCCCATGCCCGGAGCGCCTCCCGCCAATGGTCAGGTCCGAACTCCACCACGGTGACACGCAGGTCGCGCAGCAGGTCTTCGATCGACCTGATCGTGTCTCCACCAAGTCTCGCTGCGAGGACGATGCCTGCCTCGACGAGCGAGGGACTGCCCACCCCCACGAGGTCACGTGCGGCGATGAGCCTGACGAACCCAGGGCGTTCCGGTTCATCGAGGGCGATCGAGACCACCGCCGAGGAGTCGAGGATCACACGCCATCCGGCCCGTAGCCCAGGATATCGTCCTGCTCCTCCTGGCTGATGGGGACGCCACGCACGCCGGGCGGCAGCTGTGACCAGACGTCGCGCTCGAGCGCCTCGACCATCCGTTGGTACCGGTCGCCGGAGCGTCCCAGCAGGAGCCGGTCGTGTCGTTCGCGCAGGGCCTGGCGGATGGCGCCCGTCTTGGACTCGCCGGTCATCGCCGCGATCTCCGCCGCCAGCCGCTCGGTCTCTGGGTCCTTGATGTTGAGGGCCATGGTGTAATCATAGCCAGATGGTGTAATCGGACCAACGGCCGGTCGTCTGACGCCCGTCGAGCGCGACATCGGCGGTCCTCTCGTGGTGCAGTCGCGGCGGGCGCGGTGGGGAGGCCGCGCCCGCCGGGGAGGGGAGAGTCGGAGTGGGTCAGGCGGCTGCGACCGCGAGCGCCGCCTCGGGGTCGAGATCGGCCTCGTCGTCCAGCTCGTCGTCATCGTCGGTGGGGTCGTCGGGAGGCTCCGCGAGCTCGTGCGGCTCCACGCCCAGCTGGGCGGCCTGGGCCGCGAGCGCCTCGGCTGCCGACTCGGCCGCGTAGTCCTTCTTGCGGCGACCCGAGAGCATCTCGACCTGTGAGGCCACGATCTCGGTCTTCCAGTGCCTGACCTTCCGTTCGTCCTCCCACTGGCGCGTGTGGATGCGACCCTCGATCGCGACCAACTGACCCTTGCCCAGATACTGGCTGCAGATCTGGGCCAAGCGGTCCCAGGTGACGACGGTGTGGAACTCCGCCTTCTCCTGTCCCCCGCGGTACTCGTTCGTGGCGAGGCTGAACTGGGTGACGGTCTTGCCGTTCGAGACCACGCGCATCTCGGGATCGCGGGTCAGTCGACCGGTCAACAGGACACGATTCATGGCGCTCCTCCTGCCCTGCGTGACGCAGGGCGCCTGACGACGGCGGACGGCGGGTCGGGACCGGCGGGTCTGGTTCGGCGGAGCGACGGGACTGGCGGCCTGTGCGTGCAGGCCGGTGGCTGCGGGGGCCGTCCGGGTGGCTGGTCGATGCGACGCGTCGGATGCGCGAGGCCCATCGGGACGACGCAGCGGAATCTACTCAGCGTGGCTTACGCGCCGGTGATCGGCCCCTTACCGCGGACTTGGCTGTCCACGAGTCGGCCGCTGTGGATGGGGAGCCATCGGATGCCGAGCCCCGGGTGGTGGGGGCGTGACGGGCCCGGCCCGCGCCCGAGACTGGGGCGGCACCTGAGACCGGCCGGCGCGGGATTCCCTGACGATCCGGCGGCTCGGGCGTGCACGCCGGAGGCCCGAGCCGGTTGACCGGCCACTGCGCCGAGGCCCACGCTGTGGACCGACCCCAGCATCCTGACGATCACCACCAGCGCGTCGAATCGTCAGGGTCAGACAGCCAACCGACCGCGGCCCGGGCGGCGAGTACGCGGGAGACGCCGGATCGTCATGGATCTCGGGCCGTGGGAGGGACGGCGTGGGAGGGGCGGCGTGGGAGGGGCGGCGTGGGAGGGGCGGCGTGGGAGGGGCGGCGTGGGAGGGGCGGCAGGACAGCGGGGTCGGAGGGTCGAGGTGCCGGCCACGTCGCCTCCGGGGCATCACCCGGACGTGGACGTCACCCGGGCGTGCGCATCACGTGTGGGTGGCGTCCGCCGGCCGGCCGGCCGGGATGAGCCGGAAGCCGTGGATGTTGGCGGGCAGGATCGCGCCGCCGGCGGGCGAGCTGAGGTGCCAGGGTCCCTTGATGGCCGTCGTCCCGGCTCCCTGGATGTTGCCCAGGACGACCAGGGTGCCCCTCGTGTCCGGGTCGACCCAGAACAGGCTCGTGTCCTGACAACGACCCAGGTCGCGAGTCGCAGGGTCCTGATCGATCGCGGGCGCGAAGCACGGCTCGCCCGCGAACACCCACAGCCAGAGCCATGGGCGGTCTCCCTCGTCCCAGCCACTCGACTCGAGGATGCAGGCAGGCTCCGCGACCGTCTCGAAGCAGCTCAGGTCGAGGTCCACCTGCTGGCCGGACGCGCCCTCTGCGAACGAGACGAACCGGCTCGCGCCTGCGGCCGACGAGATGTCCGCGTGGATGGCAGGTGGCGTGGGGCGGGACGTCGAGCCGGTCGTGGGCGCTGGGGCGAGCGGGGCGGGTGCGAACCGGTCGAGCAGTTGGACTGCCGCGAGGACCATGCCCAGGACGACGGCGACGGCCCCGACGAGCTGCCAGAGGCGCGTGAGACGGTGCCCTGGCATGGTCCGGATGGTCATGGGCGGCCCGACCGGGTCGGTCCGAGGGTCGACGACCCGCGTCGGGGGGTGGTCCGACGGCGACACGACCCCGAGAGGCGAGGGCGCCATCGCCTGCGATGACCCGGACGCTCCAGGGACAGCCGCGGACGACCCAGGGTCCGCCGAGGATGTCGAGCCAGGCCTGCCAGCAGTCGGCTGGGCGGCCTGTCAGGGGGATCGTCTGGCCATGGCCCGACCGCTGTCCCTCCCGTCCCGGCGCACGCACGAGGCGCCTGCTGTTCCGGACGTGCCGTGTCGCTCGGCGGCCTGATGGTACTGGTATCATGCGCCAGTCCTGACGAGCCGGGCTGCGATGCCCGACACGCCAAGATGGAGGCAGTCATCGTCAGAGTCGGCGTCGCCGGTCCCGTGAGGCCGGCACGCACTCGGAGCCGGGTCGCACTCCCCCGGGCGGGAGGACAAGGGCGCCGTGTATCCAGGTCCCGGTCCAGGTGGATCGGGGCCTTCGTACGTCAGGGAGGCGTCTGAGCCATGCCGGCGACCGTGGTCGTGGGACTCCAATGGGGCGACGAGGGGAAGGGCAAGACCACCGACCTGTTGGCCGAATCGGTCTCGCTCGTGGTGCGCTACCAGGGCGGCGACAACGCCGGCCACACCATCGTCCTGGGCGACGAGGTGTTCAAGCTCCACCTCGTGCCGAGCGGCGTGCTCCACCCCCACATCACGCCGGTCATCGGCAATGGCGTGGTGGTCAACCCGCGCACGCTCCTCGCGGAGATGGCCATGCTGCGTGAGCGCGGCGTGGACGCGACGCGCGTCCGGGTGAGTCGCAACGCGCACGTGATCATGCCCTACCACGTGGCGCTCGACGGCGCCACCGAGGCGCGGCTCTCCAACGACGGACTGGGCACGACCCGACGGGGCATCGGCCCCGCCTACGCCGATCGCGCCGCGCGGGTGGGCATCCGGATGGGGGACCTGCTCGACCCGGTGGGCCTGCGACAGCGCCTGGCCCGCATCCTGCCCGAGCGCAACGCGGTGCTCGCGGAGGCGTACGCGCAGCCCCCGTTCGAGCTCGACGAGCTGGTGGCGGAGGCCGCCGGCTGGGGCACGGCGCTCGCGGACCACATCGTGGACACGACCAACCTGGTCCAGGACGCGCTCGAGCGCGGGGAGCACGTCCTGCTGGAGGGCGCCCAGGGGACGATGCTCGACCTCGACCATGGGACCTACCCGTACGTCACCTCGAGCAACCCCATCGCCGGGGGCGCCTGCACGGGTGCGGGGGTCGGTCCCCTCCAGATCGACCAGGTCATCGGGGTCATGAAGGCGTACGCGACGCGGGTCGGCAGCGGCCCCTTCCCCACGCAGCTCGATGACGAGACCGGCACGCACCTGCTCCAGAAGGGCAAGGAGTTCGGCACCACCACGGGTCGCCAGCGGCGCTGCGGGTGGTTCGATGCGGCACCCTTGCGCCACGCGGTCGCCGTCAACAGCGTGAGCAGCATCATGGTCAACAAGCTGGACATCCTGTCGGGCCTGCCGGAGATCCGTCTGTGCACGGGCTACACGGTCGATGGGCGAGCGGCTCGCTGGCCGCTGCCCCTGCCCGAGCTGGAGCGCGCGGAGCCTGTCTACGCCGCGTTCCCGGGATGGCACGAGGACCTGGGTGGCGTGCGTCGGATGGAGGACCTGCCGGTCACCGCCGGCAGGTATCTCGACGCGCTCGAGGACCTGGCCGGCGTGCCCATCACACTGGTCTCGGTGGGCCCCGAGCGGAACCAGACCATCGTGCGGACCGGTCGTGTCGCGGCCCGGGCCCGCCGCCCCGCGACGACCGGCGTCTGACGATGACCCGTCGCGTCCTGGTGGTGGGCGCTGGGGCCCGGGAGCACGCCATCGCATGGTGCCTGTCCCGCGACCCCGAGGTGGGGCGTGTGGTGGTGGCACCCGGCAACCCGGGCATGACCGACGTGGCCGAGCTCGCGTCGGTCGCGAGCAGCGACACCGACGGCCTGGTTGCACTGGCGCAGACGGTGCGGGCGGACCTCGTGGTGATCGGGCCGGAGGCGCCCTTGGTCGCGGGTCTCGCTGATGCGCTGTGGTCCGCGGGCATCCCCACGCTCGGACCGGGGGCCGCCGGTGCGCGCCTCGAGGCCAGCAAGACCGCGTGCCGGGAGGTCGCGCGGGCAGCGGGCGTGCCCGTGGCCGCGGGGGCGTCCTACGCTGACCCGGGCGCCGCGCTGGCCCGGGCGCGATCCATGGGCGGTCGCGTGGTGGTCAAGGCGGACGGCCTCGCGGCGGGCAAGGGGGTCACCGTGTGCGACGACTTGTCGACCGCGGAGGCCGCCATCCGCGCGGCCATGGTCGATGGCATCTTCGGGGACGCGGGGCGGCGCGTGGTCCTCGAGGAGGTGCTGGAGGGTCGGGAGGCGAGCGTCATCGCGCTGTGCGACGAGACGGCGGTGCTGGCCCTGCCGACCGCGCGCGACCACAAGCGCCTGCTTGACGGTGACCGGGGGCCCAACACCGGGGGCATGGGCGCGGTCTCGCCCGTGGGCCAGCCTGACGCCTCCGAGGTGGAGGCCATCCTGGGCCTCGTGCACCGGCCCATCCTCGCGGAGCTCGCGCGACAGGGCATCCCGTTCCGGGGCGTGCTCTACGCGGGCCTCATGCTCACCGCGCGGGGGCCGGTCCTCCTGGAGTGCAACGTCCGGCTGGGCGACCCGGAGACGCAGGCGACCCTGCCACGGCTCGCGGTGCCCCTCGCACCGCTCTTGGCGGCCGCCGCGCAGGGTCACCTGGCGACCGCTGCCCACGGCCTGGGGGTGTCCGGGTCGCTGCTCCCGGTGACCGCCGATTGCGCCGCTGCCGTGGTGCTCGCGGCACCGGGCTACCCCGAGGCGCCCCGGCTCGGTGACCCGATCGCGGGCATCGAGGCGGCTCGTGCGTCTGGGGCGCTGGTGTTCTGTGCCGGCGTCGCGGGCACCGCGGCCGAGCCCGTCACGGCCGGGGGCCGGGTGCTCACCGTGGTGGGTCGCGCGCCCGCGATGGGGCAGGCCATCGCCGCCGCCTACGCCGGGGTCGCGCGCATTGCGTTCCCGGGGGTGCAGCTGCGACGGGACATCGGCGCCACCGGTGATCCGGTGCCCGCGGGGAGCGCCGCGTGATCCCGCGCTACACCCTCCCGGAGATGGGCGCCGTGTGGGGGGACCAGGCCCGATTCGAGGCCATGCTGCGCGTGGAGGTGGCGGTCCTGCGGGCGCTGGCCGACCGGGGCGTGGTGCCCGCCCGGGCGGTGGAGGCCATCGAGGCACGCGCCCGGGTGGACGTCGACCGCATCGCCGAGATCGAGCGCACGACGGACCACGACGTCATCGCCTTCGTGAGCCAGGTCGCCGAGACCGTGGGCGAGGAGGGTCGCTGGCTGCACTTCGGCCTCACCAGCTCGGACGTG
>DAOTUX010000269.1:0-12683 GCA_034436475.1 Chloroflexota bacterium | reverse complement strand
CAAGCGGCGCCGATCGGCCCGATCAGTCGCCCAGCGACTTGGGCCGTGGGTCGGCGGATCAGCCGCCAACCGGACGCCCGCGAAGCGCCGTCACCAGATGACCGCGGACCCTCCCCCGGGCTCCTGCCGCAGACGCGCCAGGCGTGCGACGCCACGTGACACCGTGACCTCTGCGGGGATCGGATGTGACAGGAACAGGGGCATCGACTCGGTGAAGCCGTAGGCGCCCACGTCGAGCACCGCCAACAGGTCGCCCGCGCGAGGGTCCGGCAGCTCAACGTCACCCGACAGCTGGTCGAGGCCGGTGCACAGGGGCCCGACCACGGATGCCGGCACGGTGGCATCGCGGCGAGCCGCCTCGCCGACCGCGACGATCCGATGTGGGTCCCCCACGAGTGCCGGGCGCAGGACGTGGTGGATGCCACCGTCAGTGATGGCCATCACCCGTCCGTCGCGATCCTTGGTCCGGACCACGCGGGTGACATAGACGCCCGCCGGGCCCACCAGGAAGCGGCCTGGCTCCAGCACCAGGCGCGCACCCCCGAGGCCGTCGCGGTCGCCCCAGGTCTCGACCTCCCTGCCGATCGCCCGGCCCAGGCGCTCGAGGTCGAGCGGCACCTGGCTCTCAGCGTAGGGGATGCCCAGCCCGCCGCCGGCGTCAAGCAGTCGGGACCGCACGCCATGCCGGGCCGCGATGCGCTCCGCGCTACCCGCGAGCCAGGCGACATGCTCCACCAGCCGGTCCGCGTCCCGCACATTGGAGGCTCCGAAGGCGTGCAGCCCCAGCAGCTCGTAGGGGGAGCCCGGGTCACCGATGGCGCCCGCCAGGCGCAGTCGGTCGATCGCCTCGTCGACCTCGTCAGGGAGCAGACCGAACTTGGCAGCCCCCGCCGCGCTGATGATGGGCGTGCCCTCCACCGCGACATCGGCCCGCTCGACTGCCAAGCGGAGCATGAGGCCCTGGTGCCGACCCGCGAGGCTGGCCATGTCCAGGAGGACATCGAGCTCCTCGAGCGACTCGATGGTGATCGCACGGAGACCGGCCCGGATGGCCGCCGCCAGCTCGGCGTCCGTCTTGCCAGGACCCGTCATGACCACCCGACGCAGGTCGAAGCCGGCACGGGTGACCGCGGCCAGCTCGCCACCGGATGCGATGTCCGCGCCCACGCCCTGGGACGCGAGCAGACGCAGGATGGCGGGGCTGGGGTTCGCCTTGACTGCGTAGGCGACCTCGACCCGGTCCGGCAGCGCCGCCCGGAGCATCGCCACGCGGGCCGTCACCACGTCCAGGTCATACACGAACAGCGGGCTGCCGTGGTCGCGCACCAGGGCCGCGGGGTCGAGGCCCGCGACCGTGGCGCCGGTCGCGATGCGCGGGTCACCGAGGATGGTCGGCGCGTCGAGCAGCAGGCTCACCGGAGCGCCTCCTCGAGCGCGACCCGGGCGTCCGTCCCACTGTCACGGTGCTTGACGACGACCGGCACGGAGACCGTGATGCCGTGCGCCTCGGCGTAGGCGCCACCCGCGGGCCTCCCGCCGGGCACCACCACCGCCCCGGGTGGGACGACGAGCGGTGCCTCGTGGGTGCCCTGGAGCTCGCGCCCCTCGACCAGGTCGATGACCCGTGACTGGCCGGTGAGGATGACCCCCGCGCCCAGCACCGCCCCGCGACCCACGATGACCCCGTCGTACAGGCCGCTGCCCCCGCCGATGAACGCCTCGTCCTCGATGACCACGGGGCGCGCCCCGACCGGCTCCAGCACGCCCCCCACCTGGACCGCGGCCGAGAGGTGCACCCGCTCGCCCACCTGGGCGCACGAGCCCACCAGGGCATGCGAGTCGACCATGGTGCCCCGACCGACCCAGGCGCCCACGTTGACATACGCGGGCGGCATGATGGTGACCCCCGGCTCGAGGTGCGCGCCCGAGCGCACGGTGGTGCCTCCCGGCACCACCCGCCAAGGGGCACCCGTCTGCTGCGCCGCACGGGCGCCCGTGCCGTCCACCACGTCCTGCACGCCAAAGGACACCTTGTCGCGTGCGGTCAGGATCTCGCCGTCGCGGTAGTCCCGGAACCCCGGGATCCGAAAGCCCAGCAGGATCGCCTGCTTGACCCACGGGTTGACCCGCCAGCCCCCGGGCGCGTCGGGGTCGGGCTCCGCGGCCCGCGCGGTGCCCGCCTCGAGCGCCACGATCAGGTCCGCGACCATCTGCCAGGCCATCGGGCGGATGTCGTCGGTGATGGGCGCCCCGGCCGGCCACGCGGCGGCCAGCGCGGTGACGCGCTCCTGGAGCGAGCCGCCAACCCCTCCGCTCACGCGGTCACCAGGGTCGGGGTGAGCTCCACGCCCGCCGAGGCGAGCGCGGCCCTGAGCCGCGGTCGCAGGTCGTCCGCCATGAACAGGAGCGGCAGCCGCAGCACGTCCTCGATGAGGCCCATCTCGGCGAGCGCGGCCTTGACCGGGACCGGGTTGGGGCTGATGAAGTTGGCCCGCATCAGGTCGAGCAGGCGCTCGTGGAGGGCACGGGCGCCGTCCCAGTCACCGGCATGCGCGAGGGCGCACAGGCGCGCCATCTCCGCGGGGATCTCGTTGGAGGCCACCGAGATGACGCCGTCACCACCGAGCGCGAGCAGGGGGTAGGCCCACGAGTCGTCGCCCGAGAGCACGCTGAAGCCATCGGGTCGGTCGCGCAGGACGGTCATGATCTGCTCGAGGTTCGCGGACGCCTCCTTGACCGCGACGATCCGCGGGTGCTCAGCGAGACGTCGGAGGGTGGCGGCCTCCACGTTGGACGCCGTCCGGCCCGGCACGTTGTACACGACCACGGGCAGGCCGCCATCGTCCGCCACGGCGCGGTAGTGGGCCTCCAGCATCCGCTGGTCGGGCTTGTTGTAGTACGGCGCCACGATGAGCGCGGCGTCCGCGCCGAGGGCGGCGGCCCGGCGCGTGGAGGCGATCGCGGTCGCGGTGTTGTTGGAGCCGGTGCCCGCGACCACCGGGATGCGCCCGGTCATGCCTCGGCGGGCGACGGTCTCGATGGTCAGGGAGATGAGCCGGTCGTCCTCCTCGTGCGTCGTGGTGGGTGATTCGCCCGTGGTGCCACACGGCACCAGGCCGTTGATGCCCTGGTCGATCTGTCGCTCGACGAGCCGGACGAAGGCCGCCTCGTCGACCTCGCCGTCACGTGTGAACGGGGTGACGAGCGCCGTGAGGGCGCCCCGCAGGCGAAGGGTGGGCTGGGTGGCGATGGGGATGCTCATCGGTCGTCTCCAATCGGTCGTGTGGTCAGTGGGCGGTGGGTCGGTCGAGCAGCTGGGCAAAGGTGACGAGCCCTGGGGGGAGGTGGGTGTCCGCGAGCGCGGTGTCGGCGGCGAGGAGCGCCCCCGCCACGTACGCCGAGCGATCGCGGGCGGTCACCCGGAGCTCGATCGACTCGCCCGGGGCGTCGAAGCCGACGACATGCATCCCGGGTGAGGCGCCGGCACGGAGCGCGACCACCTCGAGGGTCTCGGGGTCCGGCGCGCCCTGCCCGTCCGGCAGGCGCGCCCGGCGCTTGGACCGCAGGTGCGGCAGCATGGCGTTCGCGATGGCGAGCGCGGTGCCGGACGGCCGGTCGGGCTTGGTCCGCCGGTGATGCTCGAAGACATATGGGTCGAAGTCGGCGTGGCGTCCGAGGCGACGCGCGGCCTCCACGGCGAGGCTCGTGAACAGGACGGTCGCGACGCTGAAGGTCGCACCCGCGACGACACACATGCCCGCGTCGCGAGCGATCGCGTCGAGGTCCCCGCGGGTGGCCTCGTCCTCGAACCAGCCAGAGGTGCCGATGACCAGCGCACGAGCGCCGGCGGCGACCGCCAGGCGGGCGTTGGGCAGGACCGCGGTGGCGTGCGTGAACTCGAACGCCACGTCGACCGGGCGCAGGGTCGCCGGGTCCGTGGTCACGGCGCCCCGGCCCAGCATGGCGACGACGGTGTCACCGCGTGCCACGAGGGCCGTGCCGATCGCACGGCCCATGTTGCCCGATCCCAGGAGCAGTGCTCGCATCGTGTCCATGTCTCCGTTCGTGTCCCGATGGGTGGGACCGGTCGGGCGTCGGCTCCGATGCCAGACATGAAGAAGCCGCAGTCACCATCCTGGTGCTGCGGCCCTCGGAGCCTGCCCGGCAGGCCCCGTTCGCGTCTCGTCCGCGCGGGCCTGCTAGGCCACTGCCTCCAGGCAGGGCCGCCAGCGCTTGGGCTTGAGGACGAGGATGTGCGCCATTGGCGCGGACTATGCCATGCCACTGGGGTCGCGCGCAAGCTGCTGATTGAGCGGCGCACCGCACGCCTGGCGCGAGCCTCCGTGAGGGCGGCGAATGGGAACGCCGACACCCACGCCGATCCGGGCACCCTGGCACCGCCCTGTCGCGATGCTGCGGATCGCCGGGGCGCTCAGGTGGTCACGTCGCGGACGGCGGCCTCGAAGTCCGTCCAGCCGAACGCGAAGCCGGCAGCGGTGAGGCGCGCCGGGGCGACCCGCCGGCTCCCCAGCACCAGGTCCGCCTGACCACCCAGGAGCAGCCGAATCGCAAACGCCGGCGTGGGCACGACGCTCGGACGATGGCGCACGCGGCCCAGCGCCCGGGCCACGTCGGCTTGTCGGAGCGCACCGGGTGAGGCGATGTTGACCGGCCCCTCGATGGAGGAGTCGTCCAGCAGTCGACGCATCGCGGCCACCCAATCGGTGACATGGACCCAACTGAACCACTGGCGCCCCGACCCGATGCGTCCGCCCACCAGCAGCCGGACCGGCAGGATGAGGCGCGCCAGGACCGGCGCGTCGGGGGCCACCACCACGGCCGATCGCGCAATCACCACGCGCACGCGCAGGTCGTGCGCCGGCATCGCGACCGCCTCCCAGTCCGCGCACAGGCGTCCCAGGAACGTATCCGCGAGTGGGGTGTCCTCCCCGGCCGGGCCCGCATCGGAGCCGACGTAGCCATCGGTCCCCGAGATCGCGAGGAAGGTCGCTGGACGGACACCCTCTGGCATCCGGGACATCGCCTCCACGAGCGCCGTCCGAGGCTCCAGCCTCGAGCTGCGGAGGCGGGTGCGTGTGCCGCCTGTCCACGGCCACGTGCCCACCGACAGCCCGCACAGGTCGACGACCGCGTCGACATCTGCCAACTCGTGGGTCCACGCCTCATCGAGGGTGCGGCCGTCCCAGCGCGCGGTGCGAACCCCGGGTGGGACGCCGGGGTCGTCGGTCCGCCGCGTGAGCGCGATGACCTCGACACCATCCGAGGCCAGTGAGGCCCCGAGCGCCCGGCCCAGCATGCCGGTGCCGCCAGCGATGACCACCCTCGAGAGGGCGCCGTCACGCTGGGGCATGCCGACCAGTTCGATACTCGATACCATGACGTACCGAGTATCATGTGAATACTCGATACCGTCAAGTAGGCTGTTTCTGCGTTGACCACTGACCGCGAGCAGGCATCCAGCACCGAGGCCATCCGTCGGGAGTTCGCCGATGCATGGGGTCGGATCGGTGCGGCCTGGGGAGTGGCACCCTCCACCGCGGCACTCCAGGGCTACCTGCTCCTGCATGGGGGCCCACTCACCAGCTCGGAGCTACAGGAGGCGCTCGGGCTGTCGCACCGGGCGACGCGCAGCGCCATCTCCGAGTGCGAGGCCTGGGGCCTGATCGAGCGGGCGCCCGAGCCCCGACGCGGCGGTCGTCGTGGGCCTGCGGGCACGGCATGGGTGCCGGTGGGTGATCACTGGGAGTGGTTCCGCCGGGTCTCCGCCGCACGCATCGAACGCGAGACGGATCCTGTGCTCCCGCTGCTCGACGCGTGCCTCGATCAGGTCCGGGAGCTGCCGGAGGACGAGCCGGGCGGCGCCGAGCTGGCTGGCCGTGTGGCCGGACTGGTCGAGTTCACCCGCCGCTTCGACCACGCCGTGGGCATCGTGGTCCGCCTCGAGAGCGCCGAGATCGGGCGTCTGTTCGACCTGCTCGAGCGCATCCCCGATGGCCAGCTCGAGTCGCTGCTGCGGACGGTCGCCACGATGCCCCCCGACGATGTGGCGTCCGCCACCGACCTCCTTGCCGGGCTGCCTCCGACAGCCCTCGGCCGCCTCATCGGGCTGGCTCGCTCGCCGGTGGTCTCGAAGCTGCTGGGCCTCTCCGTTGGGGTTCGCCACGGACCGACCGCCACGGGTCCTCGTGTCCCCGGCGGCTGAGCGACTCCCGCAGCGCGGGCGCGAGGGAGCGGGGGCTGGGACGGACTTGGGGTGTTGCGGGCCGCCTGTGCGCGCCGGGCCGCCTCTGCGGGCCGGGCCGCCTGTGCGCGCCGGGCCGCCTGTGCGGGCCGGGCCGCCTCTGCGGGCCGGGCCGCCTGTGCGCGCCGGGCCGCCTGTGCGCGCCGGGCCGCCTCTGCGGGCCGGGCCGCCTCTGCGGGCCGGGCCGCCCGTGCAGGCCGGGCCGCCCGTGATCAGGGCAAGACGACTGGGGATCTCGTGGGGCAACGGCCGACGTGGGGTCCGAGACATCGCCCCGACCCGACTCGTCCACCACGTCACCCAGGTTCAGGGCAGTCGGGCGAGGCATGTGTGACTGACTGGGCCATTGATCGGATCAGCGTATCGCTCCTTCGCCCATCCGCCCGAATCCCGGGCGAGACGTGCAATGAGACGCGCGGCGCCACGCTCAGGGGCGCGTCTTCGCGGCGGCATCCTCCTCGCGTGGGATTGCTCCCCTACCCATCCGCCCAGATTCGGGGAGCGACGTGGCGCGTGGCTGAAGCGAGGCCCCGCAGCGAGGCCCGCGGAGCGGCGCGGGCATTCAGGCAGCGTCCGACGATGGCGCGGCGCTGAGGATGGCCACGCGGCGCTGAGGATGGCCATGCGGCGCTGAGGATGGCCATGCGGCGCGTTGGCCACGCCGTGCGCCACGCCGCGTTGGCGCATGCGGCGCGCGACGGCCACGGGCACGGCAGTGCCCTACGCCGTCTGCCCCTCCCACCACGCTTCGAAGGCCTCATAACTGGGCGTGATGGGCTGCGGCAGCGGGGTTCCATCCTCAAGCGCGTCGAGGGTCTTGAGCCCATTGCCCGTGATGACCAGGACCACCTCATCCTCTGCGCGCACGCGACCCTCAGCCACGGCGCGTCGGAGCGCGGCCACCGTGACGCCGCCTGCGGTCTCGGTGAGGATGCCCTCCGTGCGTGCCAACAGACGGATGGCATCGGTCGTCTCCGTGTCGGTCACGCCCAGCACGGCACCGCCGCTCGCCTGGGCGAGCCGGATGGCGTACGAGCCGTCCGCGGGTGACCCGATGGCCAGCGAGCGCACCAGCGTCTCGGGCCGCTCGACCGGCTGGACCACGTCCGTGCCGGCCGCGAACGCGTTCGCGATGGGCGCGCAGCCCGCGGCCTGGCCGCCGACGAACCGGATGGGAGTGCGCTCGACCAGGCCCACCTCCGCCAGCTCGTCGAAGCCCTGCGCGAGCTTGGTGTACAGCGAACCTGATGCCAGCGGCGCGACCACCACGTCGGGCGTGCGCCAGCCCAGCTCGCGGGCAACCTCGTGGGCGATCGTCTTGGAGCCCTCGGCGTAGTAGGGGCGCATGTTGACGTTGACCACCGCCCAGCCATCGAGCTCGTCGGTGAGCTCGAGACACAGCCGGTTGACGGCGTCATACGGGCCATCGACCCGCACCACGGTGGCACCCAGGGCTCGGGCCTGGGCCACCTTGGCAGCCTCCAGGTCGGCGGGCACGAAGACCACTGCCCGCAGGCCATTCGCGGCTGCGGAAGCGGCCACGGCGGGCGCGAGGTTGCCGGTGCTGGCACAGGCGAGGGTGTGGAACCCGAACTCGATGGCCCGGGCGGTCGCGACGGCGACCGGGCGGTCCTTGAACGAGAGCGTCGGATTGCGCGAGTCGTCCTTGACCCACAGCCGGTCCAGACCCAGCGCCGCGGCAAGGCGCGGCACGGACACGAGTGGTGAATCACCCACCCTCGGCGGGGCTGCCGGGACGTGCTCGATGGGCAGCAGCTCCGCGAGGCGCCACAGGCCGCCGGGACGCGCGTCGATGGCCTCGCGGCTCAGGCGCGCACGCAGGCCGACGAGATCGTAGGTGGGTTCGAGGGGGCCAAAGCAACGGGGACACACGAACAGGGCGGCGGTCTCCTGCGGCGTGTCGCAGTTGCGGCACCGGAGACCGGTGTAGCCGGGCTGGAAGCCCGGTCGGGTCGCGGACGTGGCGGGCGGCGAGGAGCCTTCGGTGACGAACGGCTCGGGGCGGAGGGCGGTGACCTGGCTCACGGGATGCTCCTTGCTGATGGCGGGTGACCGGTGCCCCGGTCAGGGTGGGAGTGGACGAAACACGAAGGCCGCGACCTTCGTCACTGGTCGCGGCCCCTCGGGATCCAGACCTGGCAGGCGCCCTGGCACGGACGCGCCCCGCTCAGGCCCCGTCAGATCCCGACGGGGCCCAGCGCATCGAGATGCCATCGATGGGCTGTGCCATGGCGCGCAGTGTACATGGCGTGATCATGCGTGTGGCCACGCAAAGGTCCTGGGCCGCCCGAGAGCGTGGCCCCGACCGGACACCACTCGCCGAGACGCCACATGCGCCGGACGAGCGTCGGCGCCTGATCGCATGATCGCATGATCGACCAACCTCGATCGTATACTCGACGCGTGGCGACCCAGACCTGGCTGCATGTCGCGGGCGAGCGCGGTGGGCGCGTCTCGAAGCGTGTGCGCCAGCGCACCATGCGCGAGCTGGTCACGAGCCACCCAGTGTCGAGCCAGCAGGAGCTCGTTGGGCTGCTCGCCGACCGTGGGTTCGCCGTGACACAGGCCACCGTCAGCCGCGATATCGCGGAACTCGGTCTGGTCAAGGTGGCACGCGCGGAAGGCCACGTGTACGCGGCGCCCGAGGACCTGGCACAGCCTGCCGCGACCGATGCGCCCCTGCTCCGGCTGCTGGGCGACCTGCCCATCACCGTGCGCCGGTCGGGCCTGACGCTGCTGCTCATCACGAGGCCAGGGATGGCGAGCGCACTGTCGCAGGCGATCGACGAGTCGACGCTCCAGGACCAGGAGGGCACCCTCGCGGGCGAGAACACTGTGCTGGTGCTGTTCGCGGACGAGGAGCGCCTGGGACGCTGGCGCTCGACCTTCGACCGCGCCCGGGAGTCGGTCGGCCCGACCGCATGATGTCCATCCGCCCCTCGGGACGCCTTGGCCTGTCTCTGCTGCTGCCCCGGGAGGACACATGAGCGCGACATCCAACGGGCCCCTCAAGATCCTGGTGGTGGACGACGAGCCGGCGATGGTGGGTGCCCTGGGTGCGCTCCTGGGCCAGGCGGGCCATCGCATCGTGGCGGCCTACGACGGCGAGGAGGCGCTGCGGCGCTTCCATGAGGATGCCCCCGACCTGGTGCTGCTCGACCTGGCGATGCCCGGGCTCGACGGGGCCACCGTGTGTCAGCGCATCCGCGAGACGAGCGACGTGCCGGTCGTCGTGGTGTCGGGCGAGCGCGACCGTGCCGCCACCGTGGAACTGCTCGACCTGGGTGCCGATGACTACATCCGCAAGCCGTTCCGCGCCGACGAACTCCTGGCGCGCGTCCGTGCCGTGGCCCGACGCAGCGCCACGACACCACGCCAACGCCCTGGTGGCGCCGCATCGCCAGGCCCGACATCGGGGTGGGAGCTCGACCGGCGGCGACACGAGATCCGCTGGCAGGGGACGGCGGTGCCCGCGACGGTCACCGAGTTCCGGCTCCTGCGCGAGCTCGTGGGCCGGCTGGGTGAGGTGGTGTCGCATGACGAGCTGCTGAGCGCGGGGTGGCCGGATGTCCCCGACCCCGACCCACTGTGGCTCAAGCCACATCTCGCACGCCTGCGCGAGAAGCTGGTGCACGCGGGTGCGCCCATCCCGGTGGCGGTCCGTGGCGTGGGCTACATCCTGGAGGAGGCATCACCCGGCTGACCCCGGCCACCAGGCACGGGTGGCATCACACCGATTGCGCAACCAAGGCGTCACCGGAACATCCCGGAACGCAACCGCCCCGGTGCTGACCGCGATGCCCGTCCCAGCCTAGGCTCCCTGACCACACGGGCCCGGCGCGACGCCACCGTCACCCGTGGGGAGCGGAGGGGTGCTCGCGTGGACACTGGCAACACCGCCTGGATGCTGGTCTCGTCCGGCCTGGTGATGTTCATGCTGCCGGGCCTGGCCCTGTTCTACGGCGGCCTGGTCCGGCGCAAGAACGTCCTCTCGACGATCATGCATAGCTTCTTCGGGCTGGCGCTCGTGACCATCGTGTGGGTGGTCGTGGGCTTCAGTATCGCGTTCGGCCCGTCCATCGATGGCCTGGGGCTCGTGGGCGACCCGCGCGCCTACCCGTTCCTCACCGGCGTGGGCATGGCGCCCAGCGACACGTACGCGCCGAGCGTCCCGTTCGTGCTCTTCGCTGCGTTCCAGCTCATGTTCGCGGCCATCACGCCCGCGCTCATCTCGGGCGCCTTCGCCGAGCGCAAGCGCTTCGCGGCGTTCGTGACGTTCACGATCTTGTGGTCCCTGGTCATCTACTCGCCGCTGGCGCACATGGTCTGGTCCGCCGACGGCTGGCTCTACCGGCTGGGAGCGCTCGACTACGCGGGCGGGACCGTGGTCCACATCGCCTCGGGGGTCTCCGCGGTCGTGGCGGCCCTCATGATCGGCTCCCGGCGGCGGAACGGCGAGCGGATGGACCCACATGACGTGCCCATGACCGTCCTTGGCGCGGGCATCCTGTGGTTCGGCTGGTTCGGGTTCAACGCCGGGTCGGCGGTCGCCGCGGACGGGCGCGCCGCCATGGCGTTCGTGGTCACCACCGTCGCCGCCGCGGCGGGCATGCTCAGTTGGGTCGGGGCCCAGTACGCGCGGACCGGGAAGGTGTCGGTGGTCGGGGCGGCTGCGGGCGCCGTCGCCGGCCTGGTGGCCATCACCCCGGGGTCAGGCTTCGTGGGGGTGGGAGGCGCCCTGGTGATCGGCCTGGTGGTCGGCGGGCTGTCGTACCTTGCCGCGGGGCTGCTGCGGGACCGCCTCCACATCGACGACGCGCTGGACGTGTTCGCGGTGCACGGCGTGGGCGGCATGTGGGGCGCCGTGGCGACGGGGATCTTCGCGGTCGCCGCCATCGGGGGCGCGGGTGGCCTCCTGGAGGGGAACCCCCAGCAGCTCGTCGCCCAGCTCGTCGCGGTCGGCTTCACGGTCCTGTTCGCAGCAGGCGGGACGCTCGCCATCATGACCGTCGTCAACCTCCTGTTCGGGGCGCGCGTGCCCGCGGAGCAGGAGGAGATCGGGCTGGACCTCGCGGTGCATGGCGAGGCGGCCTACCAGGCGTAGCGTCAGCGGCGCGAGCCCAGGCACCTGCCGATGCCCACCAACTCCTCCACGGTGGCTCGGCTCACGGTGAGCGACCCGATCGCGGACGCGAGCGCCTGTCGACGGCGCAGCATCACGTCATCGCGGAAGGCGCGGCCACTGCCCGTGAGGCGTGCCCGCACCGCCCGATGGTCTCGCTCGTCCATGCCCAGCGAGACGAGGCCACGAGCGGCCAGGCGACGGAGCTGGCGGCTGGTGGCGGGGACGGTGACCCCGATCCCCCGAGCCACCTCGCTCACGGTCGCACCATCGCGATCGGCGCCCAGAACCACCAGCACGCGCCACATCGGCAGGCTCAGGTCCGTGCCCTCGCGCCGCGCGAGGACCTCAGCCGTGAGCGCGACGCCCGCCATGACGATCGCCTCGAGCGCGTCGATGACCTCGCCGTCCAGCGTCCGCCCTCCCTCAGCTGATGGCCTCGATGGCGCGGATCCCCTCAAGCACCCCATCGGCATGGCTCCGGCGCGCATGGACGATACGCGGTCCGCGGAGCATCCGCAGTTCGCGTGAAGCATTGCCCACCACGATGCCGTGACCCCCCAGGCGCAGCAGGTCGCGGTCGTTGCCCGAGTCACCAGCGCTTACCGTATCGCGCACCTCGATCCGCCACCGATCGAGCAGGTGGCGCGCCGCGGCGCGCTTGCCGGCGACCCTAGGCAGCACGTCGAGGAACCGGTCGGCACTGTGGACGAGACGCCCGCTCACCCCTCGAGCGCGCAGGGCACGAGCCAGCCGAATCAGGTCACGATGCCGCAACTCGCTCGTGTGGTAGCTGACCTTGATGGCCGACTGCGCTCCGTCGGGTTGCGGGACGAGCGCAACCTCCCCAGCCAGCACCTCGCGCACGGTCTCGACCCTCCATCGGTCGAGCGCCGGCGGCCAGTCGGGCCAGGGCTCGGATCCGAAGGCGCTCACGACGGCGCCGACCTCGGTGATGAGCGCATCCGGCTCGGGCAGCGCGCGGTTCCGTGTGATGATAGCCGCCTAGCAAGTATTCTGGTTCATGGGCGTGCTGTCGCAACCGGGTCGCAACCGATCCGCCACCACGGAGTGCCTGACGCACGTTCGCCGTGCGCGTAGGCTCAGGGATGTCCCCGCGACCCATGCGACGCGGTGATGCCGTCTGTTCCGACCGGATGAGGAGCCCGGCGGATCGCCCTCGGTGCTCCCCCAGGAGATCGCGAGAGACGCCTTGATCACGAACTGGCTACCCTCCCCTGACGCGCGAGGCCCGGTCACCTGTCACACCTGCGGGTG
>DAOTUX010000268.1:0-5901 GCA_034436475.1 Chloroflexota bacterium | reverse complement strand
CACGAGCGGTGCCTGCGTGTCGTGTGCGTCGGCCGGGATGTCGACCGTCACCTCGAGGACCACGGAGTCGGCGGTCCGTCGGCAGTCGTCCCGCTCGATGATGACCGACCCACCAGGGTCAGTCTGGGTCTTGTACAGGAACCGGTACGCGCCCGTGGCGCGCTGCGCGTCGCCACCACCCATCGGCTGACCCTGCTCGTCCCCCATGGGCTGGAGGTCGCTGACCATGCCGCCCCTGAGCAGCCCCAGGAGGCGGCCCTCCCAGTCACGGATGCAGCGCGTGGCGTCGGCAGGGTCCATGCGGGTCGCCACGATGGTGACCTGGGAGGTGCCGTTGCCCAGGACCAGGCCCTCGTACCCCTCGCCCGGCTCGAAGTCCAGGCGTCGCCATGAGTCGTCCCAGTCGATCGAGAAGCCGTACGTGGGGCTGACGAAGGTCGTCGCATCCGGCACGCTGGACGCGCCCGGGGCTGCCGTGGCGCCCTGCGCGGCCGCCCTGGGGATGGCGCCGCACGCGATGGGCGTCGAGAGGTCGAGACCGGGATGGATGGCCACCACGTGCGCACCGTCCGCGATGCTGGCGAAGGCCACCGGCACCGTGGCCGCGAGCTGGCCGGTGGTGCCCACGTCACCCAGGAGCCCCACCGGCGTGGGGTCGATGGCAGCGCACGTGCCTGCGTGGATGACGGCCATGGCGCCCGCGGGCGCACCCACCACAAGCACGTTGGCGGCCGTGTCCCCGCCCCGAGGCGCGAGCACCGCGAGCCCCGAGACGGCCCCCTCCCCGACCGGGTCGAGCGTCAGCGTGACTCCCTCCAGGTCCGCGGCCGGTTGGGCGAGGGCGAGCCCGGGCGGGAGGGCACCGCCGATGAGGAGCGCGGGGAGCAAGGCGGCGAGCAGCCGTCGACGACGCACTGGGACCTCCGGGCTGTACTGGGGTGGTCATCGTGGCTGGCCGGGGACAGCCTCGTCAACCCCGCGCAGCCTCGCAGCCCTGTCATCATGGGCATGCCAAGATGCCCACGCCCATCCCCGATCCGGGCGGGGCACCCACACCTGGGGCCAGCCGCCGCCTCGCGAGGCAGCCCTCTCGCACGGTCGGCGGGTCGGGCCCGGGTCATCGGCAGACTCGTTCGAGCAAGGTGAGGGATGAAGCGAAGCCGCGTCCTGTTGAGCCCGAGGGGCCCACGCCTGTCAGCCGCGATGGCCCGGCGCCACGGTGGCATGGCCAGCCGACATCGCCTCGGCGGGCGGACGGGCGACCTACGATGAGGGTCGCCGCACTCGAGACCATCCAGGTCGGTGCCTTCCCGTACCTCATCTTCATCCGTGTCCACACGGACGAGGGGCTCGTCGGGACGAGCGACACGTACTACACCACCGACGCGGTGCGTGGCTTCGTCCATCAGCACGCAGCCCCGCTGCTCCTGGGCAAGGACCCCCGTGACATGGAGCGCCACTGGGAGTCCCTGTACGCGCGCAGCGTCGCGCGCTGGGGCGGCACGGGGGTGGAGATGCGGGCCATCTCCGCCATCGACGCGGCGCTCTGGGACATCCTGGGCCAGTCGTTGGGCGTGCCCCTCCATCGCCTGCTGGGCGGTCTGGCGCACGACCGCATCCCGACCTACAACACGTGCGGCGGGCCGATGTACGGCCGGAGCAGCGACCCGGGTGGCAGGGGTCCGCTCGAGGACCTGTGGGCCCAGGCGCACGAGCCCGAGGTCCTCGCCGAGGAGCTCCTCGACGAGGGCATCCGGGCCATGAAGATCTGGCCGTTCGATGCCATCGCGCTTCGGGGCACCGGTCGCTCCATCACGGACGAGGAACTGCGCGAGGGCATGGAGCCGTTCCGGCGCGTCCGCGAGGCCGTGGGCGAGCGCATGGAGATCATGCTCGAGGGCCACGGCTTCTGGGATGTCACCACCGCCAAGCGCATCGCGCGCGCCGTCGAGCAGTATCGGCCCCGGTGGCTCGAGGACCTGGTCCTGGGTCATGACATCGGTCAGATCGCCGAACTCAAGGCAGCCACCACCACGCCCATCCTAGCCTCCGAGTACCTCGTGACCCGCTATCAGTACCGACCACTCATCGAGCGGCGCGCCGCGGACATCGTGATGATCGACCCGACGTGGACCGGGGGCGTCACGGAGTCCAAGCGGATCATCGCGATGGCGTCGGCGGCCGGGCTGCCCGTGGCGCTCCACGACTGCACCGGGCCGTTCACGCTGCTGGCAGGGACGCATCTCGCCCTCAGCTCCCCCAACGCCATCTACCAGGAGACGGTGCGCGCGTATCTGCGCACCTGGTACCAGGAGCTGGTGCCTGGGTCGGTCATCGTGCAGGACGGTCACATCCTGCCCCCAGAGGCGCCCGGCATCGGTACCACGCTGCTCCCGGAGGTTCGCAGGCGGGCGGATGCCAGCGTCCAGGTGACCCGCCTCGGGGACGTCTGAGGACGTGACCCAAGGCGGGACCGAGACCGACCGCATGTCGAGCCTGCTGTTCCGAGGTGGGTCGGTGCTGGATGGCTCGGGTGGCCCCGCCATCCGCGCGGATGTGCTCGTCGAGGGCGAGCGAATCGCCGCGGTGCGCCCTCGGCTCGAGCCGACCGACCGCTCGTGCGCAGTCGTCGACGCTCGTGACCTGACCCTCGCGCCCGGCTTCATCGACATGCACTCCCACGCCGACTTCACCATGCCCACCTACCCGGGCGCGCTCAACTCGCTCGCCCAGGGCGTCACGAGCGAGGTGGTGGGCAACTGCGGCCACACGCCCGCGCCACTCCCACCTGAGCCCAGGTTCGCGGAGGTGGTCCGGGCCGCTGGTCGGGCCCTGGGCCCCGATCTCGACTGGGCATGGACCAGCTTCGGCTCGTTCCTCGACGCCCTCGACGACGCCCACCCGTCCGTGAACGCGATCCCTCTGGTCGGCTTCGGGACCATCCGCTCCGGGGTCATGGGGGCCGAGGACAGGCCGGCCACGGTGGCCGAGCGCGATGCCATGCGACGGCTGGTGTCGCAGGCGCTCGCCGAGGGCGCGTGGGGCATGAGCACGGGCCTGGTGTACCCGCCGGGGTCGTTCGCGGCACCCGACGAGGTACGGGCGGTGGCCGGCGCCCTGGCCCCCGCCGATGCCCTGTACACGAGCCACATCCGTGACGAGGGGGCGAGCCTGCTTGATGCGCTCCACGAGGCGGTCGAGACCGGGCGGCGGCTGGGCCTCCGGGTCGAGGTGTCCCACCTCAAGGCAGCCGGACGCGAGCACCATGGCGCAACAGCGGCCGCCCTGACGCTCCTGGACGAGGCCCGGGACGATGGGGTCCGCGTGACCCAGGACGTGTACCCCTATGTCGCCGCGAACACGCTGCTCAGCCAGCTCGTCCCCCCGTGGGCGCATGACGGGGGGACGGCCGCGCTCGTGGAGCGGCTCGGGTCCGAGTCGGTGCGGGCTCGTATCGCCGCCGCCCATCGCACGGGGGCCCTCGGTTGGACGGACTACGTGCGTGCCGCTGGTGGCTGGAACGGCATCCTCATCACGTCGGTGGTCGAGCCGTCACTGCGCCACCTCCAGGGCCTACGGGTGGACGAGGCCGCGCGTCGGGCGGGGGTGGACCCGTTGACGCTGGTCCTGGACACGCTGGTCCGGGACCGCGCGGGCACCGCGATGGTGATGTTCATCATGGACCCGACTGACGTGGAGCGTGTCGTGGAGCACCCATCATCGGCGATCGGGTCGGACCAGCTCGGCGTCACCAGCCCCACCGCGCGGACCCATCCGCGCGCGTACGGCACGTTCGTGCGGGCGCTCGCCATGAGCCGCGAGCGGGGCACGAGCCTCGAGGCCCAGGTCCACCGCATGACCGGGCTCCCGGCGCGCATCCTGGGCCTTGCCGACCGCGGCCGGATCGGGGCCGGCGCGTTCGCGGACCTGGTGCTGTTCGACCCGGCGACCGTCGCGGACCGGGCGACCTACGAGGACCCCGCGCTGCCCCCCACGGGCATCGAGGCGGTCGTTGTCAACGGCAGGCTCGCGATGCGTCACGGCCGGCCCGTGGACGTCGCGGCTGGTCGCGTCCTCCGTTGGCGGGGCGCCGCCTCCCGGGACCGGGACGCAGAGTCCCGGTCGGGCGTCATCGGAAGGTCGCGGCCCTGACGGCGTATCGCTCCAGCGCGTCCTGGTCCAGCACCACGCCGAGCCCCGGCTCCATGGGCGCCAGCATCTGGCCGTCCTCGACGGTCACCCAGCGCCGGAAGAGGCGGTACAGGGTCTCGGTCTCGTAGGCCCGGTCGGTCATCTCCACCGCGAGCGTGCCCGGGAAGGCCGCGGCGAGGTGCACGTGGATCTCGGGGAAGACATGCGGCAGCACGGGCACCGATGCGGTCGCCGCCAGCGCGCACACCTTGACGGCCTCGCTCACGCCACCCATGACCGTCGCGTCGATGCGCAGCACGTCCGGGGCGTGCCGCTCCAGCAGCTCATGGAACAGCCAGCGACCCATGCCGTCCTCGCCCAGCGCGAGTCGGCAGCCAGTGGCGTCGCGCAGCCTCCCGGCCAGGGCCACCTGCTCGGATGGGAAGGGGTCCTCGATGAACGAGATGTCGAGGTCCTGCCAACGCCGCACGACCGGCACCGTCGAGAGCAGGTCCCGCCACGCCCAGTGGGCGTCGTAGGCCAACTGGGCCTCCCCACCCAGGCCGCGACGGGAGGCCACCAGGCGCTCGGTGTCCTCGGCGAGCTCGCCCGCCGCGATCTTGACGATCCGGAAGCCCCTCGCGACGTAGTCCGCCATCTCGGCCTCCAGGTCGCCCAGGCCCCGGTCGGCCGCCGGGTAGCCTCCCGCGACCGCCACGGGCACCCGCGACCTCGCGCCCCCCAGAAGCTGCCAGAGCGGGAGGCCAGCGGCCTGCGCCTTGAGGTCCCACAGCGCGATGTCGACGGCCGAGAGGGCGCGCATGAACACGCCGCGCTGACCCATGGGCAGGTTGCGGTAGTAGAGCCGCTCCCAGAGCAACTCCGTGAGCAGCGGGTCCTCGCCCAGCAGGTGCGGGGCGAGGCTGCGGCTCACGATGGACGCAGCGGGGCTGTTGCGGGTCATCCCGAACCCGATGCCTGTCAGACCACGGTCGGTCTCAACCTCCACCACCAGGTACTCGCGGGAGTCGAACCGGATCTCCCCCATCACGATCGGGCGAGCCAAAGGGACGTCCACTGTGGTGGCCCGGACCGTGGTGACCTTCATCACGGCCCGCCGCCTCCCCTCGTGCCGACCGGTCGCGCCGGGGCCGCGGACGGGTCGCTGGGCGCCCAGTCCGGCCATCGGTCCGGCACGTCGACCTGCTCGTCAGGGACGTCCTGGTTGGGCCCCACGCAGGCGATGAGCACGAGCGCCTCGTCCCCCAGGACGCGCAGCCCGTGCACTTGTCCCCGATGCGCGATGCACATCCCCCCGGGCGGGACGTCGATCTCGGGACGATCGTCGAGCCGGAACCCCAGACGGCCTTGAAGCACCTGGAACGTCTCGCTGGCGTGGGGGTGGTGATGGGGCACCGTGCGGAACCCCGGTGGCCAGCAGATGAGGACCACGCGCAGGTCATCGTTGCCCAGGAGCGGCTGGCGCCACGGGGGCCCGTCATGCCGCGCGATGACCGCGTCTAGGTCCGCGTCCCATTCGGAGAGCGCCTCGGAGGGTGCCACGTAGGGCATGGGGCCCGACGTCCGCCTACGCGCGGGCGCGGTCGGGGAGCTCGGCCACGGTGCGAGCCGCGGCGGTCCCCAGGCGCCCGAGCGCCTCGTCGATGTCAGCGTCAGTGTGCGCGATGGAGATGCCATGGTGCCATCCCGGGTTGAGATAGACACCTGCCGCCACCGCGTTGCGGTAGAACGCGTCCCCCAGTTCGCGGT
>DAOTUX010000267.1:0-7002 GCA_034436475.1 Chloroflexota bacterium | reverse complement strand
CGGTCCAGATCTACTACGACCCCGCCCACGTGTCACCGGCGCCCGACTCCTGGGCCGTGCTCCTCGACCCCAAGTACGTCGGGCGGGTGATCGTGGAGAACCAGCCCGAGGAGATCCCGGCGTACATGGGCAAGTACACCGGCGCGGTGGACCCGTACAACCAGACACCCGAGGAGCTGGCACGCTCCAAGGAGGCCATGATCCAGCTCAAGCCGAACGTGCTCCGGCTGGCCCAGCAGAACACGGACACGGTGGCGGCGCTCGCCAGCGGCGAGGTGTGGCTGGCCACGGGCAACCTGGGCACGGACGAGCGGGTGCTGGAGGCCGGAGGGCCCGAGCTCAAGGTGTTCACGCCCAAGGAGGGCACCATCGGCTGGATGGACGCGGAGATGTTCGTCACGGGCGGCGCCAACGGCGCCAACGTGCGACCCTGGATCGAGGCCGCCGAGCAGCCCAAGTACATCGCCGAGAACTTCATCCGGTACGGCCGGCCGCTGTTCAACGAGGCGGCCTACAAGCTGCTGGTGGATGCCGGCCAGGGTGAGCGCGCTGACCGCTTCCTGTACAACCAGCCGGAGATCGCCGCGACCATGACCCTCAAGGGGCCCAGCCCGGCCACGGCAGATGCCGTGGCGGCGTTCAACGAGGTCTTCGGCGGCTGACATCTGGCGCCACAGGCCACGACCATGACCGACGAGCGGGTCGGCGGGGGCACGCCCCCGCCGACCGCACCCACCCTGAGCGCGGGGCAGGCGTCACCGGCACGTCTCTGGCCGGCGATACCGGCGCTGCTCGTCCTGGGCGTCCTGTTCCTGGGCTCCATGGCCTTCATGGTGGTGTTCAGCTTCTGGCGCACGGTCGAGCTGGACATCGTGCCCGAGTGGAACCTTGACAACTACCTCGACTTCCTCACCAGTCCCACGTATCCGGGCACCTTCCTCAAGACGCTGGTGATGGCCGGGGTGGTGACCCTCGCCTGTCTGGCGCTGGCGCTGCCCTTCACCTACTACCTCGTGCGCTATGTGAGTCGGCGCTGGCAGCGGCTCGTGCTGCTGGCGGTGATCGTGCCCTTCTGGACCAGCTACCTGCTGCGTGTCTACGCCTGGCAGGCGATCCTGGGCGAGCGCGGCGTGATCAACCAGGTGCTCATGGGGCTCGGGCTGGTCGAGGAGCCGACACGCTTCCTGTCCTACAACAACGTGAGCGTGTTCATCGTGCTGGTGTACGTCTACTTCCCGTTCGCCACGCTCGCCGTGTACGCCGCGCTGGAGCGCTTCGACTTCGACCAGTTCCGGGCTGCCCAGGACCTGGGGGCCAGGCCCGACCAAGCCATCCGCCACGTGCTGCTGCCCCAGATCCGACCCGGCATCATCACGGCCTGCATCTTCGTGTTCATCCCCATCATGGGTGAGTTCCTGACCCCCATCGTGGTGGGCGGCACGCAGGGGGTGCTCATCGGCAACCCCATCATCAACTTCTTCCGGGCGGGCCAGATCGCCGAGGGCGCGGCGTTCGCCATCCTCATCGCGGTCTTCGTCACGGTGCTCCTGGTGGTCTTCCGACGCCACCTCCAGGTGGAGGACGTGGTCGCCCGTGGCTGATCGCATCGACCCCATCGACCTGATGCCCGTGAGCCCCCACGCGCGGCTCACGCGGCGTCTGCTGTGGCTGCTGGCGGCGCTGGTGATGGCCTTCCTGTACGCGCCCATCGTGCTGCTGGTCGTGTTCTCGTTCAACGAGCCACGCACCCCGGGGCTGCCCATCACGGGCCTGACGCTGGACTGGTATGAGCGGGCGCTCACCGACCGCGTGCTCCTGGAGGCCGTCCGCAACTCCGTCGTGGTGGCGCTGCTCGTGGGCGTCCTGGCCACCATCATCGGCACCATGGCGGCCTTCCCGCTGGTGCGCGGCCGGATCCGCTACCCGGGGGCGGCGCGGGTGTTCGCCACGCTGCCCATCATGCTGCCAGGGATGCTGCTGGGCATCGGGATCCTCATCTTCCTCCGACGCGTCCTGGACCTGCAGCTCTCGCTCCTGACCGTGATCGCGGGCCACCTCGTGCTCACGGTGCCCTTCGTCATCCTCATCGTGGCCGCTCGCCTCCAAGGGTTCGACCGGTCCCTCGAGTGGGCCGCCGCGGACCTGGGGGCGACACCGCGCCGGACCGTGCGGCACATCATCCTGCCGCTCATCTGGCCGGCCATCCTCGCGGGGGCGCTCATCAGCATCACGCTCTCGATCGACGAGTTCGTGGTCACCTTCTTCACGGTCGGACCCCAGTTGACGCTGCCTATCTACATCTACACCCAGATCAAGTTCGGCGTCACCCCTGAGGTCAACGCGATCGCGACGGTCATGCTCGTCGCGACACTGGGCATCTTCGTGGTGGTCGCCCTGGCGCTGCGGGTCGGCCATCGCCTGCGGGACAGGCGAGCCCCTGGCCCGCGGGGCGACCGCGCACCCGACGCGACCGGCTGATGAGGACCACCGCGCCAGGGTGGGGCACGACGCCCCTGGCACGGCCCATCGAACTGGGGCAGGCCGCGCACGCCACCGATGCCCAGGTGGCCGCCCGGCTGCATCCCAGGTACGCGGCGCCGCTCGGCAGGGTCGAGCGCGGCCAGGTCGTGTACCGCGGCCTCCCGTTCCGGCTCCCGACGGGCCCCGACGGGCGGTGGCTGCTGGTGGATCGGCCGCTCGAGGTGGACGCGGCAGGCGTCAGGGCCACGTGGCTGGTGCTGCTCGCCTTCTGTGACGCGTGGCGCGACACACGAGGGGAGCGACCCGCCGGCACGCCCGTCGGGTGGGTGATGCCGGTCGGCGAGCCCCTGGCGGGCATCACGGTGACCCCCGCCCAAGGCCCACCGCTCCACGTGACGCTCCGACGCCGGTTCGAGGTCAACGAGGGCGTCATCGGCTGGGGCAGCGGCGCGTTCCTCGCACTCCCGCACCGCGTGGAGCGACCGGTCGACGTGCTAGGGCCGCACCCGGCCCAGGCGCCGGGGCGATACGCGCCGGTCGGTCATGCGGGTCCCATGACCATCCTGCCCGGTGGCTGGGGCGCCCGTCGGTCGGGGGTCGAGGACCACGTCCCGAGCGCGACCGACGAGATCATGCTGTGGCTCCATGCCATCGACGTGCGGGTGGACGGACGCGCCCGGCCCATCCGGTCCGTCAGGCTCGCGCCGCTGCCCGGCCAGGGCACGGGGCGTGACGTGGTGGTCGCCGCGCTGACCGCCTTCATCGGAGACGGCTCCCCTCTGCGCTGGCGCCCCCGTGCGCCATTCCGCGTGGCCGGCGCACGGGACGAGCCCATCGGCATCGACATGGGCCTCGTGGCCCGCCGCCGGCCCCTCCCCCTGCCGCCCCTGGACACCCATCAGGACCCAGGACTGCCCGACCCGGCCGGGGAGGACGGCCACCCGCTCCCCGATGGCCGGGCCACGGGGGAGCCCCTCTCGGAGGAGCTCCAGGTGACGGGCGCCGATGACGCGGTCGTGCACGTGGGACGTGACGGCTGGCCGCTGCGCGTCGTGCGCGCCGGGGGCGTGTCCTCCGCCGCCGGCGTGTCGATCGAGCCCCTCCCCGCCGCCGACCGGCGTGTGTCGGTGGTGCTGGTCGGGCCCGATGGCGGTCGTCTCGCGGGGCGTGTCGCGTTCCACGCGCGGGATGGGCGTGTGCTCCCACCGCTCGGCCATGCGGACGAGGTGGACGTGGGCATCTACGAGGACGTGGGCGCCGACCTGTCGCTGGGCGGGCGCACCTGGGCGTACGTGGATGGCTCGTTCCAGATCGACCTGCCCGCTGACGGGGCCGTCGCGGAGGTGATGGCGGGCCCGGACCGGCCGGGCGTCCGACTCGAGGTCGGGCCAGACGAGCTCGCCCGGGGGACGCTGCGAGTCTCCTTGGGCGAGGCCGTCGTGCCACGCGGGGGCACCTGGGTGAGCGGCGACACCCACGTCCACTTCCTCCCGCCCACGACCGCCCTGGTCCAGGCTCGCGCGGAAGGGGTGAACGTGGTCCACCTCCTCGCCACCCGATGGGGCGACCTGGTCACGAGCCTCCTCGACCATGGTGGGGACCAGCGGGACGCGACCGGGCGCCACGTGGTGTGGGTGGGCAGCGAGAACCGCCAGAACATGCTCGGTCATGTGGGGCTGGTGGGCGGCGGACCGCATCTCCCGTTCGCGAGCGGGGGTCCGCCGGAGGGGGGTGTCGGCGACGCGGTCCGGCTGTCCATGGCGGACTGGCTCGCGGCATGCCGCCGCCAGGGCGGCCTCACCGTGGGCGCCCACTTCCCGCTGCCCATGGCCGAGGTCGCCGCGGACATCGCGGCCGGGCTGCTCGACGCGCTCGAGGTCCAGGTGTTCGACCCTATGCTCCAGAGCCCACCCATCGGCGAGTGGTACCGCTATCTCGACGCGGGCTTCCGACTGCCCCTCGTGGGGGGCACGGACCGGATGTCTGCGGAGGTGCCCCTGGGCCAGGTGCGCACCTGGGCCCGCCTGGATGACGCTGCCCCGCTCACCTTCGACGCCTGGGCGAGGGCCATCCGCGCCGGGCGCACGTTCGTGACCTCCGGGCCCATCCTGGAGCTGGTGGTGGACGGCCGCGAGCCCGGCGACACGCTCGTCGTGCCACCCGGGACGCGTGTGGAGGTGGAGCTGCGGGCACGTGCCGCGCGACCCATCATCGGCGCCCTCGAGGTCGTGCTGGACGGCCATGTGGCCGCAACGGCCGGGGCGGGTGCGCCGGGGGCGGCGGCGAGCGAGGTGACCCTCCGCGAGCGCCTCACCGTGGGCCGCACGGGCTGGCTCGCGGGACGCGCCCGCAGCCCGTACGCGTGGCCGTCGGCGTTCGCCACGAGCATGGCCGCCCACACCTCGCCCGTGTGGCTCGAGGTGCCGGGCCGACCGCGCCCGCCTGCGGACCTCGGGCAGCCGCTCGCGCTCGTGGACGGGACGCGTGCCTGGCTCGAGACCCTCGCGCCCATCGCCGACGAGCGCGACCTGGCACGCTTCCGACGCCAGCTCCGGGATGCCGAGAGGATGCTGCGTGCGCGCTGAGTCCAGCCCTCGCCGCAAGCGCTTGCGGCCGCCATCCGCGTCACGCGGGATGCCGTGCGGCCTGCTGTATCGTTACGCGCGCTGTGACGGCTGGTCACGCCACGGAGGTGCATCACACGCAAGCGATCGCTGATCCCCGTGATGGCCGCACCCTGGGACGGCCCGTCGACGGGACGTCGCGTGGCTGACGAGACGGGCGCTGACGGCGCGCGTCCGCGCCGTCGGTCCACCCTCGCGGACATCGCGCGGCTCGTGGGCGTGTCGGAGGCGACCGTGTCGCGGGCGCTTCGGGACGACCCTCAGATCAGCGGGCGGACCAGACGGCTGGTGCAGCAGGCGGCGGACGACCTGGAGTACGTGCCCAACGTCGCGGCTCGCAACCTGGCCAGCCGCCAGAGCCGGACCCTGGGCCTGATGGTGCCGGACGTCACCGACCCAATGCACGCGGGCGTGGTCAGCGGGTTCGAGGCCGTGGCGTCGAGCCATGGGTACACCGTCATCGTCCTCAACAGCCAGCGAGACCCTCATCGTGAGGCGAGGGCCATCCGGGAGCTGCGCGCCCACCAGGCGGCCGGCGTGGCGTTCTGCGGCCTGGTCACGGACACGGGTGCCGCGCTCGCCGCCGTGCGACCGAGCCCGGCGGTGTTCGTGGGCCCCGAGGGCCTGCGGGGCGCGACCATCCCGACCACCATCGGCCATGTCCTCGCCGCAGAGGCCGACGGGATGCGTCGGCTCGTCGGGCACCTGGCAGAGACGGGGCGTCACAGGATCTCGTACCTGGCGGGGCCACCCATGGCGTCCGACCGCGTCCGTCGGGAGTCGATCACGGGAGCCCTCGAGGCGCTAGGGTTCGAGCCGCGCCTCCGCGAGTTCGCGGAGGCGCGGGGTCCGGACGGCCTCGCCCGCATCGTGCGCCTGGTCAGCCGCGAGCGACCCCAGGCCCTGGTGTGCTACGACGACCGCACGGCGCTGATGCTGATGTCCGCGCTGCGAGAGCACGGCATCCGGGTGCCCGATGACGTCGCGGTCACCGGCTTCGACGACATCCCCTTCGCACGGCTCGCCAACCCCCGGCTGACCACCGTGGCGCAGCCCATCGAGGCCATGGGCGAGCGGGCGGCCCGGATGCTCCTCGAGGCGATCCGGACGGGTCACGTCCCGGACACCGAGGTGTTCCCGGTGGAGCTGGTCATCCGCGAGAGCACCGGGACCGGTGCCAACGCCCAGAGCGACCCAGCCGCCTGACGGTGACCCGTGGCATCGGCTGCCGAACCGCGCCCGGGTCGGTCAGCGGAGGTGCCGCAGGGCCACCTCCCGGAAGCGCATCGCCCGCTCCGTCGCGACCGTGGCGTCATCGCGCATGCGCACGCCGTACGGCGCGAGGTTCGGGTCCTGGACGCCGATGGAGAAGCTCATCGAGCGCCCGAGGAGCGCATCGGTGGCCGGGAGCATGCCCGGCCGATAGTCGGGCACAGGGTGGCCGGAGACGCCAAAGGGATACCCGCGGCCCGTCGCGGTGCGTCGGGCGAGGAGGTGCTCCATGTGGGAGTAGACGTGCCACCCCGAGTGGTCGAGCGTGATCGACCCGAGCTCCCCGGTGACGGCCGCGGCCATCGCCGCGTCGGGGAAGACCACCACCAGGTGCGTCGCGAGGTCCCCCTCCGGGTCGGGCAGCTCCCGGAAGTCGATCTCGGGGACCTCCTCGATGACCGAGCGCACCAGGGCGGCGTTCGCCGGGAGGTGCTCCCGGATCGTCGCGAGCTTCCGGACCTGCGCCACGAGCACGGCGCCCTCGAGCTCGGTCATCCGGAAGTTGAGGCCGAGGAAGGGCCGGGCGCCCACCTCCAGGCCCTTGCGGTTGGGGCTGTGCCCCTGGTCATGCATCGCGAACGCGCGCCGATACAGCTGCTCGTCATCGGTGACCACCATGCCGCCG
>DAOTUX010000266.1:0-5556 GCA_034436475.1 Chloroflexota bacterium | reverse complement strand
CGGAAGGCCTCGCGGGCGAGGTCGATGCCGTCACCCGCTCGGATGGCGTCGAGCAGCTCGGACAGGGCAGACTGGGGCAGGGTCATCGGTGGGACTCCTCGTGCTCTCGGAAGGAACACGCTGAGCATCGCGCCGGTGGCCCCTCGCGCGCTCGGCCGGCGCGTCAGGGGCCCGGCTCAAATCCCACCACTCCGGGGGACACTCCTGCAGGCGCGCCGCGGGGCCGGTCGATGCCGCGGAGCCGGGCGCGGGGGTCGCCGGTGGCCGTCCTCGGCCCCAGCGACGAGCATGGGAAGGCGGGTCGGGGCACGGCGGTCGCGAAGATGCGCGATGGTTCGCGCGATCGGGGGCCGGTCGATGCCGCGGGCGGGGCCGGCGGTCGGGAAGATTCGCGATGGTTCGCGCGATCGGGGCCGGTCGATGCCGCGGAGCCGGGCGCGGGGCGCGGGGCCCCATGCGCGAAGGTTCGCGCGATCGGGGGCCGGTCGATGCCGCGGGCGGGAGGGGACGGGGCGCGGCGGTCGGGAAGATGCGCGATGGTTCGCGCGATCGGGGCCGGTCGATGCCGCGGGCGCTGCGGGGGCGGGTCGCGGGGGCCCAGCCGTCACCCGGCGTGTCCACCAGGCACGCGGTTCTGCTGGTCGGAGTCCTCAGGGGCCCAGGGCGGCCCGAGTGCCTTGTCTCGCAGCGCTCGTCGAGACCGCTCGTGACTGTCAGACACGCCGAGCCGCGCGCCTAGCCCAGCACACAAGGGCCGGGCCACGCCCGTGACTGAGCCACTATCCCGGCGAGGTCCCAGGTGCGCGGGAGGCAGCGTCGAGTCCCGGGAGCACCGGCTCGGTGGCGCGCAGGCGGCGCACCAGCTCCGCGCTCTGCTCGTAGCGCCCGAAGCTGGGCATCACATAGGTGCCCGAGACCAGTCCCCGCATCCCGTCCAGCAACTCGGACGCCTGCTCCAGGCCCACGTCCGCGCCCCGGTCGCCGGCCGCCGCCATGGCCGCCCGGACCCGGTCGGGGATGGTGATGCCGGGGACCTCGTTGTGCAGGAACTCCGCGTGCCGAGACGAATGGAGCGGCAGCACGCCCAGGAGCACCGGGCGGGGGAGCCGGTCACCCCAGCGTCGCGCGGCGCGCTCCATGAGCCGGTCCCACTGCTCGCGCGCGTAGATGGGCTGGGTCATGATCAGGTCCGCGCCTGCCTCGAGCTTGCCGGTGAGCCGATCGAGCTCGTGCTCGAGGTCGCCGGCCGTCGGGTCGAGCGCGCATGCCACCGTGAAGCACGCAGGGGCTCCGATCGGCCGACCCGCCTGGTCCTCGCCCCGATTGAGCCGCTGGATGACCCCGATGAGCCCGGTGGAATCGATGTCCCAGATGCCCGTGCCCGTGGGGTAGTCACCGACGCGGGGCGGGTCGCCGGTGAGTGCCAGGATGTCCCGGACCCCCAGGGCGTGGGCTCCCAGCAGCTCCGACTCGAGCGCCATCAGGTTCCGGTCGCGCGTCGTGAGGTGGACCAGGCACTCGAGATCGAGATCGTGCTGGATGCCGAACGCGACCGCCATGGCCCCCATGCGCACCCGGGCCATCGCCGAGTCGCTGATGTTGACCAGGTCCACCCCTGCGTCCTGGAGCAGCCGCGCCGCCTCGATGGTCCGCTCGATGCGCACCGAGCGGGGCGGGTCGATCTCCACGCTGATGACGAACCGGCCTTCCGCGAGCTTGCGTGCGAGGCCGGTCGGCGAGGGTGGCTCCAGCGGGGTCACGCCACCAGTCGCTCGCTCGATCACGGTGGAGCGCGGGGAGGCCCCCGCCTCAAGACGCCGACCCTCCGGAGCGTTGGCGGCCTCCGTGCCGCGCGCCCGAGCCAGCTCCTTGTCGAGCGCCTGACGCATCGCCGCGATGTGCTCGGGGGTCGTGCCGCAGCAGCCGCCGAGCAGGCGTGCCCCGGCGGCCAGGAACCGGGGCACGGCCTCGGCGAAGTACGCGGGCCCCGCGGCGTACACGAACTGCCCCTCGACCCGGGTCGGCAGCCCGGCGTTGGGCATGATGAACAGCGGCGTGGCCGCAGCCTCCGGGGCCATCTGGGCGAGCGCGTCGAGCGCAGCAACCGGGCCGACGCCGCAGTTGACGCCCAGGGCGTCCACGCCGGCCATGGTGAGCGCGCGCGCCGCCGCCTCCGGCGTGGTCCCGTCCACCGCCACGAGGTCGTCACCAAAGGTCATCGACGCGATGAGCGGGAGGTCCGTGACGACGCGTGCCTCCGCGACGGCGAGCAGCAGGTCATCCAGGTCCGACGCCGTCTCGACGACGAGCAGGTCCACGCCCCCCTCGAGGAGCCCCTCCACCTGCTCCCGGACCGCCGAGCGCAGCGTGCGGTCGTCAGGTCGGTCGGGGCCGTGGATGGGGGCGGCCAATGGGCCGATCGACCCCGCCACCAGGACGTCCCGACCGGACACCTCGCGGGCCTCCCTGCCCAACTGCGCGGCGCGCCGGTTGAGTCGGGCGGCGCGCTGGGCCAGGCCGTACGGCGCCAGGCGCAGGCGGTTGGCACCAAAGGTGCACGTCTCGATGATGTCCGCCCCTGCAGCGACGTACTCGCGATGGATCGCGGACACGATGTCCGGGTGGCTCTCCACGAGCTCGTCGAGCGAGGCACGCTGCGGGATGCCGCGGCTGAACAGGAGGGTGCCCATGGCGCCATCCAGCAGCAGCGGCCTCGCGGCAAGCCGCTCCGCGAGCGCGCGGCGCGCAGGTGACGTAGGGTGGGCGCTCATCGTCGCAAGGGTACATGCCCCAGCACCAGGGGCCGTGTTGGCCTGCCCGCTCGCGCGGCCCGCCTACGCGTCCACCTCCCAGTGTCCCGGGCCCACCCCTCGAGGGGATGTGGGCAGCGACGAAGGCGCGGGCCGGGGCGCTGGGTCAGCCAGCGACCAGCCTCCTCAGGGCAGTGCTGCGCCTCCCGCGGCGCAGCCCGCGATGGCACCGCCCGCGGATGCGAGCGAATCGGTGAAGTCCGTGAAGCTGTTGAGCTTCCCTTGGGCCGCCTTGCACACGAACGCGATCGACCCCAGCACCGCGAAGCCGCATGCCGCCGCGGTGGCGATCCGGACGATGAGGATCTGGGTCTCGGTGAGTTCCACGCCACCGCCGTCATCGAGACGGTCGAGGGTGTGCCCGGTGGCGGGGTCGTACTCCCACCACCCGATGCGCGGGCGACCAAGGAGCGTCACCGGCCGGGGAGGGATGACGATCGCCCGGCCCTCGTCGAGAGCGGTCGCTATCAGTCGCTTCACATCGGTCGACAGCCCGTCCACCATGGCCCCGGTGCCTGGCCGTAGCACGACCGGCACGAGTCCTTCCGCGGCTGCCTGCTCGAACACCCGGGCGACGCTGACCCCTTGGGGCACCGTGCCCTTCGCAAGGTATCCGGTGCTGGCCGCCATCAGCATCCGCTCCGCGGCATGATCCATGACACCGGTCAGGATCCCCGCACGCTCGGGGGATGCGCCCTCCAGCACCTCGGCGTGCCGTCGGTGGTCGAGCATGTCCACGCGGGTCTCGGTCACGGCGCGCCCGTCCGGTCCCGCGCCGGGTGACAACCGCAGCCATGTGACGAGTGGCCGATCCACCCAGGAGGCGGCACCCATGGATTCCTGGAGCTGGAGCTCGAGCAGGTCTCGGAGGTGGTCGAGGGCGAGCCCCGCCTGCACCGAGGCACCCTCGAACGACGCGTCCCCGGGGCTCGATGCGAAGGCCGTCCACGGGATGGTGTTGCTCGTGACCGCGATGATGTGCGTCGAGGCGAAGGGCACGAAGACATCACCCACCTCGTCGTCGATGTGCGTCAGCTCGATCGGGGGCAAGGCATCAAGGCCCAGGTCACCGGTGGCGCGTCGCACGGGCGGGATGCGGTCGAACAGCAGGCGCTGGGTCGTGGTCGTCGGGCGGCCGGGGCCGGCGAGATCGATCTCGAGCCACTCGGCCAGCGTCTGGCCCTCGGCATCGCCGGGCTCGCCGAACGCCTCAAGCACGCCGCCGCCGGCTGACAGCAGGAGCATCTGGCCCTCGGTGAACTGCTGACCGACCACGATGAGCGGCACGTACTTCTGCTCCCCGGTCAGGGCGCCGGCGACGTCCAGCCAGCCCGCCGGACCGTGCGTCACGTGGATTGGCGTGCCCACGAGATCCGCCACCCTGGCCTGCTGGGACACCGGCGTGGTGCGGGCGGGGGCGCCTCCTTGGACCACCTCCGCCACGAGTCGCACAGTGACGCTGTGATACAGCTCGTCCGGCACCTCGTCGAGCGTCTCGCGTGGTGTCCCGTACGTGGCACCGGCCACTGCGCCCGGTATCGACGGGTCGAGGTCGACCCACTCCGTCCCGAGGCGATACTGGACCCACACGTGGTCCTGGCGGTCGTCGGCACCCCCATCGACCGTGGGCACTGCGAGCGGGACCCCGGCCGACGTGAGGATCGTGGCGAGCATGTCCACGGTGGTCCCGACCCAGTCCTCGGCATCAGCGAACACACGGTCGATGTCGGCGTCGCGCGGCCAGGCACGCGAGTCGGCCCAGGCGGCCACGACCTCCGGGGGCAGCATCACCTCGGCCGCCTCGGCGCGCGCGCTGGGCAGGTCACGACGACGCTCCGAGCGCTGGCGCGCGATGGTGTCGGCATCCACCGAGCCAAGGACGTAGCGGTGCTCGACCATCGATGACGCCAGCAGCGCACCGAGCAGGAGGGCCTGGTCCACCGAGTTGCCCCGACGAGCCTCCAGGGTGCCCCGGGCGCCACGCAGCGCGCCCGCGTACGGGTCGTACCCCAGGGCCGTCACGGCCTCGAACATCCGCTGGACGTCGTACTCGAGGCTGGCGGCGAGGTCGCCGATGGGATCACCCGACGCCTGCGCTGAGACACGGGATGGGACCGCGGTGCGGGTGAGCATGCCCAGCGCCGCCATGCCACTCGTCGCACCGACGAGCTTGAGCAGCGTGCGCCGATCGATGGCAAGACGGGAAGGGTCCACTCGCGCCTCCAGTCCCGAGCGTCGATGGCAGCATCGACGCCGGTGGCGCCGCGTGCCGCCGATGACACCGTCCGAGCGCCGATGGCGCCTCGTGTCGGTGCGCCCCCACACTATCGCACGCATCCCAGCGTCACGGCGCATCGACCTTGAGGGCCCGCGCCGCCACCCCGGTCCTGTGTCAGGGCAGGCGCGCGGGCGATCCTCGCCGACGGAGGAGCCGGAGCCCCGTGCCGTCCCAGCCGACCTCGGGTGGTCGGGGCCGGCCGTTATAGGTCGAGGCCATCGAGGACCCGTAGGCACCCACCACCCCGATGGCCACCAGGTCGTCCCGGGCGAGTGGAGGGAGCGACGCCATGCCCAATCGGTCGGTGGACTCGCAGATGGGGCCGTCCACGCGGACCTCGGTCATGGGCGCGTCCGGGGGCACCGGGCGGCCCATGGAGGTGAGCGCCGCCATGGGGTGCTCCGCGCCATACAGCGCGGGTCGGACCAGCTCGGTCATGCCCGCGTCCAGGACCACCAGGCGTCGCGG
>DAOTUX010000265.1:0-2730 GCA_034436475.1 Chloroflexota bacterium | reverse complement strand
AGCCTCCGCTCAGTTGCGCTGATGCCGGCGAGCAGGCGCGTCAGGCGTCCGTCGGACTCGTGGTCCTTCAACCACGTCCGGATGCCCTTCGTGTGCGCCGCCAGCCGCCTCGCGACGGTGGTGAGGCCCTGCCTCGTCTGGGTGCCTTCGGGCCACCGGTAGCCCTTCGCGAGCGACCTGGTAACGATCCTCACATCGACGAGGATCGCATTGGCATCGCTGCGGTACGCGCGCCTCACGTCATCCCACTGCTCCTCGACGCGGGCGACCGCGGCCCTCCAGTTGCGCTCGCGCTCCACCGGGTTGGAGCCATAGATGTTGATCTCGGCCAGCGCCCGCTCGTAGTCCAGCTCGCGCTTGATCGACGGGAGCCTCCGCCACCCGTCGAGCGCCCGTGCGTCGGCCCGGATGGTGCGGAGCGCACCGCATACGGCCGACTGGTACCCAGCGACGTCGGGCGTCGGCCTCGGTGTCGGCCTGGGCGAGGTACCGGCCGTCGCGGAGCCAAGACGCGGGGTTGGCGCCCAGCCAGACCACGGGGTCCTCGATGTCGGCATCCCGGGGTGCCCCGTACCACCAGACGAGGACGCCGTTGGCGCGGTCCCGGTAGACCAGGAGCGAGCCGCGTCCTCGAGCTCGCCCGGGCCGTCGAACATGCTGGCGTGCAGCTCGGACAGGATGCCCGGGCCGTCGACGCCCGCCGTGCTGATCCAGAGCGTGAAGGGCTGCTCCCGGGCGCCGGCGCCGGTCGTGAGCGCGGTGTAGAGGTCGCTGGAGCGGTGGGCGTGCAGCTCGTCGATGACGTTCGCGTAGGGTTGAGCCCGTGCTGGAGCGCGGCGTCGGCGGAGAGGCTGCGCATGATGCCGCCGTTGCGGGGGCACTCGATGAGCGTCGTGCGCACCGACACGTGCCGCGCCAGTCGCGGTGACTGCTGGGCCATGCGGCGGGACTGGCCGAGCACGATGCCCGCCTGGTTGCGGGCGGCCGCGGCGACATAGACCTCGGGCTCGGCCTCGCCGTCGGCGACCAGGAAGTAGAGGCCCGCGGCGCTGGCCTGGACGGACTTGCCGTTCTTGCGCGGCAGCCCGAGGCCGACCTCGGAGTACACCCGGAGGCCGGTGACGGGGTCGACCTCCAATGCTTCCCACCAGAAGTCGCGCTGCCAGCCCTCGAGCAGGAGCGGGCTCCTCGCCCAGCGGCCCTTGGTGGCGCACGTAGTGCTCGCAGAAGGCGGCGAAGCGGGGACCGCCGGTGAGCGCATCGGGGACCACGGGCTATGCATCGCCGCCGCCCACCACGCGCAGCCTCGGTGGGGGGCCGAGGACGTCGTCGATGTCGCCCGCGACGGGGCCCTGCTCCACCCGCAGCCCCGCGCGGGCCGAGGGCGAGAGGCCGAGCTCACGGGCGAACAGGCGGACGGCGTCCGCGTTGTCGCGCACGACCTGGTGCAGCGGGTTCTTCACCAGCTCGCCATCGCGGCGCATCAGCGGGCTCGACGCCGCGTACAGCTCCGCGGCCTGCGCGTACCGGCTGACCGCCTCGCAGTAGCAGCGCAGGACGTCGGCGTCGGCGCCCAGGATCACGTCGGAGCCGCGCATCTCGCGCACGACCCGCCGCCACACCCGCTGGGCGCCCTCGTCCATGCCCCGTGGCATAGCGGGCGCGCCACGCCTCGGCAGGGGCTCCATCCGGTTGACGCGCGAGGGGCGGGTCTCGCCCTGGCGGAGCTTGACCCGGTCGGGGTGGGGGCGGGCCCCCGGCGCCCCATCAGGCGGCCTCCACGTCGGCGGCGGGCACGCGGGTGGCCGTGCGCCCGGTGAACGCCTCCCAGTGGGCGACGATCACGTCGCAGTAGAGCGGGTCGAGCTCCATGTGCCTTGGGCCTGACGTGGTCGACATCGGTCGCTCGCAAACCGTATGTGGTCCCGTGGCCGGTCGCCGCCCACGCGCAGCTGGGATGGAGCCGCAGGTGCCGTGCCCTTCTTGCCCGCCATGCCGAGCCGTACCCGCGCTGGGTCGTGGTGCCCCCGCCGCAGGACAGGCACCGGCCCTCCCGTGAAGTGATCCGGAGACAGCCGGGACACGCATGCGTCACCACGCGCCCGACGATATCGAGGACGAACTCGCCAGCCGCTAGCCCACGACGCTAGCGCGCTCCTGGGTCAGCGGCGTCCATCCGCCGCTCCTTGAGGGTCTAGACGGCCAGAGTGAGCGGGACCCGCGGATCCCATTCCCTGACCGTCTCGGTCGGAGTACGGCCACGTGTCTGGGAATGCACACCGGCCGCGGGCGAGTTGAGCGAAATGCTCGCCTCGGCGGCGGAGGCGTACAGCGTCGGATGGATCCGGAGCAGGGGCGGGCTCAGGTAGCTCTCTAGTGCGACCCGCACGAACTCGGATAGCGACATCGAGTGCTCCCGCGCGTAATCGTCCACCGCGGCAGCGAGATCGCGCGGGACCCTCACGCTTAGCACGGCCCCTACAGGTTTCTTGATGCGCGGCTCGGTCTTCTCGTCCATGTGCCCATTCTCCTCCTTGGGCCCGCGGTGGGTCACTGAGCGGTTCGTCCCATCCGGCCGTACCGACGGATATCGGAGGGTTTCGAAGGATACCCGGTCCTGGGTCGCCACAAGCCATTGACCGGCGTCGGATCGAGGGGCAACGTCACGAAGCCCCGCGATGTCGGCCCGACGACCAAGAAGGGCGCGTTACCCCTCCCGCGGTTCGGAAG
>DAOTUX010000264.1:0-9235 GCA_034436475.1 Chloroflexota bacterium | reverse complement strand
GACGGTCGTGGTCGCGGCGACCATCTCGCTGCCCACCCTGTGGGTCCACGGCCTCGCGATGCTGGCGGGGGTGATCGCCCTGGCGCGCGGTCTGCCGGAGGCTCGGTCCTTCGCGTGGCTCGACCGCTGGGTCCGCCGCCCGCGCAGTCGGCCGATTGCCTCGGCGCAGGGACGCGCCCGCGCGTAGCGCCCGCCGGGCGGCCGGGGCCGGCATGGCCCGCCGAGCGGCCGTCGCGCCGGTAGATTCCCCGGATGCGTGAGCGGGTGGCCGAGACATCGGTCTACGAGCAGGTCGGCGGTCGGGCCTTCTTCGAGGGATTGGTCAACCGCTTCTACGACATCGTGAAGGACGACCCGATCCTGCTTCCGCTGTATCCCGAGGCGCCGGACCTGACTGGGGCACGGCATCGCCTGACGCTGTTCCTGATCCAGTACTGGGGTGGGCCCACGACGTACTCGGAAGAGCGCGGTCACCCTCGCCTTCGCATGCGGCACCTGCCGTTCGCCATCGGCGTCACCGAGCGCGACCATTGGTTGGCGGCCATGGGCGGCGCGCTCGACGAGGTTGGCGCAAGCATCGGTCCCGAATTGCGCGACAGACTGTGGGCATACCTCACGGTGGCTGCTGAGGCGATGCGCAACCAGCCAGCCTGACCCGGGGCCCGTCCCGTGCCAACCCCACCCTGGCCCGTACCAACCCCACCCTGGCGCGTGGCGCCCCGCACGGGCGTCCCGTGCCATCCCGCACGGGCGTCCCGTCCCGCCCGATTACTGGGCGGAAGGGCGGGCCATGCCCATGCCGGGGCCCCGCGTCGGCCTCGACGGGCCCGCCGGGTGAGGCTGCGGACGATCGCAAATCCGCTGCTTCGCCCCTCTGCCCGTGATCTGGGCGGGCCGAATGAGGACGCAGCCCTCGGGAGCCCCAAGCCGGCCCCGACGGCATGATGCCTCGCCCATCCGCCCGGATCCGGGGAGGCCCGGTCCCCGCCCGGCGCCCGACCGGGCACAAGGCCAGGGACCCCCGCCCGGCGCCCGACCCGGCACAAGGCCAGGGACCCCGCCCGGCGCCCGACCCGGCACGAGGCCAGGGACCCCCGCCCGGCGCCCGACCCGGCACAAGGCCCGGGGAGGCTCTGCACGCGTCCCGACGGTCCCCGTGGCGGCCGTCCACACTCCGTGGGGAAGGACGAGGTGGCCCGAGCCACCTGCGCCGAGCCGGCCGACGTCGGCGAGCCGCGCGTGGACTGGCAGCTGCCGGGCGGGCCTTCGGCGTGCCGACCGAGCGAGTGGAGCGGGCGGCCGAGCTCACGGCCCTGGTCCGTGACGCGGGGCGACGGACCGGACCACTGCTCGTCCAGGTCCCCATCACGAGCCATCCGTAGGACAGGGGATGGTCACGTGGGCGTCTCAACCGACTGCTCGAGCGCGTCGAGCGCCTGCTGGGCGATGCGGAACGCGTCGTTGGCGGCCGGCAGGCCCGCGTAGACGGCGGTGTGGAGCAGCACCTCGCTGATCTCCTCGCGTGTCAGCCCGTTCCGCAGCGCCGCTCGGACGTGCATCGCGATCTCATGCTCCGCCCGAAGCGCGGTCAGGATGGCCAGCGTGATGCAGGACCGGGTGCGACGGTCAAGACCTGGGCGCGACCAGACGCCTGCCCACGCGGTGCGCACGGCATGCTCCTGGAAGGGTGCCGTGAAGGGGGTCGTCGCCGCGATGGCGGCATCCACGTGCGTGTCGCCCAGGACCGCTCGGCGGACCCGCATGCCCTGCTCGAGCAGGTCGTCATCGGCTGTCCCATCACTCACGTCACACTCTCCGCTGCCGGGCCTTCCAGGTGACCCATGATCGCCCGTGTCACCCGGTCAGCCTGCTCCACGTTGGCAAGATGCGCCGCGGACGGCACGACCTCGAGTCTCGCGCCCCCGATGGCGCCCGCGATGAGCCGGAGGTGGTCCACGGGGATGGCCGGGTCGTCCGCGCCGGCGAGGCAGAGGGTGGGCGCCTCGATCGAGGCGAGGCTGGATCGGAGGTCCATAACCGCGATGGCCTCGCAGCAGCCGGCGTAGCCCTCCGGGGGCGTGGCCGCAATCATCGCCCGCATCCGAGCCACGAGGTCCGGATGACGTGCCGCGTGCTGCGGGGTGAACCAGCGGCCGACCACCGCCTCGGCCACCGCGCCGGTGCCCCGCTCCCGCACGGTGGCGGCACGGTCGAGCCAGCCCTGGACCGGCTCGAGGCGTGCCGAGGTGCAGATGAGGACGAGCCGGCCCACGCGCTCGGGCGCCTCGATCGCCAGCCACATCGCGACCATGCCCCCGATCGACAGGCCGCACACGTCGGTGCGCTCGACGCTCAGCTGATCGAGGAGGGCGAGCACATCCCCCCCGAGGTCGGCGAGGGCATAGGGCCCGGGCGGCACGGGGGAGCGACCGTGACCCCGCAGGTCCGCCCGGATCACCTTATGGCGCTCGCGCAGGGCGGGGACCTGGGGGTCCCACATGGCCAGGGTGCTGCCTAGCGAACCCAGGAGCACCACCGTCCCGGCGCCCCTGCCGGGCCCTTCGTCGACCTCGCACCACAGGGGCTGCGCCTTTGACCGGGTGACGCCGACCCTAGGAGAGTCGGAAGAAGACGGTCTCACCCGTGCCCTGGAGGTGGATGTCGTGCTCGTACCCTCCGTCGACGGCACGGCTGATGAGCGTGGCACGTGCCGCGTCATCGGGGAGCGACCGGAGCACCGGGTCGGCCGCGTTCGCAGCGGTCTCGTCAGGGAAGTAGATGCGCGTGACGAGGTGCTTGAGGAGACCGCGCGCGAACACCGAGATGTTGATGTGGGGCGCCTGGGTGCCCTCCTCATCCTCGATGGCGCCGGGCTTGCATGTCACGATGAGCCAGCGGCCATCGGCATCTGTGTGGCAGCGCCCCAGACCGCTGAAGCCAGAGCCGCCCGTGGGTGGGCGACCCGTCGCGTCCGCCTGCCAGGTCTCGATGAGGCCGTCCGGCACGGGCGCACCCTCGCCGTCGAGCAGCGTCCCCCGGATGGTGATGGCTCCTGGGCTGCCCTCGGGCACCACGAGTGCCCCGTCCTCCCAGGTCATGCCGATGGCGAGGTACGGTCCCGCGGTCTGGGACGGTGTCACTGGCAGGCTCACGGGTCGTGGTGGCGTGCCGCCTTGAGTGGGGTCTGGTCCCGCCCTCGGAGCACGATGTCGAACCGGTAGCCAAGCGCCCACTGCGGCTCGGTGGCGTCGAGGTCGAAGCTCGCGATCAGGCGCTCGCGGGCCTTGGGGTCCGGGATGGAGTTCATGATCGGGTCGTGGGCGAAGAGCGGGTCGCCCGGGAAGTACATCTGGGTGACGAGACGCTGGGTGAACTCGTGCCCGAACAGCGAGAAGTGGATGTGCGCCGGTCGCCACGCGTTGAGGTGGTTGAACCAAGGGTATGAGCCGGGCCGGATGGTCACGAACCGGTAGCGTCCCTGCAGGTCCGTCATCACCCGGCCCAGGCCAGTGAAGTTGGGGTCGATGGGCGCTGGGTGCTGGTCGGCAGCGTGCCGATACCGCCCTGCCGCGTTCGCCTGCCACACCTCCACCAGCGAGTTCGCCACCGGTCGGCCGCCGCTGTCGCGGACCTGCCCGTGGACGATGATGCGCTGGCCCTGTGGCTCGCCCTCGTGCTGCGTGGTCAGGTCAGCGTCCCCGGGCCGCACCCGTTCGTCACCGAACACGGGGCCCGACGCCTCCGTCTGGCGACGCGGCAGCCACACGAGCGGTCGCCCGGGCGCGCGCTTCCGTGTGCCGAGGTAGTCGGGATAGAGGTATGGCGGGTCTGGGCTCTCGTCGCTCGGCACCCGGGGAGCCTATCGGAGCACGGTCGTGTCGGACAAGCCTTCCGTCCACTGGACGGAACGCCGAGGCTCGGATCGCGTACCATTCCGCGACGATGAGCGGACGGAACACGGAGCCGGGACGTTCGGTCCTCAGCAAGGCCTTCGCCATCCTCGATGCCATGCGCTCGGTGGAGTCGGGTCTCACGCGCGCCGAGATCGTGAGTCGCACTGGTCTGCCCATGACCACCGTGTACCGGCTTGCCACGGAGCTGCGCTCGCTCGGAGCCCTGGAATTGACTCAAGGGGGGCGGTATCGCGTGGGTCCCTGGATGTGGGAGATGGGGACGCTCACCCGGCATAGCCTGACGCTGCGCGACGTGGCCCTGCCGTTCCTGGAGGACCTCTATGAGGCGACCCACGAGAACGTCCAGTTGGCGGTGCTGGACGGTCTCGATGCGCTCATCGTCGAGCGCATCCGGGGCCAGCGCTCGGTGCCCATCGTCACGCGGGTGGGTGGTCGGCTGCCGCTCCATGCCACGGGCGTGGGCAAGGCGCTGCTCGCCTTCGCCCCCGACGGCTATGTCGACCGCGTCATCGCGCACGGTCTTGTGGCGGCCACGCCCCACACCATCACCGACGGGCAGGCCCTGCGGCGCGACCTGGCACGAGCAAGGAGCCAGGGCTTCGCGGTCACCCGCGAGGAGATGACGCTCGACACCGTGTCTGTCGCGGCACCTGTCCGGGTTGCGGACGACGTGGTCCTTGGCGCCATATCGGTGGTCGTCGAGGCGCGCACCGCGGACGTCACGCGTCTCGCGTCGGTCGTGCGCAAGGTCGCGATGGGCCTCTCGCGACACATCGCCGAGAGTTGGGACCTGTCAGCGGCGCTCACCACGGGAGGTGACGGGCCGCACCCGGCATGACCGGGGGCGCCGCGTGCTGCGCCCGGCGCCCGGAGTGCCACCAGCCGCGCCGGAGGTGCACCGGCCGCGCCGGAGGTGCCACCGGCCGCGCCCCGCGTCCTGTCGGCCCTCGCCGCGCCCCCGGCGCGTTGCCGCCCCCGGCCGAACGGCCGATCGCGCACCGGCTGAGCGTTGTGACGGGTGGGCGCGGCGGAGGGTGGCCCGGGGGCCCTCCGAGGGGGCGCTCGTCGGTCGATCGCGCACCCCGCCGCAACGATTCCGGGCCGGCGACCGACGAGGCGGCTCCCGCGGGCTCCCACGGCGGCGTCCGACGGCGCGCCGACCGTCGTAACGCTCACCGCATGCGCAGCCCGCGGCCATGGGTCGAGCGAGCGACGGTCGGCCCTCGCAGCGCCCCCGGCGCGTTGCCGCCCCCGGCCGAACGGCCGATCGCGCACCGGCTGAGCGTTGTGACGGGTGGGCGCGACGGAGGGTGGCTCGTGGCCCCTCCGAGCGGGCGCCCGCCGGTCACTCGCGCACCCCGCCGCAACGATTCGGGGCCGGCGACCGACAAGACGGCTCCCGCGGGCTCCCACGACGGCGTCCGACGGCGCCCCGACCGCTGTAACGCTCACCGCATGCGCAGCCCGCGGCCATGGGTCGAGCGAGCGACGGAGGGACCGGCGCCGCCCAAGGACCGTGCCTGGGATCGACCGGAGCGTTCCGACCCTCGTCCTTCGCCGCCACTCCCGAGATCTGGGCGGAACGACGACCGATGCCAGGCCTGGCTTCCCCGTCGGCTGGCCCACCCTCGACGATCAGCCCTCAGACTGCGAGTCGCGCGAAGTCCATCGCCCAGCGGCCACAATGTGGGCAGTCCGACCCACCAGTCGTCCCGAGAGTCCCGGTCGGCGGCAGTGGTGCCCGGGCCCTCGTGCTCCGCCCGGAGTCTGGGCGCACATTGGGCCGACGCTCGGGGCGTGGCGGTCACGGGCTCAGCGAGCGGCCGGCTCAGTGTCCTCGATGACCACGCAGCAGGTCCCCGGTCGCGGCTCGAGGCGGGCGCCCAGGCGGTTGCTGCCGACCCCCTCGAGGATGCCCTCCGTGAGCGCGAGGTTCATGCCATAGATCAGCTCCCGATGCTCACCCACGAGGGCATGGAACGGACAGCTGCCCTGCCGGATGGTGCCGTCCTCGGCCTCGAAGGGCGCGAACCCCTGATCACGCAAAGCGGCCATCACGCTCGCGCGCGCCCGCAGTCTCCCTAGCTTCCGCCGCATCCCACCCCGAGCCGCCTCACCGAGCCCACGCCCGCGCTCGTGGGCGACCTCGCGCAGCGCGGCCCGCGGCATCCGCCCATCCGAGCGCTCGATCGATGCTGCGAGGAGACGCGCGGCGAACTCGTACCGCCTCCCCGGGAGCGAGACCGCGACTTCCTGCTCCCCCCGTCGGTACAGCTTGGCGGGACGACCCGCACCCGGGCCCGTCCGACCTGACAGCCGGCGGTACTCGGTCGCGAGGAGACCGGCATCCGCGAGCCGGTCGAGATGGAACGCGGCGAGCGAGCGCGTCACGCCGACGTTCGCCGCTGCCTCGTCCCGACTGACCGGACGTGCGGCCGCCACCACCCACTCGTACAAGGCGCGACGGACCGGCTCATGGAGCAGTGCGATGGCGCGGATGTGGGCATGGTCGTCCGCCATGCGCCACATTCTATCGCCAATCATGACTAGCACAAGTGTTGACTTGCGGACGGGATTGATGTATCACTAGCCTATACATGCGATAGAGGCTGCGGAGGAACCACCATGTCGGCACTGGCCACCACACATCCGAGGGGCGATGGGCTCCTTGTCAGCGGTGACGCCGCGATCGAGCCCGGACCCTGGATCGGCTTGGGCCTGATGCAGCCGATCGAGGGTGGCCGCCACATCGAGGATGCCGACTGGCGGCGCTTCGAGGGTCACATCGCGGAGATCCTGGGCGCGTTCGGTCTGGACCTCTCCACCCCCGGCACCGCCGATACGCCTCGTCGCTTCCTGCGCGCGCTCTACGACGCCACCGACGGCTACGACGGAGACCCCAAGCTCCTCACCGCGTTCCCCACGGAATGCCACGATGGTCCCGACTGCGAGCTCTCCCAGGTGGTCGAGGGGCCCATCCCGTTCGCTGGGCTGTGCGAGCACCATGCGCTCCCATTCGTGGGCCAGGCATGGGTGGGGTACATCGCGCACGAGCGGATCATCGGCATCAGCAAGCTCACCCGGCTCGTCCGGGTCGTCTCGCGGCGGTTCGGGGTCCAGGAGCGCACCACCCATCAGATCGCGGATGAGCTCGACGCGATGCTGGGCGCTCATGGCACGGCCGTGTACCTCGAGGCCCAGCACACGTGCACCCAGATCAGAGGCGTGCGGGAGGCCCAGTCGATGACGCGCACAACCGCGTTCCGGGGTGCGTACGCGACCGACGCGTCCTTGCGCGCCGAGTTCACGGCCATCGGGCCCTCGCGGGAGGCGCATCGATGACCGAGCGCTCCGCCGGGGGGACCGCGACGGCCATCCCGTCATCGCAGGTCACTCCGGTCTCGGACGGGCGCACCGAAGCCTCCCCGGGCTGGCGGATCGAGACCCTCTGGGAGGCGCCCGCGACCCAGGCGGCGACCCTGGCACTGCGGCCGACACGAGGCCCGACACCCGGCCCGACACGAGGCCCCCGGGAGGCGCCCCGGAGCCGGGGCCCGCACCTGCCGGCCGAACTCGCCGCGACATACGGCGGGCCTCTCGTCATCGAGACCCATCCTGCTCGACCCACGATCGTGGCCAACTTCGTGGCCACCCTCGATGGGGTGGTCTCGTTCGACCCACGCGGCCTGGGCGGGGGCCGCGCCGTCAGCGGGGGCTTCGAGCCCGATCGCTTCGTGATGGGTCTGCTTCGCGCAGCGGCGGATGCCGTGCTCGTGGGCGCTGGCACGGTCCGCGGGAGCCGGACTCGGACATGGACGCCGGGGCGGGTGCATCCGCCGTCCGCCGCCGCCTATGCGCGCTGGCGCGCTGCGTCGGGGCTGGCGCCTGTGCCCACCGTCATCATCGTGACCGCCTCGGGGTCGCTTGATGGACCAGTCCCATGGCGACCCGACCCGGACCAACCGACCATCGTGCTGACCACCTCCCGGGGCGCCGCACGCCTCCGCGCGGCGGGGCACCTGGGTGATGCGGAGTTGGTGACATCGGACGACCCGGGCCGCGTGCCCGTGGAATCCGTGCTCGGCCTGCTCGCATCCAAGGGCTTCGACCTCGTGCTGTCAGAGGCGGGGCCGACCGTGTTCGGCGAGCTCGTCGCGACGGGCGCGGTCGATGAGCTGTTCCTGACCCTCAGCCCGCGCGTGGCCGGGCGTGCCGAGGACGCGACGCATCTCGGGTTCGTGGAGGGTGTGGCCTTCGGCCCGTCCCTCGCGCCCACCGGCCGACTGATGGGCGTGAAGCGCGCGGGGGACTACCTGTTCCTCCGCTACGCGTTCGGCGCCCGTGACCCGCAGACTGGAGGAGCGTCATGAGCGAGATCGGGACCGTGGTGATCGTGGGGGCCGGCCTGACGGCGGCGAAGGCGATCGAGACCCTGCGCAAGGAGGGGTTCGACGGACGGGTGGTCCTGTTCGGCGACGAGGCGCACCCACCCTACCTGCGCCCGCCGCTGTCCAAGGACTACCTGCGCGGCGAGTCCGGCGTGACCGACGCGCTGGTCCACCCGGAGGCCTGGTACGCCGAGCAGCAGGTGGAGTTGCGGACCTCGACGCGCGTGGACTCCCTCGAGCCCGCCTCCCGCGTGGTGGTCACCGAGTCTGGCGAGCGTGTCACCTACGACCGCCTCCTGCTGGCCACGGGCTCCGAGGCGCGCCGCATCGAGCTGCCGGGCTCGGGTCTCGCGGGGATCCACCACCTGCGCACCCTCGCGGATGCCGATGCGATCCGCACGGCGGCCAAGGGGGCGCGTCGTGCCGTGGTCATCGGCGGCGGCTGGATTGGCGCCGAGGTCGCCGCATCGTTGCGGCAGCTCGGCCTCGAGGTGACGATGGTCATCGACGGGGCAGACCCGCTCGAGCGGGTGCTGGGTCCCGAGATCGCCGGCGTGTACCGGGACCTGCATCTGGAGCATGGTGTCCGGATCGTCACCCGCCAGTTCGCAGTCGCATTCGGTGGCCCCGACGCCGTGGCGTGGGTCGAGACGGAGGATGGGTCACGCATCGAGACCGACATGGTGGTGGTAGGGATCGGCGCGCGACCCCGGGTGGCACTGGCGGAGGCGGCGGGCCTCGATGTCGCGGACGGCATCGTGGTGGACGAGCGACTGGCGACCAGCGTGCAGGGCATCCATGCTGCCGGTGACGTCGCGGCGGCGTGGCATCCGACGCTTGGGACCAGGCTCCGTGTCGAGCACTGGGACAACGCCCGACGGCAGGGCGCGACGGCGGCGCGGAACCTGCTGGGTGGCTCGGAGGCGTACGACA
>DAOTUX010000263.1:0-2895 GCA_034436475.1 Chloroflexota bacterium | reverse complement strand
TCCTCGATGTCCGTGCCCACGTACAGCGCCGCGATGGTCTTGCGAATCTGCTCCGCCACGGTGCCGTCGCGGGTCAGGGTGTACATCAGGCCATCCACGCCACGGTCCGTGCGCACCCGGACCAGCGCGAACTCGCGCATGCGCATGACCCACTCGCCAAAGATGACGGGCGCCGGGAGCCGGGCCTGGATGGTCATGACGTCCACGGACGTGATGGTCGCGGTCGTCATGCCTCGCTCCCCCAACCGTGCAGCCGGACCAACTCGCCGATCTGGGACCCGAGCGACAGCCGGATGGCCACCTCGAACCTCCGGGGCCCGCCAGGTTCCAGCATCAGCAACGCGCCAGACGCGCGCTCCTTGGCGCGGCCGAGGATGCCCGACGTCGCGGGCTGCAGCCCGGTGAGGTACATCCCTGGGCCCAGCATTCGCCATCGCCAGAGCCTCGGCAGCTGGTCCGGCCTCCAGCGCACCACGAGCCCGATGCCACCGGTCGGCTCGAACCGTTGGTTCGCGATGCCTTTGGACGCGAACTCGTCACCGGGTCGCAGCCGCAACCGATGCTCGTAGACCAGCTGCTGGAAGCCATCCTGCGGCGGGTGGAAGGGATCATGCTCCACGAGCAGCGTCGCGGACGGCTCGTCGCGCGGGACCACCTCGGCGTCGGGCGCCAGGAGGACCGACTCGTCGGCCACCACCGGGCGGTCGACGTTGATGTGGTACAGGAGCATCAGACCCGCGGGCTCGAACCCCTGGTTCTCGACCTCGTCCATCATCTCGACGACGAGCTCGTCCATGGGGAACCGAAGGCGGCGGCAGATGACGAGGTCGGCGCTGTAGACATCGGTCTCACGTACCTCCCCGGTGACCTCCGCGACCCAGCGGTTGCCGTCAGCCACCACCCCGTGTGTCACGTTGCGGACAGGGGTGTTGGAGATCCGGCCATGGATGCCGTGCGACACGCCCTCGTAGACGCAGGCAGGGCCGACGTTCTGGAGCCCACAGGTGACCGGCAGCCTGCCATGGAACGATCGCAGCCAGCTCGCCTCGTCGAAGTACACCGGATGCACCATGCCGCTCGGCCTCTACCAGCTGGCCTGGTGACCAGCGACCCACACCGGACCGAGTTCCATCCCGCGGTCCAGGAGCACGAGCGCGGATAGCCCGCCCGTGACCCGCACGTCCAGTGCCCGGACGCCATCCTCGTTGCCGTCGCCGAGGCGAACGTCGCGGATCAACACGACCTGGGAGAGGTCACCGATGCGCCGCCGAAGGTTCGCGAGCGGCATGCCGGCCATGGCGTGGCCCGTAGCGCCTTCGCTCCGCCCATGGGCCGTCCGCAGCCCGGTCAACGCTCCCGCTCCGTCAGGCTCGCGCCCGCACTTCTGGCCCACGCGCCCTGGGCCATGAACCCGCCGTCCACGACCAGCGCCGTGCCGGTCACGAAGCTCGAACGTGGACTGGCCAGATACAGGGCCGCCTGGGCGACATCCTCAGGCGTCCCGAGACGGCCCAGGGGATGAAAGGCGCCGTAACGCGCGAGCGTCGCCTCGATGTCGCCGCCCTCGGCGCGCGCCGACGTGCGGACCATCTCGGAATCCATCGTGCCGGGACAGATCGCATTGACGCGGATGCCATCAGGGGCATAGTCCAGCGCCATATTCCGGGTCAGCGACAGGATCCCGCCCTTGCTCGCGGCATACGCCGGGACGCCCGGCATCGACTGCATGCCCTGCACGCTCGCCATGTTGATGACACTGCCGCCTGGGCCCTGCGCGCGGATGTGCGGCATCGCGTACTTGGCCATCAGGAACTGGCCCTTGAGATTGACGTCCATGATCCGGTCCCAGACGTCCTCCGGGGTGTCCTCGACCCGGAAGTACCAGGTCAGCGGCTGAATCCCCGCGTTGTTGACCAGCACGTCCAGTCGCCGCAGGGCGCCCACGGTCTCGCGCACCATCCGTTCCGCGTCCGCCGCCCCGGAGACATCCCCGATGGTCGCCATGGCACGAGCACCCCTCCGCGTGAGCTCTGCGACCAGCCGCTCGGCCGCCGCTCGGTCCACGTCAGCGACGGCGACCGCTGCCCCCTCCCGCGCGAACGCTCGCGCGATGCCTTGCCCGAGGCCCAGCGCGCCACCGGTCACGAGGACCACGCGCCCTTCGAACTCCCCCATCCCTCAGTCTCCGATCAGGTCGCGGGTGGGATACGCGAGCGGCTCGCCGACCAGGCCCGGCACCCCGAACCTGCTCACGTGCCAGCGACCGATGTTGGGCACCAGGACCTGGTCCCGGTCCGGTCCAGCGAACACAACGTTCGTGGGCGCCGCGATGACAGTGCCCTCCGGGTCCTCCACGACGGTCTCGAGCCCGGTGGCCGGGGACCATCGGTACACCACGTCCGGCCGATAGCAGGCGATGAGCACGGAACCGTCGGTCGCGAACGCGAGCCCGTCCGGCACCGTGCCCGGCAGCTCCATGAGGACCCGCCGAGGGCCTGCGGAGCCATCCGGCAGGATGTCATAGGCCACCAGGCAGCCGGGCGTGCTCTCCAGTACCCAGACGGCGCTGCCGTCTGGCGCCATGGCGAGGCCGTTGGGGAAGTCCGGGCACTCGGCCCAGACGCGCGTCCGTCGCGTCGCCGGCCCGGGCCCTGGCCGCACCACCAGGACACGCCCGTCGCGACCCTTCCAGGTCCCCGAGTCCGTGACATAGAAGCTGCCATCCGCCGCGAACGCGCCCCAGTTGGGCGTAAGGAACGGGACGCCAGGGGCACCCATGGTCCAGATGACCGGCGCCTCGGTCCCCGGCGTCCAGCGCAGCACGGCATGGTTGCTGGGGTCGCAGGCGTAGATGCGACCGTCGCCGTCCGACGCAAGGCCCAGCGTCCAGCCACC
>DAOTUX010000262.1:0-2958 GCA_034436475.1 Chloroflexota bacterium | reverse complement strand
GACGAGGCCCACGAGGTGTTCCTGGGGTTGCTGGAGGCGGACGAGATGTACCCCGCTCACGTGGGCCTCATCACGCATGGCCGTCGCCTCTGCCACGCCCGGAACCCCGAGTGCGACCGGTGCCCCATCGCCCCCCGCTGCCGATACGTGGACCGCACGGCCGCATGACACAGGGACCTGAGCCCACGCCCGGGGCCACCCTCGCGGCGCTCATCGACGCGCTGCTCGAGGAGGAGTTCGAGCTGTCGCCCGTCACGGCGTCCGCGCTCGGCCTCACCGACTATGACGCGGGCATGGACGACGTGTCCGCGGAGGGCTTCGCGGAGCGTGACCGCGATGCCACCGACTTCCTGGCACGGTTCTCGGCCATCGGCGACGAGGGTCTGACCGCCGATGAGCGCATCGATCGGGACCTCGCCATCGCCACCCTCAGGGGGCGTCTCGTGATGGCCGACTGGCGTGGCTGGCAGCGCGATCCACTGACCTATGTCAAGCCGGCCATCGATGGCGTCTTCCTGCTGTTCCTCCACCGGCTTCGACCCGAGCAGGACCTGGTGGACGCCGCGACGAGCCGGCTCGCGCAGGTCCCGGAGGTCTTCGGGCATGGCCGGGCCAACCTCGACCCGGCGCTGTCGCACCCGTTGCTCATCGAGCGAGGCGTGGGGTCCGCGAGGGCGGCCGCCCGCTACCTGCGCGACCACCTGCCCGGGGAGGCCCGCGACGCGGAGCTCGCGGAGCGACTCCGGAGCGCGGGTGCTCGCGCCGCCGAGGCGTTCGAGGACTGGGCGCGCTTCCTCGAGGGCTTCCGGGGCACCGCGCACGGCACCTGGGTGTTCGGGGAGGAGCGCTACAGCCGCATCCTGCGCGAGCGCGAGGCGCTGGGCATGGACGCCCGGGCCCTGCGCGAGCGTGGGCGCGACGAGCTCGACCGGCTGGATGCCGAGATGTCCGCCCTCGCGCTGCGCATCGGCGGGACGACCGACTGGCACGAGGTCATCGAGCGCTCGATGGCGGACCACCCACGCTCCGAGGCGGCCATGCGCCAGGCCTACGAGGTCTGGACGGCACGCGCGCGCGACTTCCTGGTGCGTGAGGGCCTGGTCACGCTGCCGGATGACGAGCGGTGCGTGGTGGAGCCATCACCCCTGTTCCAGCGACCCATCCTGGGGGTCGCCAGCTACATGGCGCCACCTGCGTTCAGCGACTCGCTCGCGGGCCACTTCTTCGTCCCGTTCGCGCCGGATGGGACGACGCCAGAGGAGGTCGACAAGCGTCTGTCCTCCAACAGCCACGCCTCGATCCCTGCCGTCTCGGTCCACGAGGCGTACCCCGGTCACCATTGGCATCTGGTCATGCGTCGACTGTACGCGAGCCGGCTCCGCAAGGTGCTCTCCACGCCCTACTTCAACGAGGGCTGGGCGCTCTACGCGGAGCGGATGATGCGCGAGCGGGGCTTCTTCGACGACCCCATGGTCCAGCTCAACCAGCTGGAGTCGAGCATCTTCCGAGCGCTTCGCATCGTCATCGACACAGGCCTCCACATGGGCGAGATGACCTTTGACGAGGCAGTCGAGCTGATGCACACCCGACTCGCCATGTCGGAGCCCACCGCCCGCGCGGAGGTCGGCCGCTACTGCGCGTGGCCCACGCAGGCGTCGTCGTACCTCACCGGGTGCCTCGGCATCATGGACATCCGCGCCCGATGGCTCGACGCACGAGGTCTGGGCGACGTCGCGATCGCCGATGTGGACCCTGCGGTGCTGCGCGAGTTCCATGACCGCCTCGCGTCGGCGGGGTCGCTGCCCATCGGCCTCGCGGCCCGGGTGATGCTGGGCGACTGACCATCAGCGCCCGGGACCCGGGCCCGCGAGGGTCCACCCCCGGTAGGTGTCGCCCTGGCGCGTGAGCACGTACCAGCCATCGGCCAGGGGTGCCACGGACACGATCGTCCGGGCACCCCGGTCGACACGCTCGCTCCGGTGCTCCACCCATGTGCGCTGGCCATCACCCACCCACGCGCGCTGGGCGCCACCTGCATCGGGGCTCCCGAGCACGGCGAGGTCCCGGCTCCCGCCGACCACGCCACCGGGGGGGATGTCAGGGCCGCCCGGCTCACGGGCCCAGCCGCCGTCGGTCACCAGGTACGCCCTGTCCCCCACCCACGCCAGGAGCGACCCGACGACGGGACGCTCGATCCCCACCCGGTCATCGGCGCCCGCCGTGTGGCGCACCGGCTCCGACCACCTCCGGCCATCCTGGGAGCTGACGAGGAAGGCGCGCGAGCCATCGATCCCCACCAGATGGAACCCCGCCGTGTCGACCGCGGCGTCCGTGACACCCTCGACCCCCGCGTCCGAGCGGACCCAGCGCGCGCCATCAGACGAGGTCCACGTCCGCCCATCGGCGGCCCATATCAGGATCCCGGCCGGGCCCGACGTGACCTGCAGCCCGCTCGTCTCCGTGCCCAGGAGGCCCGATTCGCCGCCCGCGCGGCGCCAGGTGGCGCCGTCGGCGGACGACCAGACGGCGCGCTGCGCCCCGGTCACCGCGATGTCCCAGCCCACTGCCCAGAGGGTGCCGTCGTGGAGGGTGCCGCCCGTCGGCACGCGAGCCCCGAACACCTGCTCGGGCTGCGTGGCCTCGGTCCACGCCGTGCCGTCGGCGCTCGTCCACACGACTGGCCGGGTGGACCGCTGGTCGCGCCCGAGCGCCACAAGGCCGCCATCGGGCGTGGGCAGGACGAGCTGGACCGTGCGGCCATCGAAGGCGTCCGCCACCACCCCGAGGTCCGTCCAGCCCAGAGGTGGTGATGCGGGGACGCGCTCCGTGGGGCGTGGCGCGAGGTCGTTGGTGGGCCTGGGCCCCGTCTCACGGATGCGCTCGAGCACGGCCCCCGTCACGAAGGTGCCACCGACCACGATGAGCGCCAGCAGTGCCGCGACGAACGACCAGCGCGCT
>DAOTUX010000261.1:0-3224 GCA_034436475.1 Chloroflexota bacterium | reverse complement strand
GACGAGGCGCGCTCCGACCGGGATGGAGGGCCGGAGGAGGATGGGGACGACGGGGGTGGTCGCACGCTACGACAACCCTGCGCTCGCGGGGGTCGCCGCGCGGATCCGGCGCACCAGGCTCCTCGACCGATTGGAGCGACACGAGGGCCCGATCCTCCTCACGGGACCTGCTGGGTACGGCAAGAGCACGCTCGTCGATCAGCTCCTCGAGGGTCGGGAGGCCGCACGGATCGACCTCGGCGCGACCGGGCCTGCCGGCATCGACGGGACGGGTGCGGCGCTGGACGCCGTCCGTGCCTGGTCTGCCGGGCACCGGGCACCGGGCAGCCTGGTCGTGGATGGCCTGCATCGAGTCCGGGAGCCTGCGCTGCGGGACGCCATCCGGGCGTCCCTCGACGCGTCACGGCCGGACAGACGGGTCATCCTCGCGGGTCGCGCCTGGCTTGGCGGTGGCATCGCCGCGATCGGCCTCTCGGGTCGGCTGCTCCACCTTGAGGCTGCCGACCTCGCCTTCGATCGCGAGGAGGTCATCCGGTTGCTGGAGTCGCGGCGCCTGCCCGCGACCGAACCGCTCGTGGACCACCTGCATGCGGTCACGGAGGGCTGGCCAGCCGGTCTCATGATGGCGCTCGAGGCGATGGACCGGGCGTCCGACCCGATCCGTGTGGGCCTCGCGTTCGACGGCTCGGACAGACGGGTCGTGCGCTATCTGGACGAGGAGGTCATGTCCGGCCTCGACGGGCTGGCGGATTTCGTGCGGGCGACATCGATCCTCGACGAGCTGTCGGCACCCGTGTGTGCGGCCGTCACCGGGCACCCGGACGCCGCGGGGGCTCTCGCGCGCCTCGAGGGCTCGGGAGCCTTCGTGGTGCCGCTCGACGGCGCCACAGGACGGATGCGCTACCAACGCATCTTCGGACAGGCCCAGCGCCATGCCCTTGAGCAGCGACCAGCCCTCGCGCGCGAGGCGCGTCGGGCCGCGGCCCGATGGTTCGCGTCCCAGGGGCGGATCGAGCCGGCGCTCCGGCACCACCTCGCGGCAGGCGAGCCCGACGCGGCCCTGGACCTGATCGCCGACCGCTTCATGCGCACTTGCGCGGCAGGTGCCGCGGAGGATGTCGCTGGTTGGCTCGCGCTGCTCCCGCGCGGGCTCGTGTCGGGCGATGTGCGGGGTTCCATCGTCGAAGCCTGGGTCATGACCTTCCTCCATCGCCCAGAGGAGGCGGCCGTCGCGCTCGACAATGCCCACAGGAGCCACGACGGAGGCCCGTTGCCGGACGGCGCCTCGTCGGTGGAGTCGAGCGGGGCGATCATGCGGTCAGGCTCGCCCAGCGGCGACGTGTCCGCCATGCTCGCCGACGCACGCATCGCATTCGCGGCCGAGGATCATCCGGGGTCGCCATGGCGCGTCTCGGCCCACCTCCTGCTGGGCATCGCGCTGTACTTCGCCGGTGACTCCGACGCCGCCCGGCCGACGCTCGCCCGGGCGGCCGCGCTCGCCCGCGACGACGAACGCTGGCTGGAGGAGGTCGGTGCACGATTCTTCGTCGCACGGGCGTCCATGGACCAGGGAGACGCTGAGGCCGCCTCCCGATCGGTGGACGAGGCGATGCGCGTCGCCCGATCGCGTGGTGTCGACGAGACGCCCTACGGCGGGTACGCGATGGCGACCGAGGCGGCCCTCGTCGCCCGGTCAGGGAGCCCCGGTGACGCGATCCTGGGGCTCGAACGCGGCCTTCGGATGATGCGTGGCGGTCTCGAACCGTTGCTGGTCGCGGAGTGCCTGCTGGACCTCGCGCTGGCATTCGCCGCGGCCAGCGAACCGACCCGGGCGCGCGAGCCGGTCGCGGAGGCTCGAGCCATGCTCGCACGCATGCGAGATCCGGGCACCCTGGCTGGTCGTCTCGAGGCGGTCGAGCGGACCTTGGCCAAGGCCGAAAGCGCCTCCCTCAGCCGTCGGGAGCGGGAGGTCCTGGACCTGCTGGCGGACGGCCTCAGCAAGCGACAGGTCGCGGAACGCCTCGTGGTGACGTTCGACACCGTGCACTCGCACGTCCGATCGATTCATCGCAAGCTCGGGGTCAGCGACCGGACCGAGGCCCTTCGGGCGGTCGGCCGCCTCGGGTCCTCGAATCGCCGTCCCGCTCTCGTCCGGCCCGACGCGCCGAGCCTGACGACGCCACCACCACCGGACGATGACGCCGCGGCAGGTTAGCCTGCCGCGTCGGCGAAGACCGTGGACCAGTCGTGCCTCATGGAGATGACCGTCCATCCCTCGGCCCTCGCGCGGTCGAGGGCTTGCTCGGCACCCTTCACGTACGCCACCTCGCGGTCGGCGTCGTCATGGAGCACCAGCAGTCGGAGCGGCGGGCGCGCCGCCGTGCCTGCGAACGCCAGCATCGGGATGTCCCCGTTGGAGTTGCCGCCCGCGACGAGCGGGCGACGCCCGAGGCGGCTCCAGATGCGGATGGGCTTGGCGGGCCCGTCATCGAACACATTGGGGGCCGCGGCGTACACGATGGAGCCATCACCGTCGGATCGGTACTGGAGCTCGTTGGAGCTGCCGATGATGCGCTCCGGCGGCAGCCCGTAGACATCCTCAGCGAAACCGCGCATGAAGTCCCGGTTGCCACCAGAGGCGATGAGGGTGGTGAAGCCGTTCGCCTCCAGGTAACGCAGCAGCTCCACCATCGGCTGGAAACCGACCGCCGCGAGGGGTCGGTGGGCCGTGGGGTGCTGGACCGCGCGCACGAAAGCGGCCGCCTGCGCTCCGTAGGTCTCGACGTCCATGCCCGCGAACGCCCCGATGACCCCGGCCATGATGACCTTGAGGTCGGTGTCGTCGCCCTGGTAGTGCTTGTCGAAGGCACCCGCGAGGAACCCGTAGTCCTGCTCCACCGCGGCCTTCCACGGCTGACGCTCGCGGAGGGAGGGGTCCTGGCCGGCCATCTCGACCCAGCGATGGAGGATGAAGAACAGTTCCACGGGCATCGGCTTCTCGGTCCACAGCGTGCCGTCGTTGTCGAACACCGCGATGCGCTCCTCGACCGGGACCGCGTCGGGACCGCTGGTCACCCGCTCCACGAACGCGACGATGGCCGCCTTGGTTGGCGTGTCGTTCCAGGAACCGAGCAGTGCCTCGTCAGCCATTCGTCGTCCATCCCCTCGTGATGCTCGTGTTCCGCCGCCCGATGTCGTCACCCCAGCCGCGCCGGGATGTGAGG
>DAOTUX010000260.1:0-22995 GCA_034436475.1 Chloroflexota bacterium | reverse complement strand
TCGCGGGCCGTCGGCGGGTCGACCGCGGCGCCCGTGAGCACCGCCGCCAACGGGCTGCGGTCGATGCCCACCCCGATGCGTCGCTCGAGGCACGCCTGGAGCGGCACGCTCCCGCGACCCGAGAACGGGTCGAGCACCACGTCCCCCGGGCGGCTCCAGCGGCCGATTAGGTCATGGGCGATGGTCGCCGGGAGGCTGCCGAGGTAGGTGCACGTCGCGTGGAGCGCGTGTGGCCAGGTCCGCGGCTGGCGCTGCCACTCGGTCGCCAGGGGGAGCGGCGGGAGCGTGGGCGGTTGCGGGCCCGCGCCATCGAGGGGCAGGCGGAGCTGGGATGTCGGGCCGGGCACGAGCTGTGACATCGGCCGCGCACGGTAGCACGCGCGACGGGGGTCTGGAGGCGGACCCGCGCGGATCGCATGAGCCCAGCCCGATGACGGCGGCTCTGTCACTGGGCTCGGCAGTCGACGGAGCCGGCCCGTGAGTCCTCGCGGGCCAGCGCGGCTTGCCGCGTACACTGGCCCCACGCCCCCGTAGCTCAGTGGACAGAGCAACCGCCTTCTAAGCGGTGGGTCGCAGGTTCGATCCCTGCCGGGGGCGCCACGTGGCTCGTGGCGCCCGAGTGAGCCTTCCTCGGGGCGCCACCGATCGTGCCTTCGTGCAACACCCTCCGTACCGCGCCTGCCCGACACAAGTACGGCTTGGCGCATGCCTCCGCGAACGGCACCATCCGCCACATCACCCGGCCCCACCGCATCGGACTCGTCCGCAGTGGACCAGGTGTCAACGCCAGCGGCGTCTCCCGAGCACGCCGTGGTACTCCGAGCAGACGTCCAGCGAGCACCACGTACGATGATGAGGAACGACACCAACATGGCGTCCACGGCGGTCAATGACCTTGGGCCGATGCTCACCGCGAGCGAGGTCGCGGAGATGCTCCACCTGCATGTCAACACCGTGAAGCGGCTCGGTGACCGGGGCGAGCTCCCCTTCTACCGCGTCTGCAAGCGCGGCGACCGCAGGTTCCGGCTCGATGATGTCATGGCCTTCCTCGCCCGCAACCGCTAGCGTCCTCGGGCGCGGGAGGCGGGGCAGCCACCCCGACCGCGGATGACCGCGCGACCGGTCACACCGCGCCTCGGTCCATGGCACCCCTCGATCGTCCGTCCGGGGCCGCGCTGACCTGCGCCCCGCGGAGCATCAGGCCAGATCCCACGCGGGCGGGGCCGGAGAGCGGCATCACCTTGCCCAGGACCACGAGCGTGCCTTGGTGCGCGAGAGACGTGATCCGCGCCCCATATAAGCTGTGGCTGTGATAGTGCTGTCTGATAACCTCTGGCCGTGGACCAGGGGATCGGCATCTGCCTGTTCGGTGACGTCATCGGCTCCCGGGCGCGTGCGAGCGCTGCGACCGCTTGGCTCGAGCGCCTGCGGGCGCGCCTGGAGGCCACGTGCCCGGACCGCCTCGCGCCGTTCGAGTTCACCCAGGGCGACGAGATCCAGGGCCTCCTGCCGATTGACGCCGATGCCCTGACACCCGTGCTGGACGCGATGCTCCGGCCCCGTGATACGCCCCATGGCGCGCTGCCCATGCGCTGGGTGATCGTCGCTGGGGCCGTCGACCCCGGGGAGGGCCCGGCCACCAAGCGCACCGGGCCTGCCTTCCTGGCCGCCCGTGACCTCATCGCTAGAGCCCACCGTGACAGGGACGCCCTGCGGTGCATGACCGGCGACGCGGCTTCCGACGACCTCCTCGAGGCCATCTCGCCGGTGCTCGCCTCCATCATCGACCGGATGACCGACCGTCAGCGTGAGATGCTCCGCCTCCACGCCGTGGATGGCTTGCGCCAGGAGGCCGTCGCCGAGCGGCTGGGTGTCAGCCAGCCGGCCGTGTCGGGTGCGCTGAGCCGTGCCGGCGCTCGCGACATGGCCCGCCTGGCCACCGCGGTGCGCAGCCTGCTCCGTGATGGCATCCGCCGCTCGCTCATCGCCGATCCCGCCGTGGGCAGGGGTGTGGGATGAGCGCCGGGACCCTGGTGCTGGCATGGCTGGTGCTGGCGCACCTCCTCGCGGACTTCGTCCTGCAGCCTGACCACGTCGCGACCCGCAAGTTCGGTCGGGATGGGGAGGCGTGGCGAGCCCTCGTGATCCACGTGCTCATCGTGGGACTGGTGATCGCGCCGGTGGTGCTGGTGTACGGCCTGCCGGGGCTGGGCTACGTCCTCGCGACCGTCGTCACGCACCTGATCATCGACCGCGCCAAGGTGGAGGCCACGCTGCGCATGGACGCTGCGCCGATTGCCCCCGAGACCGGCGGCGACCCAGCGATGTCCCCTGGCTGGTCGCCCATGCCCGGGGTCTGGTTCCTCCTCGACCAACTGGCCCACTTGGCGGTCCTGGTCGGCGCATGGGCGATCCTCCTCGCGCGTGCGGAGCCACTCGACTGGTGGCAGGACGTGGTCATGCGCATCGAGGCGTCCGGCGACGCGGAGCCGATCGGGCGGGCGGCGCTCGTCATCGGGGTCGTGGGTGCCCTCGTGGTGGCCAACACCCGGGCAGGGTCCCTGTTCGTGGGTACCCTGGTGCGCGCGCCTCGCCCGCCCGTGGTCCATGACACGCGTGCCGTCGACGGGCCCTCGGTGGCACGCATCGGGGCCACCATCGGGGTCATCGAGCGGCTGCTCATCGTGACCCTCGTCCTCGCGGGGGGGGTGGCGGCCGTGGGACTCGTCATCGCGGCCAAGACCATCGCGCGGTTCCGACAGCTCGAGGATCGGCTGTTCGCCGAGTACTACCTGCTCGGGACGCTCGCCAGCGTCTCGCTCGCCGTCATCACCGGCATCGTCGCACAGGTCGCGCTCGCGTGAGCCGCCCAGCGGGCGCACCCGGGTGAGCCTCGCCGGGCTGGCCAGAAGCATCGCCAACCTGACCGGCACCTGCGCGCCTCGCCTGGTCGCCCTAGGTTGGGCGACGGTGGACCTGGAGCGGACCCTCGCGGACCTCGGGCCCACTGCCGGGCCGCCCGGCCCCACCACGGGGCCGCCAACGCCCGACGAGCCGCTGCTGGGCGCCCGGGCCGCGCTGGTCCGCGCGGGACCGAGCATGCTCGTGATCCTCGAGCCGGTCACCGAGGGCCGTCTGGCAGCCGCGCTGGCACGGCACGGCGAAGGTGTCTGCGCGCTCTACCTGCGCACGGACGCGCCACTGGGTGCGGGCACACGCACCACGGCCCTGGGGGTGCAGGGTCGGCTGCTGGCGGACGACCTGCCCTGGGGCCCGTTCCTGATCGAGGTGGGAGACGGGTAGCGGGGCCGCCTACCAGCGCTCCTCGTGGATCAACGAGGCCAGGTCATGACGCCCACCGGGCTTGGGGGGTCGCGTGAGGTCGGTCGGGTCCTCCGGGTAGCCGAAGCTCAGGATGTACTCACAGTGATGGTCGTCGGGGTAGCCCAGGATCTCCCGACAGACATCCTGCTCGTAGACGGTGGCGGGGCAGGATCCTATGCCCAGGTCCCAGGCGGCGAGCGTCATGTTCTGGCCCGCCCGACCCAGGTCCCACATGACCGAGAGCGGCCGGCCAGGGGCGCGCGGGTCGGGGGTCACGAGCGCGATTGCGAGCGCCGCACCCGCGATGTGCCCGCACCAGCGGCCGACCTGCGACAGCCGCTCCAGCGTCTCCCGCTCCCGGACCACGATGAACGCCCAGCGCTGGAGGTTGTTGGACGAGCCGGTCCGCCTGCCTGCCTGGAGGATCACGGCCAGGGCATCGGGTGGGATGGGCTGATCGGTGAACCGGCGACTGACCCGCTGGAGGCCGATGGCGTCGAGTGTCTGCATGACGTCGAGGATACGGCCTTCTCGTGCGCGGGAGCGGTATCGTGACCGCATGACACCGCCCATCAAGGCCCCGGGCCCCTACCCGGACATCATCGAGGTCGTGGTCGAGATCCCGCGCGGGAGCCGCAACAAGTACGAGTTCGACCCCGTCGCCGGCGTCTTCCGGCTCGACCGGGTGCTCTCGTCCGCGGTCTTCTACAACTTCGATTACGGCTTTGTCCCGGACACGCTGGCCGACGATGGTGACCCCACCGACACGCTGCTGCTCATCGATGAGCCCACCTTCACCGGCTGCCATGTCTGGGCGCGACCCGTGGGCCTGCTCGAGATGCGCGATGAGAAGGGGGTCGACTACAAGATCCTGTGTGTCGCGGTGGGCGACCCGCACCAGGCGCACGTGGTGCGCTTGTCCCAGGTCCGACCCCACCGCCTGGTGGAGATCGAGCACTTCTTCCAGACCTACAAGCTGCTGGAGGACAAGACGGTCGAGGTGATCGGTTGGCGGGATGCCGACCGGGCGCGCGAGGTGCTCCTGACCGATCGGGAGGCGCTCGAGCGAGCACGGGCGGAGTCTGTCGAGCACCGCTGATGGCGAGCCCGTCCGAGATCCTCGAGGTCGCCGGGCGCGGGGTGACCATCACCAACCCCGGCAAGGTCTTCTTCCCGGAGATCGGCGTCACCAAGCTTGACCTGGTGCGCTACTACCTCAGCGTGGCTGATGGCGCGCTGCGCGGTGCCGGTGGCCGCCCGATGGCGCTCAAGCGCTTCGTCAACGGGGCTGCCGGCGAGGCGTTCTTCCAGAAGCGCGCCCCAGAGTCACGCCCGGACTGGATCGAGACCGTGGAGCTGGCGTTCCCGTCGGGCCGGACCGCGGACGAGGTCGTCATCCGGGATGCCGCGCAGCTTGCCTGGGTCATCAACCTCGGGTGTATCGACCTCAACCCACATCCGGTGCGTGCGAGCGACCTCGATCACCCCGACGAGCTCCGCGTGGACCTCGATCCCGTCCCGGGGGTCCCGTGGGACCAGGTCCGCCGCGTCGCGCTCGTGGTCCGCGAGGCGCTCGACGATCACGGGCTCATTGGCTGGCCCAAGACGTCCGGGTCGCGGGGCATCCACATCAACGTGCGCATCGAGCCCCGGTGGGGGTTCCCCCAGGTCCGCCGGGCCGCGCTCGCGCTCGCCCGGGACGTGGAGCGCCGGGCGCCCGACCTGGCCACCAGTCGCTGGTGGAAGGAGGAGCGCCACGGCGTGTTCATCGACTACAACCAGAACGCCAAGGACCGGACCGTCGCCTCCGCCTACTCGGTGCGGCCGACGCCGGACGCGCGCGTCTCGATGCCCCTGCGCTGGGACGAGGTCGCGGCCGTGGAGATGGAGGCGTTCACCCTCCGCACGGTGCCCGACCTGTATCGGGGGCGCGGCGACGTCGCGGCTGGCATCGACCAGGCGGTCGGGTCACTGGAGTCACTGCTGGAACTCTCGGCGCGCCACGAGGCCGAGGGTCTGGGCGACGCGCCCTGGCCGCCCCACTACGCCAAGCCGGAAGGGGAGCCGCCGCGGGTCCAGCCGTCTCGCCAGCGGCGTCCGAGCGCGGCATACGGGCCGTCCGACCCCGAGAGCCTGGCTGCGGCCGTGGCGACGGGCTCGGCACCCCCGTCGAGCGATGGCGCTCGACGTGGTGGCTCGCGACCCACGCCCACGGGTCGGCGCAGGACGTCCATCCCGGTGGTCGAGGTGGCTCGGGCGCAGCATCGGGACCAGGCGCTCGAGGCGCTCGAGCGCTGGAAGGCCCGCCATCCCGATGTGGTGCCGCATCTGGAGCCCGCGGACATCCTGGTGGACGGGATGCGCGGCCGCTCCTCGCTCTGGTATCGGGTGCGGGTCAACCTGATCCACGTGCCCCCGGGGCTGCGGCCCTCGCAGGAGCCGCTCGACGCCGACTACGACCCGTGGGCCGGCCTCGAGTGGTCGGCGGTCAGGAGTCCCCAGCCACCTCCTTGAGTCGGAAATGGCCGCCCCCGACCAGGAGGCACAGGAAGATGATGCCGTAGAACACCAGCGGGACCGCGGGCACCGACGCCTTCTCCACCTGCGTGACGACACTGGCTGCCGTGCCGTCGACGGTGATCGCCAGGGATGGCTGGCCGATGGCCCAGACGATGCTCGCGATGCTCGCCACGATGACGATGAGGCTGAGGAGCAGCCCCAGGGCGCGACCCCAGCCGCGATGGCCGAAGATGCCGAGCGCGCTCAGCAGTTCCAGGATGCCCGCGACGATCGCGACGCCACCGATGACGGCGACCGACTTCCGGACCAGGTCCACAGCCGCTGCGTCGAAGCCCGGCCCGAACTCGACGCGGTCGAGGAGGCCGCTCATGGCCAGCATGGCGGCGCCGCTGAGGAGCGCGAGCACACCCGCCACGAGCAGCATGAGCCCCGCGAGCAGGGCGAGGAACGAGCGACCCTTGCGATACTCGGGCTCGGCCTGCTGCCAGTAGCTCGCGGCGGTGGCTCCCCACGCCTGCGGGCCGTATCCTTGCTGCTGCCCGTATCCCTGCTGGCCATAGGATTGCTGCGGGTACGCGGGACCCTGCTGATACCCCGACCAGCCAGCTCCCTGCTGGGCGTACCCCTGTCCCTGTCCGTATGACCCTTGGCCGTAGCCGGCGGGTCGGCCCTGCTGGCCGTACCCCTGCGGCTGGCCGTACCCCTGCTGCTGGCCGTACCCCTGCTGCTGGCCGTACCCCTGCTGCTGGCCGTACCCCTGCGGCTGGCCGTACCCCTGCTGCTGGCCGTACCCCTGCGGCTGGCCGTACCCCTGCGGCTGGCCGTACCCCTGCTGTGGGTTCCCGGCGCCTCGTCGTCCCCATGTCTGCGCCGGCGTCTGCGGCGCCGGGCTCGGCTGCCCTGCGCCCGGTGCGGGTTGCTGAGCGGCGGCTTGCGACGACTGCTGCCAGCCGGCCTGCTGTGCCGCTGCCGCGGCGGCACCCGCTGCAGCTGCCTGGGCAGGCTGAGGCCACGACGGCGCCGCGGCCGGTGGCGGGGTCGTGGGCGGCGCCTGGTATGCCGCTGCCGATGCCGCCGGAGCGTGCGCGGTGGGTGCGGACGGCGCCTGGTAGCCCGCCGAGGCGCTGGGCGCAGGCGCGGCCGGCGCGACGCCCGGCGGTGGCCCCCAGGCCGGGGGTGTCGGGGGTGTGGGTGGCGTGGGCGCGGTCGGCTGCTGTGCCGCGGCCCAGGTCGAGGCCGGGGGTGTCGGAGCGACGGGCGGGGCCGAGGGTGGCGGCACCGACGCCGGCTCCTGGGGCGAGGACCACGCCGCGGCCGGCGGGGCCGCGGGCGCCGATGCCCAGCCGCTCGCGCCCGAGTCGCGGGGCTCGGGGCTCGCCCATGGCGAGACTGGTGACGCCGATGACTCCGATGCGGGGGCCTGCGCCTCCTGGGCATCCCAGGCGGAGGCCGCTGGGGGGGTTGCCCACACGGAGCTGCCGGTCTCCTCGCGGGGTGCCTCAGGTGTCGCTGGTGGCCAGCCAGAGGCGGACGACTGCGCCCATGGGCTGGCTGCGGGCGGGACGTCCTGGTTCTCGTCGGCCACCGCCGAGAAGGGGCGCTCCCATGCATCGTGCTCGCTCATCGCCTCACCCGCGGCCTGGGGCGCGATGGCGGCAGCATCCAGCGATGCCTCTGTGGGCACGTACGCCACGGAATCGGCCTGCTCGGGGATGAGGTCCCAGCCCTGGGAGCCATCCTGTGCATCGGCCGGACGACCTTCGATATCTGGATCCGGTCGCCACGGGTCACCCGGGGCCTGTGGGTCGCTCATCCGTGTCCCTCCATCGGCGTGGGGCCTCGTCGCGCAGGGCAGTGTACCCAGCCCGGCGAGGTGAAGTATCCCACCATGGGTCTTGGCGGCCGTGACCCTATCGGACGACGGTCGTCATCCGCCGAGGATGCGTGCCAGCTCGTAGGGGGGCGTGCTCTCCAACTGCTCATAGCGGCAGTCCCGCGGGGCCTTGTCGGGGCGCCAGCGCCGGAATGTGGTCGCGTGTCGGAACCTGTCTCCCTGGAGGTGGTCGTAGGCAACCTCGCACACGCGTTCGATGCGCAGCGCCTCCCAGGACAGGTCACGACCCTGGTTCCATCGACTGGTCGCACCGGGCATGCGTCGACCTGTCGCGGCCAGGGCATCCGCCCACGCGGCCCAGCCTGCCCATGGATGGCCCTCCAGGGCCGCCACACGCAGAGGTGCCAACTCGTCGGCCAGCTCGCGGCGCCGTGCCATCGTGAACGACGAGGTGACACCCACGTGATGCAGGTCACCCGCGTCGTCGTACAGGCCCAGGATCAGGGAGCCCACGATGGGCTCGCCCAGCTTGTGCCATCGGAAGCCCGCCACGACGCAGTCGGCCGTCCGCTGATGCTTGACCTTGAGCATCGCCCGCTTGCCTGGCTGGTAGGGGGCGTCGAGGCGCTTGGCGATGACCCCGTCGAGGCCGGCGCCCTCGAACCGCTCGAACCAGTCGCCCGCCACCGCCCGGTCGCGGGTGGCGGGCGTCAGGTGGACGCGGCCGCCGCCTCCCACGATGACGTCCTGGAGGCGCTCACGCCGCTCGGCCTGGGGCCGCGCAGTCAGGTCGTCGTCGCCGAGCGCGAGCAGGTCCCAGGCCACGAACGAGGCCGGCGAGGCCTCCGCGAGCATCGCCACGCGAGAGGCCGCTGGATGGATGCGCAGGAGGAGTGCCTCGAAGTCAAGCCCGGCCTGGCCCATGATGACCACCTCGCCGTCCATGACGCTCCGCTCCGGGAGGCGCTCCCTGAGCGATGCGGCCAGCTCGGGGAAGTACCGGTCGAGCGGCTTGAGGTCACGACTCTGGATGAGCATCTCGTCGCCATCACGGAAGACGATGGCCCGGAAGCCGTCCCACTTGGGCTCGAACAGCCAGCCGTCGTCGGCTGGGATGGCGTCGGCGGGCTTGGCCAGCATGGGTTCGTAGGGGGGCTGGATGGGCAGTCGCATCGCCCCACGATACGCGGATGCCCGCGCGGCGCGGGTCGGGGTCCGCGTCCGGACGACCGGTGGTAGCCTCGGGGGATGCCCGAGACGAGCTTCCGCGGCGACCCTTACCGGGTCCTCGACGTGCCTCGTGACGCGACGCGCGAGGAGCTCAAGCGCCGCTGGCGCGAGCTGGCACGGGAGCATCACCCCGACCGCGTGACTGACGACCTCGCGGAGCAGCATCGCCTCACGGCTCGCATGGCCCGCATCAACGCCGCCTACGACCTGTTGACCGATCCCATCCGCCGAGCGCGCTACGACGCCTCACCGGCCGCGCGCCGTGCCGAGGAGGAGGACTGGCGGTCGGGCAGCCGTGCCGGTCAGGGGCCCTCGTGGGCCGCCGATGGGCCCGGTGCGCGTCGCGCCGCGGGCCCGCCTCCGCCGCCACCCACTCGCCCGGTCACCGCGCGCTTCGACACCAGCTCGGCCCTTCGGGGACGCGATGTCGTGACGGGAGCGCGGGGACGCGTGCTCCGCGGCCAGGCGCCCCAGGCCCGCAGCATGGCCTCAGCGCCGGACCTGCGTGCGAGCACCCCCACCGGACCCATCCGACGTCGTGAGACCCGCCGCCCGATCGTGCCCAGCCTCGAGGAGGCGCGCTCGACCACCCTCGAGTTCGGGCGGTTCCACGGGTCGACGCTGGGGGAGGTGGCCGACCGCGAGCCGACGTACATCGATTGGATCGCCCGCACCATCACCCGCGACAGGGACCTGGTGCTGCACGCGCGGGTGATCGCCGCCGACCTCGACGCGCGTGGCGTGGAGCGAGCCGTGCGGCCCTCACGGCCAGGACCTGGCATGGAGGACCCGGCCCGGAGGGCAGCCGAGAACTCGGCTTGTTGATGAGGGGGGTGCGCGAGCGGAGGATGATCCCGCCGTCGTAGCCTCTGGCCGGTCGGTCCCGGTGTGGCCGGTCGTTCCTGTTATTCGACTCGTGACCCGGTGGCGGCGGTCCTCAACGTTCGGTGCATGCGCGCCGCAACGTGAAGCGGACGAGGATCGCGTTTCGTCCCGGGCCCGGTGGTCGACGCCTCGGAGCCGCCCCCGACGTGGAGGACGACGGCATCGGCCACTCTAGGCTCGCGTTGGAGCCGGGGCAATCGTGCCAATCGTCATGAAGCCACGGGGACCATCCACCCGTGCGTGGTGCGACGCGGTGAGGTCCGGTACGGTGAGCCCGGCTCGCCACCACCGATCGTGTATCGGACGGTGTCCAACCACCATCGGTCGTGGTCAGTGGGGCACGGAGGCCTTCGCGACGACTTGGCTGGGAGCGGGGCAGGGCCGTGTCACTGGCGGCGGAGGTAACTCCTGAGCTCGACCCGTCCGACGACGCGGTACCGAACGTCGTACCGGGTGAAGCACGCATTGTCCACCTTCCGGGGCTTGAGCACCTCGCACGCCATTGCCGCCGAGAAGTCGAACACGTAGGCCTTGCCCGCGAACGGCCCTCGGTCGATGACCGGTGCGACGGCGGTCATGCCGTGCCACTCGAACTCGACCAGCGTCCCGCACGGCAGGGTCCGGTGCGCGACTCCGACGATGCGCCGTGTGTAGCGCACACCGCACGCGGTGCGATTGCCGTAGAAGCCGGGTCCGTACCACGTGACGATGGGGGCGTTGCGCCATCCCTCCCCGTCACGGTCCCTCCGCCGGGCCGCCTGCGCGGCCTTTCGCGCCGCGCGTCGCGCCTCGACACGCCGGCGCTCCCTTCGCTCCGCGGCCCGCCGCTCCGCCCGACGCTCGGCGCGCCTCTCGGCGCGCTTCCGCTCCGCCCGACGCTCGGCAGCGTCACGGGCCGAGTCGCGCCGCGCTGGCCCCCCATCCCGCAGCTGACCCTGGTCCTGTGGCGACCCCCGATGCTGGGCGAGCTCGGCGCGCTGCGCTCGGGCCTGATGCGCCTGCGCCTCGCGGAGGCGCGCCCACGCCTCGCCGCCGAGGGACTCGACGCCAGTGGCACATGTCAGGCCGAGGCCCCCGATGGTCGCGGTCACCCCGGTCAGCTCGTCGGCCGCGCAGTCCGCCGTCCAGCCGGGCGAGCGTCCTCGTGGCTCGCCTCTCACACGGGAGCGGGCCACCGTCCAGCGGACGGCCTCGGATTCGAGGCTGCCGGCACCCGCGACACGGCGGGCGACGCGTCCGACTGGTCCCTGGGGCACCGTGGCGGGACCGATCGCTGCGGTCGATATCGATGTCCGTGCGAGGAACCCCGAATGGACGGCCGCCGCACAGACGATGACGAAAGTGGTGGCAACGGCGACGGGGTGGATGCCTGGGCGGGCCCCTCGACGTCGATGCCGCCTCACCAGGCGACGCACGGCACGTCGCCCCTGGAGCAAGGGCACTCGCGGACTGTATCAGGTCGGGTTCATGCACGCACCTCTCCCTGGACGAGTGGATATCGGGGGATGGTGCGCATCCCCACCGGTCGCTCCCCGCGGATGGTGCCAGTTGGCGACGGTCGCAGCCGACCCGGGGCGCCGGTGCCTCGGCGCCCATGCACGACGCCCCGGGGAGGCTCCCGGGGCGTTTCCGCGGTGCGGATGGGGTGGGCCGCGTCGGGCCCGAGCCGTCAGGCGGTGGCGCCTGGCGTGCGGGGGGCGAACTCGGCGAGGCCGAACTGCTGCTCGAGGCGCTCCAGCGGCTGAAAGCCCACGACCCCCTTGGGCTGCTGGCCGGGCCGGAAGAACGCGATCGTGGGGATGCTCATGATCTGGAACGCCTGCGACAGGCCTGGGTTGGCGTCCACGTCGACCTTGACGACCTCGACCGCGCCCTCGTACTTGGCCGCGAGCTTCTCCATCTCGGGCGCGACCATCTTGCAGGGGCCGCACCAGGTCGCCCAGAAGTCGACCACCACGGGCTTCTCGCTCTTGAGGACGAGGTCCTCGAACGTGGCATCGGTGGCTACGGTGATGGCCATGTGGGCATGCTCCTTCGTGTGTCGGGGGTAGGGGTGTCAGGCCGGTCGCTCGCCGGCGAGGGACTTGATGAGGCCGTATGCCTCAAGGACCTTGGGGTCACTCAGCCGATACAGCACCGCGCTGCCCTCACGGCGCGCCACCACGAGCCCGGACGCACGCAGCACCGCGAGGTGCTGGCTCATGTTCGGGATCTGGCACCGCACCTCCCGGGACAGGTCGCTCACGGACCGCTCGCCGTTCGCGAGCACCTCCAGGACGCACAGCCTCTTGGCGTCGGCCAGCGCACGGCTGATCGCGGCGTACCGCTGCCGCTCGGACTCGGGGGACACGTCGGGACAACCAGCGGCGGTCGTCGACGCGACTGACGTGCTCATCTGGGTGTCATGATGCCACCATTTGCGCGATTGCGCAATGAGGCAATCCAACTGGCAGGCCCACTCCCGGCCGACGAGTCGCCGTGGCTCCTCAGGTGGGTCGGGCCTCGTACACTGCGAGCATGTCCCACGCCGACGCGCTGCGTGACATCCTGTTCGAGGATATCGAGGCTGCGGCCGAGCGGATCATGGGGCGTGTCGCTCGCACGCCCCTGATGCACTCGCGCACGGCCGCGCGAGAGGTCGAGCGTGTCACGGGGCTGAGACTCGGAGGCGTTGGCATGGCGGATCGCCCGGGGGCCGACCCCTCCCCGGGCGCCGATGAGCCCCGCATCTTCCTCAAGTGCGAGCACCTCCAGGTCACCGGCTCGTTCAAGGCCCGCGGCGCGATCAACCGGATCCTCACGCTGACCCCCGAGGAGCGGGCGCGCGGCATCGTGACGATGTCCGCGGGCAATCACGCGGCCGCGGTGGCGTACGCGGCGGCCGCAGCGACCATCCCGGTGACGGTGGTGATGCCGGTCTCGGCACCGCGCCTCAAGGTGGAGGCGACCCTCGCCTACGGCGCGCGCGTGGAGATGTTCGGGGCGCACACCGGTGAGACATGGGAACGGCTCCAGCAGCTGCGTGACGCGCAGGGTGCCGTGTACGTCTCGCCGTTCGATGACCCGCGGGTCATCGAGGGCCAGGGGACCATCGGCATCGAGATCGCGGCCGACCTCCCCGATGTCGATGTGGTGGTCCTCGGCGTGGGCGGCGGCGGATTGCTCGCAGGGGTGGCTGCGGCCCTCCACCGGCTCCGCCCGGGTGCGCGCGTGGTGGGCGTGGAGCCTGAGGGGAGCGACGCCCTGAGCCAGGCGCTCGCCGTGGGCGAGCCGGTGCGCATCGAGCCCCGGACCATCGCGGACGGTCTCGGCGCTCCCTTCGCGGGCGTCTGGAACATCGACCTCGCGCGGCGCTACGCGATCGAGGTGGTGCGCGTCCCAGAGCCGACCATCGCGCACGGCCTGCGGTTCGCGCTGGAGCGCATGAAGCAGGTCATCGAGCCCGCGGGCGCGGCGGCCATCGGTGCCCTCGTCACCGGTCGCGTCCCCCTCCGGGGCGGCGAGGTGGTGTGCGTGGTCGCGTCCGGCGGCAACATGGACCTCGCGCGCCTGCCCCAGCTGCTCGCCGTGGCCGACGCACCGGCTCAGCCGTAGCCCAGCTCGTCGAGTCGCTCGTCGTCGATGCCCGCATGGTGGGCGAGCTCGTGGATCACAGTCCGCCGGATCTCCCAGGCCAGCTCGTCGGGGTTCCGGAAGTCCTCCTGGAGCGGGATCCGGAACAGGGTGATGACATTGGGCGAGACCACGTGGTCGGACCATGGCTCGGTCGCCGGCGTGCCGTCATAGAGCCCGTACAGCCAGCCATCCGGCGCGCCGCCAGCGCGTGCCTGATCGGGGGTCGGCCAGTCCTCGACCACCACGGCGGCGTTGGCGAGCAGTCGCCGGAACTGGGGCGGCAGGCCGTCGAGCGCCTCCTGGACCACGCGCTCGAAGTCGCCCGGATGGTCGGTCCAGCGGTCCGGCACGCGCCGACGAGGATGACGATGGGCAAGGGCGGCTCGACGTCGGACGGGCATGGACCACCTATGCTAGCCGGGTGTTGACCCCGGACCCCGACGCGGCGCCCGAGTCGATGGTGGTCCGGGTGGGCACCGGCGAGCGCATCCACTACCTCGATTGGGGTGCTCCGCGCGAGGGGGGCGGCCCGGAGGCCCAGGCGTCGTTCGTCATGCTCATCCACGGCATCGCGCTGACGGCATGGTCCTGGGCGCCGGTCGCGCGGCGACTGTGTCGCCGCCTGCGCGTCCTGGCCGTCGACCTACGGGGTCATGGTCTGTCCGAGGGCGCGCGCTCCGACCTCGGACTCGCCTCGTTGGCCTGGGACGCGCTGACGGTCCTCGCGGCGAACGGCGCCGGCGCCGATGCCCACGGGCCACCCGCCGTGGTCGCCGGGCACGGCCTGGGTGCCATGGTCGCCGCCGAGATGGCGCGTCTCCAGCCCGCGTCGGTGGCCGGGCTTGCGCTCGTCGACGGTGGCTGGGAGGACATCGCGTCGGCCACCCGGCTGAGCCCGTCGGAGCTGGTCGGCGCGCTCGCCGAGCCACCCGAGGTCCTCGCCTCCATGGACGCCTTCCTCGAGGACCGTCGCCGGTTCGACCCGGCCACCTGGGACGCTGACCAGGAGCGCGCCGCGCGATCGCAGGTGGAGCAGAAGCACGCCGGCCATGTCGCCTTGGTCGCACGTGCCGCCACCATTCGGGGCGTGGTCGATGGCATGTTCGCGTATCAGCCCATGGAGACCCTGGCGGCGGCGCCCGTGCCCGTGACGGTGCTGGTCGCGGGGGCCGGCACCGCCGACGACGAGGCGGCGCACGACCGGGCCATCGCGCTCCGGGAGGTGGTCGAGGCCCGTGCCGCCGCGGGCATGCCGCCGACCCGGGTGGTGCCGCTCCCGGGCACCGGGCACAACCTCATGCGCTATCGCCCCGACGAGGTCGCCCGGGAGGTCGTGGCGCTCGCGGGCGCCCCGGGGCGCTAGGATGGGGCCGTGGACCTCCTCCTCGTCCTCGTCATCATCCTCATCGTCGTGCTCGTGCTCCGCGGACCCAAGACGCTGCCCAAGCTGGGCGAGGCGCTGGGGCGCACCGTGAAGGACACACGCGACGAGTTCGCGAAGCGGTCCGACGACACAACCCCGCCGGGCACGCCACCCGCGGGAGCCTGAGCCCCCCGCGATGACCCGCACCCGTGTCTGACCTGCCCTCGCACGTCCGGCGTGCGGTGGAGGCCATCGAGCGCGAGCCCGGGGACATGGCCCTGGCTGCCGCGGACATCGAGGGGCGCATCCCCTGGATGCTGGATGCGGGGCCCGACGCCCCCGGCTCGGAGGCGGTGGAGGAGGCGGTCAGGGTCATCCTCCGGGGCCTCGGGGAGGACGTGGGGCGGCAGGGGCTCGAGCGGACCCCCGCGCGGGTGCGCCGGATGTACGCGGAGCTGACCGCGGGATACCACGTGGACCCCGATCGCCTGCTCAATGGCGCGGTGTTCGACGTCGACTACAGCGAGATGGTGGTGGTCCGGGACATCCCCTTCTCGTCGCTGTGCGAGCACCACCTGCTGCCCTTCTTTGGCACCGCGGCGGTGGCCTACATCCCTCGGGGCCAGGTGGTGGGCCTGTCCAAGGTCCCGCGCATCGTCGAGATGTACGCACGCCGCCTCCAGGTCCAGGAGCGGCTCACCCAGCAGGTCGCGGACCTGCTGATGTCCCGCCTTGACCCCAAGGGCGTGGGCGTGGTCATCGAGGCCACCCACCTGTGCGCGGTCATGCGCGGCATCCGCAAGCCGGGCACCATCATGACCACGAGCGCGGTCCTGGGCCTCTTCCGGAGCAACGACAAGACGCGCGCCGAGTTCCTCGCGCACTTGGAGCGCCCGCTGGCCAAGGGGTAGGCCTCGCCGTCGGGTCATGGCTCAGGCCCGCTGGACCCGGGCCTCCCGGACCCCGCCGCTCAGGTCCAGCTCGAAGCGATCGGCCGCGCTCGACGCCTCCGCCGTCCCGAGCATGACCGACCCGTGGATGTTGCGTCGGTGCTCGTGCTCGAACCGGACGTCCCTGGCGCCGCCCGACACGGACATCCGGAGCGCGACCCCCGGGGGGAGCTCCACGGTCACGTCGCGCGACCCGCCGCTGACGCGGATCCGGCTGGTGCCGTCCGGGCGTCCCAGCATCAGCCGCACGTCATCGGTGCCCCCGGAGACCGACAGCTCGCGCAGCTGGACGGACCGGAGGTCGGCCTCGAGGGCGGACAGGCCGCCGGACACGTCGATGACCCAGGGTACGTCGCGACTGAGCCCCACGCGCGCCCCCCGCTGGCGCCAGTCGGGGCGGCGCTTGTAGCTCAGGGTGACATCGCCCTTGCGCGCCGCTACGTCTGGGCGCGGCCCCTCGAACGACGCCCGGCACAGCTCGCCGACCGTCGCCGAGCCGTCGAGCCGCAGGCTGGTGTGGGTGAGCTCCGCGACGGCCCGCATCTCGCTCTCGGGGCCCAGGGGTGCGGCCCGGAGCGCGAAGCGCGGGGCGCCGGACCGGAAGGTGAGCCGGCCCATGGTCACTCCGCTCCCAGGGGCCGTGAACACGTCCCCGACCATCCCCCCGCGACTCATCGCGCGCAGGCGGTCCGTGTCATCGGAGACCACCCGGAGCAGGTCGCCCAGCACGCGCACGAGGAGCGCGCGCTGGCCATCGTCGAGCCGGTCGAACACCGCCTCGGCAGCCCGCTCCAGCGGCTCGTACGCGTCGCCGACCTCCTGTCCCCGCGCATCCGAGACCCGGATGATCGTGCGTCGGCGGTCCGACGGGTCCGGGACGCGACGCACGAGGCCCGCCCGTTCGAGCCGGTCGAGGACGCCCGTCACCGCGCCGGTGGTCAGGCCGGTCAGCTCCGCGAGCCGGCCGGGCGTCAGGTCCCGCTCGGTCCGCGCGAGGCCGACGCACCGGAGCGCGGTGGGGTCGAGCCCCACGGCCTCGGCGATCGCCTCCCCATGGAGGGCGCCCTGCTGCACCAGCTTGGTGTACGCGCCCCAGAGCGGCGACGAGGTGTTGACAGGCTGGCGACGGTCGGTCATAGTGCAAGTATCTCAGTTATCAAGATAATTGTCCACCAAGCAACATGGTGCGTGTGGACAGCATGACAGACAGGAGCGCACATGGGCCACATCATCGAGACCCGGGGCCTCGCGAGGACCTTCGGGACGGGCGCCGAGGCGGTCGAGGCCGTTCGCGGCGTGGACCTGGCGGTCGAGGCCGGACAGGTGTTCGGCTTCCTCGGGCCCAACGGGGCGGGCAAGACCACGACCCTGCGGATGCTCGTGACCCTGCTGCCACCATCGGCGGGGGAGGCGCGTGTCGTGGGCCACGACCTGCGCACTCAAGCGGGCGAGGTCCGGAAGCGAATCGGGTATGTCCCGCAGGGCTTCTCGAGCGCGGCCGGGATGACCGGGCGGGGCGAGCTGGTGATGCAGGCGCGCATGTACGGGATGACCGGCGGCGACGCGCGTCGGCGGGCGCAGGAGGTGCTGGAGCACCTCGACGTGATGGACGCGGCCGACCGGCCGACCCGGACCTGGTCGGGGGGCATGCGTCGGCGGCTGGACGTGGGCCTGGGCATCATCCATCACCCGGCCCTGCTGTTCCTCGACGAGCCCACGACCGGGCTCGACCCTCAGGCGCGCGTGAGGCTCTGGGACGAGATCGCCGCCCTTCGTGCGTCCGGCACCAGCGTGTTCCTGACCACGCACTATCTCGACGAGGCGGACGCCCTGTGCGACCGGCTCGCCATCATCGACCACGGCACCATCGTGGTCGAGGGCACCTCCGACGAGCTCAAGCGACGCATCGCCGGGGATGTCGTGACCATCGGCGTGCCCGAGCGGACGGAGGCCGTCCTCGCCCTCGTCGGGAGCCAGCCGTTCGTGCGCGAGGCGACCCGCGATGACGGTCTGGTCCGGGCGTACGTGGACCAGGGGGACGCGGCGCTCCCGGCGCTGCTGCGCCTCCTCGATGCCCAGGGCCTCGCACCCCAGACGCTGTCCCTCAATCGCCCGTCGCTTGACGACGTGTTCCTGCGCCAGACCGGCCGCTCGCTCCGCGACGCCGCCTGACGACCCATCCACGAGCCACGAAGGGATCCCCGACCATGCGACTCATCCGCGACACCTGGCTGCAGTTCCAGCGAGCCATGTGGCTCACCCTCCACAACCCGGTGTGGGTGTTCGTGGGGCTCACGCAGCCGATCCTGTACCTCGTCCTGTTCGCACCCCTGCTCGACTCGCTGACGGGTCCGGGGATGTCCCAGGACGGCGCCTTCAACTTGTTCGTGCCGGGGCTGCTCATCCAGCTCGGCCTGTTCGGTGCCGCGTTCGTGGGCTTCGGGCTCATCGAGGAGATGCGCGAGGGCGTCATCGAGCGGATGCGCGTGACGCCCACGAGCCGCCTCGCGATGCTCCTGGGCCGGGCCGGTCGGGATGTCACCATCACGCTGGTCCAGGGCGCGCTCCTGGTGGCCATCGCGATCCCGTTCGGGCTCTCCGTGAGTCTCGAGGGGCTGCTGGTGGTGTTCGGGCTGCTGGTCCTCATGGGTCTGCTCATGGCGTCGGTGTCGTACGCCCTCGCGCTTAAGCTGCGTGACGAGGACTCGTTCGCGCCGCTGCTGATGACCGTGACCCTGCCCTTGCTCCTCCTGTCGGGCGTGCTGCTGCCGCTCACGCTCGCGCCGGACTGGCTGCGCACGCTCGCCTCGGTCAACCCCCTGGCACACGCGGTGGATGCCGCGCGCGCCCTGTTCAACGGCCAGTTCGCGGACCCCAGCGTGGTGCCGGGCGTGCTGCTCATGGCGGGGCTCGCCGTGCTGGGTCTGGCCATCGGCGGCCGTGCCTTCAACCGGATGGTCGCGTAGGCCCAAGGGGCGGCCGGCGCGACGCACCGAAGACGCCAGCCGGGGGTCGTCCACCACCAGGATGCGGGCACGCGTGGTCACGACACGATCATCGCATCGGAAGGTGAGCGGATGGGGAGGGACCGAACGCGTTCGGGCTACGCTGGCCAGCGCTCCGTTGGGCCCGCGAGCAGTTCCGTGGTCCGCACGTCGGGCTTGCCGTCCCACCAGCGCCCGAGCACCACCCGGGCCTCGGGTGCCTCATCGGCCGCCAGGAACAGCGTCACGCAGGAGCGCAGCTTGACCGCATCCACCGGGCCCAGGATGTCCTCGATGTCGCCAGACGCGGCCGCCACCAACCGCAGGCACTCGCGGAGGCGGGGGCCGAGCACCGGGTGGGCGAGGTAGGCCTTGGCCTCGGCCAGATCCGCGATGCCGTAGCGCTGCGCCTTCTCGCTGTGGCCCAGCCCTCGCAGCTGCGGGAACACGAACCACATCCAGTGGCTGCGCTTGCGTCCAGCCCGCAGCTCAGCCAGCACCTCGTCGTAGACGAGTGCCTGGGCGGTGACGAAGCGCTCGAGGCCGGGCTCGTCGGACATCGGTCCCGGGAGGATAGGCGGTTGGGCAACTGTGGCTACACTGGTGGCCACACGCAGGGAGATCGATGCGATGCGGGTGATCGGGGTCCGGGAGTTCCGGGACCTGGCGAGCAGCGTGCTCAACGGTGACGAGTTGGTGCGAGTCGAGCGGAACGGCGAGCCCATCGGCTTCTATGTACCGCTCATGCCCGTCGATCGCGCCGTCCAGGCTGAGGCCGTGGAGCGCCAGCTCGAGATGCTCGCCTACATCCGTGCGAAGACCGGCCTGACCGAGGAGGAGTTCGTGCGAGAGGTGATGGGCGACGACTACGTCCCGGAGGACGACGAGGGCCGCTGATGCGTCTCGTGCTCGACACCAACGTGGTCGTGGGCGAGTCGCTGCGCGGTCATGGCTTCGAACGGCTCCGCGATGGCCGGCTGGAGCTGTTCATGCCCGCCGACACCCACGACGAGGTCGCCGTCGAGGTGCGCCGCCGGGTCGGGGCCGTTGCGGACCAACGCAGGCTCACGTCTGCCGAGCGGGAACTGGCCATCATGCGCTCGTTCCACCTTGTCCGATCATCAGTCACGGTCGTCGGCCGGCCCATGTATGCGCCGCTCGAGCGGGTGGCGCGGCGTCGGACGCCGCGCGACGCTGACGACTGGCCGCTGGTCGCCTGCGCCATCGCGCTCCGGGCGGGGATCTGGACCAACGACCGCGACCTGTTCGGGACCGGTGTCACCACGTGGGTGACGAGCGCCCTCCAGGGCTGGCTCGACCTCGAGTCGGGCGACGGCACCCGTCCGTACTGACCCGGCGCCCCGGTATCATCGGCCCGATGCCCGACCGACCCATCAAGGTGCTCATCGCCAAGCCCGGCCTCGACGGTCATGACCGAGGAGCCAAGGTGCTCGCGCGTGGCCTCCGCGACGAGGGGTTCGAGGTCCTCTACACGGGAATCCGCCAGACGCCCGAGATGATCGTCGCCACCGCGGAGCAGGAGGACGTGGACGTGGTCGGGCTGTCCATCCTGTCGGGCGCCCACCTGACCCTCCTGCCGCGGGTGACGGCGCTGCTCCGTGAGCGGGGCATGGGTGACGTGCTGGTCACCGCGGGGGGCATCATCCCCGACACGGACGTCCCCGAGCTCCAGGCGGCGGGTGTCGGCCAGGTGTTCGGCCCCGGCACCAGCATCGGCGAGGTCGCGGCGTACCTGCGCGCCAGCGTGCGGCCCCGGACGGGGTGAGCGACTCGTCCGCCGACCCCTCGGACCTCCTCGCGGCGGCCCGGGCTGGCGACCGGCGCGCGCTGGGTCGCCTGCTCACCCAGGTCGAGAGTGGCTCCGCTCCCGGCCGGGAGGCGCTCCGACGTCTCGGGCCACACGACCCGCGGGCGGCCCTCGTGGGTGTCACGGGGCCGCCGGGCGCCGGCAAGAGCAGCCTCGTCAGCGCCTTGGTCGGCGCGATCCGGGCGTCCGGCCGGACCGTCGCGGTGCTCGCGGTGGATCCCTCGAGCCCGGTGACCGGCGGCGCCATCCTGGGCGATCGCGTGCGGATGCAGGAGCACGCCCGGGACCCAGGGGTGTTCATCCGGAGCATGGCCAGCCGAGGCGCGGCGGGTGGTCTGGCGCGGGCGACGCGAGACGCCGCGACGCTGCTCGCCCACGTGGGCTTCGACGTGGTCCTCGTGGAGACGGTCGGTGCGGGTCAGGGCGAGGTCGCCGTGACCGACCTCGTCGACGCGACCATCGTGGTGGAGGCCCCGGGGATGGGTGACGAGGTCCAGGCGCTCAAGGCGGGTCTCCTGGAGGTCGCGGACGTCGTGGTCGTGTCCAAGGCCGACCTGCCCGGCGCCGACCGGGCGGCTGCGGCGCTGCGCGCGATGCTCACGGTCGGGGCCCAGCATGGTCGGCCGAGGGGTGCCTGGCCCAGGCCCAAGCGCCCGGAGGTCCTGCTCGTCTCTTCCGTGACGGGTGCTGGCGTGATCGACCTCCTCGCGGCCATCGACCGACGCACGACGGTGGTCGATGGAAGCATGTCGGGCGGTGACCGATCGATCGTGGCCCCCCGGACGATCGCCCTACGCCCTCTGAGGGCCGAGGACGACCGTGTCCTGTACGGCATCTTCCGAACGGCCGTCGATGAGCTCGCTCAGCGTCACCGCCGGGATGGCTGGTCGTTCGACCTCGCGGACGATGAGGAGTGGGAGCGCTGGAGGCCCCTCTACGAGCACATCAGGGCGACGGCCGACGAGGCCTGGGGCGCGGAACTCGACGGGCGGCTGGTGGGCTATGCCCGGAGCATCCGGCGCGCCGACGTCCGCGAGCTGACCGAGCTGTTCGTGCTACCGGAAGCGCAGGGCCAGGGGCTCGGCACTCGCCTGCTGGAGCACGCCCTCCCGCCGGGCACCTGCCGCAGGTCGGTCCTGGCCACGACCGATGGGACGGGGCTCTCCCGGTATCTGCGCCTGGGCCTGGCGCCCACCGCGGTCGTCCACAGGTTCGAGGGCGCGCCCAGCGACGAGCAGCCACAGCTCCCCGACGGGGTGACGGTGCGGCGGCTCGCGGACATGCCACCGGAGTCGCGGCGGGATGCGCTCGCCGCGATCGACGTGGTGGTCCTGGGGATGCGCCGCGACGTCGACCACACCTGGTTCGGGGAGCATCGGACCGGATGGCTGCTCGAACGCGCCGGCGATCCCGTGGGGTATGCGTACGCGGGTGAGCGGCAGGGGCCCATCGCGGTCCTCGACCCACCGCTCATGCGCTGCGCGATCGGACTCGTGGAGGCCGAGACGCGTGGGAGAGGCCTTGCCTCGGGCACGCTCTGGGTTCCCTTGGCGTGCACGGTCGCGGTGCGTCACCTCCTCGAGCGCGGCTATCGGATCGACCCTGACCCGGCCTACCTCCTGGAGGATCCCGCCATGGTCGCGGTGGACCGATATGTCGTGATGAGCCCGCCCTTCCACCTGTGACCCGCGTCAGCGCATGATGGGGGCCTCCGGGGTCCGGACCGCGAAGCGGACGGGCTCGGGCTCGTCGGGGAGGCCCTCGCTCAGCCACCCCGCGACCTCGATGGCGACGCCGGTGGCACCCGGGACGAGTCGCACCCGCAGCGTCGTGGCGACCGAGATGCCCGGTGCGAGGCGAGCTGCCGCGCCGAGCCCGCCGATGCCCACCGCATCGAGCGTCACGAACCCCGTGGCCGGGCGCGGCATCGGAGCCCACGTGAGCGCGCCGTCAGACCCGAGCAGATGGACGACCGACGTGTCGGGGTCGATGTCGAACACGACGGCGTCACGGCCGACCGCGGTGGCCATCAGCGCGATGCCCAGCGTCGCGTCGGACCCGACATCGGTGACGCCGACGGCGAAGGTCACCGTGGACCTGGGCTCGTCGAGGCACGCCTGGGCGACACGGTCCGCGACGGCCTTGAGCGTGAGCACGGCAGGGTCCGGCCGAGGGGGCCAAAGTTCGAACGTGACGGGTCCCGGTCCGGCGGCAAGGAGGGTCGCGCGATCGCCCTTGCTCGGGTTCCCCAGATAGCTGCCCACGGTGCTCGTGACCCTCCGGGGACGGCGCACCACCAGACGCGCGAGATCCTCCTCGAGGATGAGGACCTCGTCAACGGCGGTGGGCGGCGGCGATGTCCAGACGAACGTGCCGAGGCGCCCCATGGTCACTTGGTCTCGGCGCTGAACGGCTTCTCGAACAGGGTCGTGAGCCGGTCGTTGAACTGCTTGACCATGGGC
>DAOTUX010000259.1:0-9008 GCA_034436475.1 Chloroflexota bacterium | reverse complement strand
CATCGACGGCCAGTCGGGTCGCTCGTACCCGATGCCCAGCGCCGTCCAGGGATGCAGCGCCTCGCCCGTGGCGAGCGGCCGGATCGAGGCCTCCGGGTCGAACGGGTCGAACGGGAGGGGTGTGAATGCCGGGCACCCCGGCCCCAGCACGAGCCAGGCCGCCGATGGCTCCCCGAGTGCCTCGACCACCCCGGTCGCACCCGGCACGAGTGCCGAGGCACCGTCGCGCAGCGCTCCCTCGAGCGCGTCGCGACTGCTCGAGAACAGGAGCGTCCGTCCGTCGTCGAGGAACGCCGTGTTGGTGACGCCGAGGTCCGTGGTGCGGACCCAGTCGGCGGTCGGGTCCAGCTTGTGCGTCCGGAGCGTGGCATCGCCCACGCGCTCGGTCGTGAAGCCGTACGCGTCGTACCGGCCGGCGATGGCGGCCGTGTCCACGCCGTCCCGGAGCCGGACGATCGCGACCGGCGGCCCGCCGGTGCTGTAGATCGCCTCCCAGTCGAGGTCGAGCGTGTCCCACCCCCAGGCATCGCGGTGGCCGCGGAGATGGGCCATCCCAAACCCCGACGCCGCGGCCTCCCCGTCCGCGGTGGCCATGACCACCGCGAGCTTGTCCTCGATGGGGCTCACGCCGGTCACGTCCTGGGCGCCCAGTGACGCACGGATGCGCGCCCAGTCGGTGAAGCCCATGTCGGTCGTGCCCGGTGGGAGGAACGTGACGGCCTCCGCCAGGGCGCTGGTGCCCGCGAGCGCTGCCGTCGCTGGCACGGTGAGCGATGCGCAGAGCGCGAGCGTGAGCGCAAGGGTCCGGGTCGATCGCATATAGCGTCAGAGTACCCGGGACGGCACGGTGGGGGAGCTGAAGCGCCCGTCGAAGGTGGCGATCCAGTCGCAGCGTGCCCGGTCAGCGGTCGAGGCGATGATGGCGTCGGGAATGCGTCGTGCTGACCTCCCAACGCTCCATTGGAGCGCTCCCACCACATGCGCCTTGTCCGCGTCCACGAGCTCGACATTCGCCTTCGACAGGAGGGCGACGAGCGCCCGTGCCACCTCTGGGTTCGACCTGCCGAACGTGGTTCGCAGCGAATGGACGGTCTCCATGATGACCACCCCGGAGATCACCAGCGTCCGGTCGCCGTCGATGAGCCCCGCGGCAGCGAATGCGCGAGGCGGGTCGTCGTCGCTGAGATAGCGGAGCAGCACGCTCGTGTCCAGGAACACCCGCTCAGCCATCCTTGGACCGCTCCCGATGTCGTCGGCTGTCGTCCTCCAGCGCCTCCATGATCTCCGTGGTCCGCTCCGCCCAGGCGCGTTCCTTGACGGCCTCCCAGTCCGTGATGGGCTCCATGCCTGGCCGATGGAGGATGCCCAGCAGCGACCGGGTATGAGGCTTGGGCATGAAGTACACCACCAGGCGCCCGTCCTCGACGAACTCGACCGCCTGGTCACCTGGCTGGATGCCCAGCTCCTCGCGGACCCGCTTGTCGATGGTGATCTGGAACCGCTCGCCCACGACATTCGCCATATCAGACGCCTCGATGCGTATCGATGTCGTCAAGTATGTGTTCGCACGGCGCGTACGTCAACGACCGCGCGGCTCGTGGCACGGCGCCCGGCTACCATGACGCTGCCGATCGGCGAACACAGGGAGGGACCGTGCCCCAGCGCTATGACGCCGTGGTGATCGGCGGTGGTCACAACGGGCTGGTGAGCGCGGCATACCTCGCCCGGGCGGGCCTCCGGGTCCTCGTGCTGGAGCGGCGGCACGTGCTGGGCGGTGCCGCGGTCACCGAGGAGGTCGTCCCCGGCTTCCGGTTCAGCGTGGCGAGCTATGTGGTCAGCCTGCTGCGGCCCGAGATCATCCGCGACCTGGACCTGCCGGGACACGGGCTGCGCATCCTGCCCCTCGACGGCACCTTTACGCCCCTCGATGGCGACCACCTGTGGCGCACCGACGACCACGCGCAGACCATGCGGGAGCTGCGCCGCTGGTCGGCCGCCGATGCCGAGGCGTACGCCGAGTACGGGCTGCTGATGGTGGAGATGGCGCGCTTCATCAAGCCCATCCTGGGTGTCACGCCGCTCGATCCGCGCCGGCCGGACCCGCGCGACGCGCTGCCCCTGGGCGGCCTGCTGCGCGAGTTCTCGAGGCTGCCGCGGCGCCAGCAGACCGCGTTCGTCCAGCTCATGACCATGAGTGCCGCGGATTTCCTCGACCAGTGGTTCGAGACAGCGCCGCTCAAGGCCACGATGTCCGCGTCGGGCATCATCGGCACCTTCCAGGGCGTGCGCTCGCCGGGCACGGCGTACGTGCTGCTCCACCACTACATGGGTGAGATCGACGGCGCCTTCCGGGCGTGGGGCATCCCTCGAGGTGGCACGGGTGGCGTCAGCGAGTCCATCGCGAGCGCCGCACGGGGCTTCGGGGCGGAGATCAGGACCGAGGCGCCAGTGACGCGCATCACCGTGCGGGATGGCCGCGCGACCGGCGTCGTCCTCGAGTCCGGCGAGGAGATCGGGTCGGCCGCGGTGCTCGCCTCCACGGACGCCAAGGTAACGTTCCTCGACCTGCTCGAACCGGGCGTGCTGGAGGACGACTTCAGCGACGCTATCCGGCGCTTCCGGTTCCGGGGGTCGTCGGGCAAGGTGAACCTGGCGCTCGACGGCCTGCCCGACTTCACGTGCCTGCCGGGGAGGGGGGAGCACCTGCGGGGCGCCATCAGCTTCAGCCCCTCGCTCGACTACATGGAGCAGGCCTACGACGACGCGAAGGCGGGCCGCTTCAGTCGTCGCCCGTACGTCGACATGGTCATCCCCACGCTCGTGGACCCGCGCATGGCCCCACCTGGCAAGCACATCGTCAGTTGCTTCGTGCAGTACGCGCCGTACCATCTCGCCGAGGGGACGTGGGACGAGCGGCGCGAGGCCTTCGGTGACGCGGTCATCGACACCATCGCCGAGCGTGCCCCCAACATCCGCGGCATGATCGTGGGCCGCCAGGTGCTGACCCCGCTCGACATCGAGCGGACCATGGGTCTCACCGAGGGCAACATCTTCCAGGGCGAGCTGTCCTTGGAGCAGCTGTTCCTCAACCGACCAGCACCCGGCTGGGCGCGCTTCCGGACTCCGGTGCGGGACCTCTGGCTGTGTGGCTCGTCGGCACATCCGGGTGGCGGCATCATGGGTGCGCCGGGACGCATCGCGGCGCTCGCTCTGCTGCGCGAGCGCGGACGCGCGGCGTGAGCGAGGGGCGGGCGCCGGTGGGTGGGCCCCGTGGGCCGTGGGACGCCATCGTGGTGGGGGGCGGCCACAACGGCCTCGTGTGCGCGGCATACCTCGGCCGGTCGGGGCTCCGGACGCTCCTGCTGGAGGCACGCGAGGCAGTCGGTGGCGCACTCGCCACCACGGAGCTGCTGCCTGGGGTCCGGGTGCCCACCTATGCCCACACGGTGGGCAGGTTCCGGGGCACCATCGCGCGCGACCTTGGCCTGACCGCCCACGGCCTGCGTCTGGTCCAGCCGCGCGCCCGGGTCACCGCGGTGCGCCCGGAGGGCCCCGCCATCACCCTGTGGGGCGATGCGACCGCGACGGCGCGCGGGCTCGCCACCATCTCCAGGCACGATGCGGACGCCTGGATGGCGCTGGACGCCGAGATCCGCGCACTGTCGAGCGTGCTGTCCCGGATGGCCACCATCACGCCGCCGGACCCATCGGCGCTCGTCGCGGGGGATGCCCGCTCGCTCCTGCGCGTGGGCCGGCGCCTGCGCGGCCTGGAGGTCACGCACGCGCGCGCCCTGACCCGGGTGCTGCCCCAGCCGGTGGCGGACTTCGTCGCCGATCGGCTCGAGACCGAGCAACTCCGGGCGCTGATGGCGGCCCGCGGTGTCCGGTACACCTCCATGGGCCCGCTGGCGGCCGGCACGACCCAGGTGCTGCTCGCCGACTCGGCGGGCAACGACGGTGGCGCGCCCGGGGAGACCGTGTATGCGCGGGGTGGTCCGGGCGCCCTGGCGGCGGCGCTCGCGTCGGCGGCACGGCGGGCCGGCGTGACCATCCGTACCGGAGCGTCAGTGGCGAGTGTGCGCACGCGCGACGAGCGGGTCACGGGCGTGGTGCTGGCCTCCGGGGAGGAGTTGGACGCATCGCTGGTGGTCAGTGGCCTTGACCCTCGTCGCACCCTGCTCGACCTGGTCGACCCGGAGGTGCTGGGCCCGCGCATGGGGTGGCAGGTTGGCAACCTGCGCCTGGGTGGGGTCACCGCGAAGCTGGACCTGGCCCTCGCGGACCTGCCCCGGTTCCATGGCCTGGACGGCGCCGACGCGCCACGTCGGCTGCGGGGTCGCATCCTCGTCGCGCCCACGGTCGGGTACCTGGACGCGGCGGCGGACGCGGCGAAGTATGGTCGGGTCAGCGACCAGCCCTGGCTGGAGGCGACCATCCCCAGCCTGGTCGACCCGCTGCTCACGGACGGGGGGGCGGCATCCGGCGTGCGTCACGTGATGAGCGTCCTCGTCCAGTCGGCACCGGCGGTGCTTCGGGATGGCGGATGGGAGCTCGCCCGCGAGGTCCTCGTCCATCGCGCGATGTCGGTCCTCGAGGCGGTCGCGCCCGGCATCGGTGGGCTGGTGGTCGCGCAGCAGGTCCACACGCCGGCGGACCTCGAGCGAGACCTGGGCATGACCGGTGGGCACCCCCTCCATGGGGAGCCGTCGCTCGACCAATGGTTCGCGTGGCGACCCATGCTCGGATACGCCCGCTATCGGATGCCCGTCGGTGGCCTCTACCTGTGCGGCTCGGGTGCCCACCCAGGAGGCGGTGTCACGGGTGTCCCCGGACGCAACGCGGCACGCGAGGTGATCGCGGACCTGCGTCGAGGCCGGCGGGCCCTGCGTCGTGCCGGGCTGGCCGGGCAAGCCGGACCAGCCTGCGGGCCGGACGAGACTGACGCCAGGGACTGACGCGCATGCGACCCCTCACGCTCCTCCTGGCGGCGGTCCTCGCGGCGGGCCTCGTGCTCGCGGGTTGCACCGTGACCGGCACCGTGTACGCACGACGACAGGAGCGTTGGGCGCTGCCCGTCACGGCAGAGCCCGTCGTGATCGTCGACACGTTCAACGGGCGCATCTCGGCGATCGCGGCCGGTCCGGACCAGGTCGAGGTGCGTGTCAACAGCCGTGGGTCTGGCACCGACCAGGCGGAGGCGGAGCGCGACCTCGCCCAGGTCGTGGTGGACGTCAGCCAGGTCGGCGACCGCATCACCATCACCGCACGACGCCGGGATGGCCCGGCCGCCCAGGGTGACACCGGCGCGGACGTGGAGCTGTACGTGCCGGCCGCCGCGCGGCTGGAGCTGCGCACCTCGAATGCGCGCATCGACGCCACCAACGTGGCCTCGAGCGTCGTGGCGCGCACCAGCAATGGCGCCATCACCACCCGGGGCGGCGATGGCCTGGACCTTGACACCAGCAACGGCAACGTGTCCGTCAACGCGCCCACCGGCGACCTCGTGGTGCGCACCAGCAACGGGGGCCTGGACATCAACGAGGCGCGTGACGTCTCCGTGACCGCCGAGACCTCGAACGCCACACTGACCTTCAGCGGCTCGCTCGCGCCGGGCGACCACTCCCTGGTGACCTCCAATGGCAGTCTGCTGGTGACGCTGCCCGGCGATGCAGCGTTCACCATCGATGGCAGCACCAGCAATGGCAGTGTCCGGACCGACTTCCCACGCCTCGTCATCGCCGACACGTCCATTCGCGGCACCACGGGCATCTCGTCGGCGACCGTGCTCCACGCTGCCACGTCCAACGGGGACCTCGCGGTCATGCAGCAGCGCCCCTGAGGCCCCGGCGGTCGGCTCAGGGACGGTCGAGGGTCTCGGCGACCTCCTGACCGGTCGTGCCGGCCGGCGACAGGCGCCACTCCCAGGCACGGATGCGACGCAGCAGGCGACTCGCGGTCAGGTCGAGCTGGATGGGCGTGATGGCGATGCGGCCGTTGACCACGGCATGGAAGTCAGTGCCCCGCTCCGCGTGGCCACTGGGCGCCGGGCCGCCGATCCAGTAGTAGGGCACGCCCCGCGGGTCGAGCCGCTCGAGGAGCTGGTCCTGATAGATGCGCTTGCCCATCCGGGTGACCGCGATGACCGGCTCGCCGTCGGGGTCCGGGGCGATGCGCGCCGGCACGTTCACGTTGAGCAGCGCGCCGGGGGACAGGCCGTTCTCGAGGATGTTGACCGCGACCAGGCGCGCCACACGACCCGCGAGCGTGAAATCGGGGTGGGCGTAGTACTCCTGCGAGACCGCGAACGCGGGGCACTCGTTGATGACCGCCTCCATCGCGGCGCTCACGGTCCCTGAGTACGTGACATCATCACCCAGGTTGGCACCGTAGTTGATGCCCGATGCGACCAGGTCGAACTCCACGTCGAAGTAGCCCAGGAACGCGAGACTGACCGCGTCGGTGGGTGAGCCATCGACCGACCACGCCCGGCTCCCGTCGGTCAGCGTCCGCTCACGGACGCGCAGCGGACGCATGAACGTCTTCTGATGGCCCACGGCCGACTGGTTCGTCTCGGGGGCCACGACGTACACGTCCCCCAGGGGCTCGAGGGCCTGCCGGAGGGCCAGCAGGCCCCTGGACTCCACGCCGTCATCGTTGGTGATGAGGATCCGGGGCCGTCTCGACCACGCCTCGAGCGGCCTCGGGTCACGGATGGCGTGGGTCTGCGACGTGCGTTGCTCTCCCACGGCGAGCGGCTCGCCCCGGTCGCGGTCGATCGCGCGACGCTCCAGGCGGTCGCCCTCGCGCAGCCCGTCACCGCCGGGCGCCTTGCGCTTGGGCGCACGGCCACGCTGCGCCTCGGGTGTCCGGTCGTCCGTCATGCTCGTCGTACGCTCATGATGTCAGTCAGGGTGCCGCCGGCCTGTCGCTTGGCGTGCCGGGCCCGGCGGGTCCGGCGGGCCCGGCGGCAGGTGTGCCCCGGGGATCCCCGGGGCCACCGGGCAGCACCACGGGTGCCGTGGGCACCCGCACCGGCCGGCCGCCCCGAGCCTCCAGCCTTCTCGCGGCACGGCTCGCGACATCCCTCGGGCCACCCGCGGGCGACCGCTCGAGGTAGAAGAAGAAGAACGCCGAGATGACCGCGGCAACCGGGACCGCGAAGATCGCCCCCACGACACCCTGGACCTTGAGTCCGATGAGCACCGAGATCAGCACCACCACCGGATGGATGCCCACCGAGTCGGCCATCACGCGCGGCTGGATGATGTTCATGACCACGAACCAGCCAGCGAGCATGACGACGAGCATAGGCAGGACCTGGGCCCCCGGCGTGAGGGCTGCCACCAGGACCGGCGGCGCCCACGACACGAACGGCCCGAAGAACGGGATCATCTGGAGCAGCGCCACGATGACAGCCGTGGCTGGCCAGTAGGGGATGTCGAACCACCAGCCACCGACCGCGGCGACCAGGCCCAGGACCACGCCCTGGATCGCCTGACCCCGCAGGAACCCACCGAAGGAGGAGGAGACGCTGGTCTGCAGCAGTCGGACCTCATCCGCGTAGCGCTCCGGGGCCAGCCGGATGAAGAAGGCGAGGATGCGATCCTTGTCGATGAGGATGAACACCGACAGGAACACGATCATCAGCAGGTTGCCGATGATGCCGAGGCTCGCGAGCGCGAGGTCGGCGGCGGGTCGGACGAGGTCCTTGGACAGGTCGCGCAGTCCCTCGATGGCCTGGCTGAACGCGATGGTCAGGTTGATGTCGATGTTGAGGGCATCGAGCTGCCCCTGCCACCCGGCGAGCGTCTCGGGCAGGTTCTCCTGGATCCTGGGCAGCTCATCGATGAGTTGCTTGAAGGAGCTCGCCACGTTCACCGCGATGATCACCACGATCGCCGACAGGGTCACGAACAGGAGCCCGTACACGGCGGCCACCACGGCCACCCGCGGCAGCACCGGCAGTCGCCGCTCGATCCAGGTGGCGAGGGGCGACAGGATGAACGCGAACACCCACGCCATCACCATGATGAGCAGGATGTCGCTGAAGTAGACCAGGAGGTTGGAGACCAGCCCGATCAACACCAGCGCGATGGTGAGCGTGCCGAGGACCAGGAGCGCGTGAATCCAGCGCCCCTCGGACTGGATCAGTCCCTTGAGCATGCGCGAAGTCTAGCGCTGACGTGCGAGCGCACCCCGACCCGTTGGTACCGCCCCGCACCCCACACGCAATCCTCGGCTGTGCCGCTCGGCGGAGGTGGCCGAACGGCATCGCGGCGTGCGTCATACTCCGAGGGCGACACGAGGGCGCCACAGCGGTCATCGCGATCCTCATCACCATCATGGTCGTGCCTGACCGGCGAGTGGCGCGCCCTGGGCAGCTGACGAAGCGGAGATAGACCACAGGTGCCACCGACGTCCAAGGAGGCCCAGCGCGCCGAACTCCACAAGACCATCTGGCGCATCGCCAACGACCTGCGCGGGTCGGTGGACGGGTGGGACTTCAAGAGCTACGTCCTGGGGATGCTCTTCTATCGGTTCATCTCGGAGAACCTGACCGCGTACATCAACGCGGCGGAGCGCGCGGCGGGCAGCCCGGAGTTCGACTACGCGCGGCTGTCGGACACGGACGCAGCGTTCGGCCGTGCGGAGACGGTGGCGGAGAAGGGCTTCTACATCCTGCCGTCGGAGCTGTTCGCCAACGTCCGCGCGCGAGCGGCGACCGATGAGGACCTCAACGAGACCCTGGAGCGGGTGTTCCAGGGCATCGAGGGCTCGGCCAAGGGCACGGACAGCGAGCACGACCTCAAGGGCCTGTTCGACGACCTCGACGTCAACAGCGCCAAGCTCGGGCCGACCGTGGCCCGGCGCAACGAGAAGCTGGCCAAGCTGCTCGACGCCGTCGGGGACCTGCCGCTGGGCGACTTCGAGCACAACAGCATCGACCTGTTCGGCGATGCCTACGAGTACCTCATGACGATGTACGCCTCGCAGGCCGGCAAGTCCGG
>DAOTUX010000258.1:0-11322 GCA_034436475.1 Chloroflexota bacterium | reverse complement strand
CCACGTCGAGCACCGTCACCACCAACCGGGGCTCCCGGTGCACCGACCGGACCAGGGAGCCGACCCCAACCACCAGGGTCAGCAAGCCCGTGACCACCGCCACCATGAGCGTCACCGCCCGCGCGCGGGGTGCCCTGGTGGGCCCAGCCGGTGCCGGGGTCGCCGGACGCGCGGGCGCCGCGCCGGGTGCCCGGGCCGACCCGGCAGGTCCGCCCGGTGCCTCGGTCACCCATGCGTGCCCGGACCCCAACGCCCGCGACCGACGCTGCCACGCCACCCCGATCACGAGCAGGGTGACCGCCATCGCCGCGACGGTGGCGATGGCGGGCGGCAGCTCGACGCTGGCGTAGGGGAGGGCTGCGAATGAGCCGGCGACCGCGACCATCGCCCCCAGGACCAGCCAGCCGAGCAGTGCGAACGGCGCCCCCAGCAGCACCGGCGCACCGGCGCCGACCGCAAGGCCGGCCAGGAGGCAGACCGTGCCCACCAGCATCGCGGGGGCGACGACGGGCGCGACCACCAGGTTGGCGAGCGGGGCCACCAGCGACAGGCGCCCGAAATGGAACAGCACCAGGGGGAGCGTGGCCATCTGGGCGGCGAGCGACACCCCCAGGGATTCCGCCAGCCAGCGGCGGGCGGGGCCTGGCGTCGGGCCGCGCAGCCTGTCGGCGAGGCCGCTGCCCCATGCCAGGAGACCCGCGGTGGCCGCGACCGAGAGCTGGAAGCCGATGTCCATGGCCATGGCGGGGTCCAGCAGGGTCAGGAGCCACACCGCGATCCCGAGCGCGGCCGCTGCGCTCCCCGGGCGACCCGCGTCACGGGCCACGAGCGCGACACCTCCCATGAGCGCCGCACGCACCACGCTCGCGCCCCCACCGGCCACGAGCGTGAACGCTCCGAGTGTGGCAACGACGGCGATGGTCCGTTCGCGCCGGCCCAGCCCGGCGGCGCCGAGCAGGCCACCCACGACCGCACCGATGAGCGCGATGTTCCAGCCGCTGATGGCCACGACATGGCTGAGGCCGGTGGCCGCGAAGGCGTCCGTCAGCTCGCGTGACACCCGGTCCCGTCGCCCGACCAGGATGGCTGACGCGAGGCCCGCCATGGGCTCTGGCACCACCCGCGCGAGCGCCTCGTCCACGGTGCGACGCGCGCCCTCCGCGAGCCCCGCGGCGCCTCCGCCGTCACCCAGCAGCTCCAGGTCACGGACGCGGGTGGTGAGGCCCACGCCGAGGCCCTCGAGGTAGCTCGCGAACTCGCTGCCGTCGCGGCGCACGGGGTCGAGCGGGTCGTCGAACGCCACGCGGTCCCCCGGGACGAGGGGCGGGTACCGGGGCAGCCAGGCATAGGCGCGCCATGGCCCGAGCGCGCCCGGTGGCGCCGCCCCGGGGTCCGCCGCGCGCACCAGCATCACGCCCCGCTGCCGGCCTCCGGCCGTGGACCCGAGCGTCACGACCTGGGCGACCCAACGACCGCCGACCTGGGCGCTGGGCGTGGGGGGAGGCGGGGCGGCGTCCAGCGCACCCAGCGCCATCCGGAGCGCGATCGTCGCGGCTCCGAAGGCGAGGCACGCCGAACGTGACCGCCGTGCCACACCCAGCACGAGGCATGCGCACAGGGACGCCACCAGCATCACGACGGGCAGGCGCCACCCAGGCGTGGCGAGGACCTCGGCGAGCAGCGCGCCTGACACCGTGCCGAGGGCGACCCACCCGATGCGAGGCATGACGGCGACGGATGCTCCGGTCGTGGTCACTCGCCCACGGTCACCAGGTCCCGCAGCCTCGCGAGCGTCGACTCGCCCACGATGCCCCGGGCCCGCAGGTCATCGACGCTCCGGAACGGTGCCTCCTCGCGCGCCGCGACGATCTTCGCGATGGTGGCCGGGCCCACGCCGGGGAGGCTGTCGAGCGTCGACTCGGTGGCCCGGTTGAGGTCGATAGGCCCGTCCCCGGGACCCGTGGTCGGCCCCGTGCCCCCATCAGGGCGTGAAGGATCGCCGATGGCCGGCACCACGATCTTGAGGCCGTCGGTCACCTCCTGGGCGAGGTTGATGGTCGCCGCAGCCGCCGCGAGGTCCGCGTCGGCCCTGTAGCCACCGGCCGACCGGAGCGCGTCACCGACCCGGGCGCCGGCCGGGACGTGGACGAGCCCGGGCCTGGCAACGGCCCCCTCGACGTCGATCACGAGGAGGTTCGGCTCGACGGCCACGACAGCCACGACGTCCGTGATGGGCTCCGCGGCGTCCTGCGTCATGGCCGCCATGGGGACCGCGTCCGCGTCTCTCATCTCGACCGTCACGCCACCCGTGCTGGGCATGACGAGGAGCGCGGCCATCGCACCCACGATCGACGTCACGAGACACGCGCCCGCGACCCAGGCCACGTGGCGCGCCGGCGGCAGCGCCCGTCTTGGGCTGGCCTGCGCCGGTGCAGGCCCCGCCGTGCTCCCGATGGTGCGCCAGTCGGGTGCGATCGGCTCCATGGCTGACCTCCATCCGGCGGGTGGAGGCGGGTTTGGACAGATGTCGGCGGGCCGTTCGGCGGGTCCCGGGCGGGATCGGCGGACCGGTGTCGAACGGGAGCGACCGGCCGGTGACCTGCGGCCCATTCGACCCTTCCAGGCCCAACGGTCCTCGGTTGCCGAGCGGTCACCGACCAGCCTAGCGACCGGCTCTTATCAGGTCCTTATGCGTAGCTTGCGTACGTCATCCGGCGGGCGACACCGGCCATCGCGCCCACGAGCATGCGCCCATCCCGGTCTCGGAGGTGACATGTCACGCACCCGGCTCCTGTCTGTCGCATTGCTCGCGGTCGCCCTCGTCGCGGGCCCACTGGCGACCGTGCTGGCCGCGCGCCAGCCCGAGGCGACGTTGTGCGTGGTGGTGCAGGGGGCGCCCACTGACGTCACGGCGGATGAGCTCACCGCGGGCATCGTGGATGGTGACTACATCATCACCGCGGTGCGGTCGTGCCCTGCCCATCCGGGTCCGGATGATGACGGCGACGGGCCGGGGGTCGATGCCACGGCAGGGCCTCCAGTCAAGGACACCGGCCAATGGGTGGTGCAGCCGATCACGCGTGACCCGCTCACGGATGACCCGGTCACCGCGACCTGGGTCTTCGCGGATGGCTCGCGCTCGGCCGCGCTCATCGTCGAGTGCATGAGCCTGGGCCTGACCCAGGTGCGCATCTCCTGGAACGCCTTCCTGGACCTGGCGACCGCTGACATCACGACCCGCATCGCCGACGAGGAGCCCGTCACCCAGGCATGGCCGGTCGACGAGACCGGCACCAGCTCCTTCTACCCGACCGACCCGCTCGCCTTCCTGGCCAGCCTGTTCGGCAAGGACCGACTCGTTGCCCAGACGAAGCCGTGGAACTGGAACGAGATGACCCTGGTGTTCCCCATCGCGGGCATCGAGCAGGCCGTGGCGAACGTGCGCACGGCCTGTGGCTGGTGACCCTCGGGCAAGCTACCCGCGCATCGACTTGACCCAGTCGAGATAGTCCCGGACGATCTGCGGGATGGGCTTGGGGAGGTCCCTGCTCATCTCCCGCAGGTTCCCCACGTCGGCGATGAGGGCGACACCGATGATGGCCACGATCACGGCCGCCACCAGCGCGAGGAAGACCGTGGTCTGCACGGTGGCACTGGCGACCCGGCGCACCCGGGAACGTCTCGGCCCGGTGCCCCCCGGCTTGAGGGCAGCCCTCGGCGCCTCCGTCCTGCGGCGCAGGCTCGGGCCTCGCCATCCGGCGCCCTCATGGACGAAGGTGACCGAGAGATGCTCGCCGTTCCAGCGGCCCTCGTCGACGGCCCGCCAGCCATGCCGTGCCGCCTCGGCGGCATCAGCTTGGAACAACTCATCGGCCTGCGAGCGGTACAGCGCCTCGTAGACCTGCACCCGCGTCGGGCGTTTCATCGCGGACACGATGCCCACGTGCCCGATGCCGGTCGATCCCCCATTCCTGCCATGACCGATGGGACCCGCGTCAGCAGGTCGGCTCGCGCGCATAAGCCGCTGATAAGAGGCGATGGCTACCGTGCCCGCATCGATGGACGACCGACGTGCCCCGGCGTCGTCGATGCCGGTCGGGTGGCCGGACGGGGGTCTTGCCCTCGTCCGGCAGCCGACCCTGGCAGCGCATGTGCCAGGGCAGGTGGCTCATCCGCGGACGAGCGCCTCCAGGCGAGGTCGGACCTCGGTGGCCATGCGGGTCATGGACTCATCGTCGAAGGGTGCCGGATAGCAGCAGATGAGATGGCGATACCCCAGTTCCACAAAGGGCCTGATGTGGTCGACCACATCGTCCACTGTGCCCACACAGCCGCGCTCACGCTCGATGGAGGCGGACTTGGGCCGGTCCTCGTCCACGATGGCACCGCCGTTGTGGGCCAGGATCTCATCCTGGACCCGCTGCGCCTCGGCGCGCGTGTCACGGATGACCACGCGTTGGAGCTCCACCGTGCGCTCGATCTCGCGCTCGTCGCGCCCGATGGCCTGGCAATGGGCGATGAGCGTCGCGTCCACGTCCCGCGCGTCCTCGATGTCCCCGTTGCCCAGGTTGTGCATGTCGGCGTACTGCGCCGTCAGCCGGAGCGTCACCTTGCGCCCGGTGCCACCGATGAGGATCGGCAGGTGCCGCTGGACGGGCGGCGGGTCGTTGCGCACGGCGTCCGTGCGATAGCGGCCCTCGGTGACGGTCGGCTCGGTGCCGTCGAGCATCCCGCGCATGATGGGCAGCGCCTGGGACAGCCAGCGGAGCCGCTCGGGGAACCCCGAGCCGAAGTCGATGCCGAAGGCCCGGTGCTCGGTCTCGAACCAGGCGGCCCCGATGCCCAGCACGGCCCGCCCGCCGCTGATGTGGTCGATGGTGGTCATCATCTTGGCCACGAGCGCCGGGTTGCGGAACGTGTTGGCGCCCACCAGCAGGCCGATGGTGGACCGGCTCGTGCGTGCCGCGACGGCGGACATGGCCGTGTAGGCCTCCAGGATCGGGCCCTCCCACGACCCCACGATGGGATACACGTGATCCCAGGTCCAGAGCGACTCGTAGCCCAGGTCCTCGGCCCGACGCATCGCCGCGAGGAACGCGGCCCAGCCGGTGTACTGGTTCCAGCAGTTGGCGCCCAGCCTGATGGGCGCGGACATGTCAGGCATGGACCAGGGCCTCCAGGCGTGGCCGGACCTCGGTGGCCAGGCGGGTCATCGACTCTGCGTCATAGGGTGCGGGGAAGCCGGCGATGAGATGGTGATAGCCCAGCTCCACGATGGGTGCGAGCTGCTCCACCACGTCCTCCACCGTGCCCACGGGCTGATCCTCCCAGATGCGCGCGTCCCCGTTGTGCGCGAAGATCGATGCCTGGACACGCCTGGCCTCCGCGCGCGAGTCACGGATGACCGGAACCCCGATGCCCGCCGTCCGCTCGATGTCGCGCTCGTCACGCCCGATCGCCTCGCAGTGGCGCACGAGGGCCGCATCGCCCTCCGCGATCTCCTTGGCGGTGTCACCCAGGTTGCAGGCGTCGGCATACTGGGCGACCAGGCGCAGGGTCACGTTCGGGCCGCTCCCGCCCACCAGGATCGGGAGCCGTCGCTGGACGGGCGGCGGGTCGTTGCGCACGGCGTCCGTGCGATAGCGGCCCTCGGTGACGGTCGGCTCGGTGCCGTCGAGCATCCCGCGCATGATGGGCAGCGCCTGGGCCAGCCAGCGGAGCCGCTCGGGGAACCCCGAGCCGAAGTCCATGCCGAAGGCCCGGTGCTCGGTCTCGAACCAGGCGGCCCCGATGCCCAGCACGGCCCGCCCGCCGCTGATGTGGTCGATGGTGGTCATCATCTTGGCCACGAGCGCCGGGTTGCGGAATGTGTTGGCGCCGACCATGAGGCCGATGGTGGACCGGCTCGTGCGTGCCGCGACGGCGGACATGGCCGTGTAGGCCTCCAGGATCGGGCCCTCCCACGACCCCACGATGGGATACACGTGATCCCAGGTCCAGAGCGACTCGTAGCCCAGGCCTTCGGCGCGCTGGACGGCGCCCAGCCAGGGCGCCCAGCCGGTGTACTGGTTCCAGCAGTTCGCGCCCAGCCTGATGGGCGCGGTCATGTCGGGCACAGGTCCCCTCCTCCGGTTGCATCGCTGGTGTCAGGATGCCACGACGCATCGCGACCGACCGCCCGGTGATGGGATGCGCGTCGACTAATGGGCCCTCGGCGCACCGCCGGTGGGACCGGGGCGACGGATCGTCGGACGGGCGGACTGGGTGTCAGCGCGGCGCCCGAACCTCCAGCGCCGAGGGCGTCCGGTGGCTCGCATCCCGCGTGCCGGGTCCTGCCGCTGGTTGGCCAGGTACAGGTAGACCTGCCACATGATGGGATGCCTCCAGTGCCCGCATGCTGTAACGTGACCGAACCGCCTGTTCGGTTACACCTACCAGACCCTAGCCTAGCCTCCCGGACCGTAACCTGTCAAACGTGCAAGAATGGTTACAGTGCCGCCTGCCCCGCCGGATCCCACCCTGCCCCCCGCCCCGGCTGGCGCGCGCCGGGCCGTCCCGGCATCGTCGTCGGTCACCCTGGCGCACCATGGCCATGCCACGCCCCACGGCCACCAGGCATCGCTCAAGGACGGGCTCGCCTTCGTCAACACCCTGGAGTTCGATCGTGGGAGCGTCAAGGAGCATCTGCCCACGCTCGAGACGGCCCTGACGTGGCTGTTCGGCCACTCCCTCCTCCACCGGGAGAGCCGAGACGAGCTGCTGCTCCGGCTGGCGGACGACCCTGCCACCGAGGCACGCACCCTGCGGCATATCGGGCGCGTCCGGGCGGCGCTGCGCGAGCTCCTGGCCGCGAGCGTGGAGCGACGGTCACCCGACCAGCGTGCGCTCGCCGAGGTCAATCGGGCGCTGCGGGTGCACTACGTGACCTATCTGGTCCCGGCACCCGATGGCGTGTCGCTCGACCATCGCCACGAGGGAGACCCTGTGGCGGGCGCCCTCGGGCGGCTCACGGAGTCGATCGCTCGTGAGCTCACCCAGGGCCGACCTGAGCGTCTGCGTGTGTGCGAGAACCCGGAATGCCGCTGGATCTTCGTGGACACGTCGCACTCAGGTCGACGGAAGTGGTGTGACATGCGCACCTGTGGCAATCGGGTCAAGGTGGCGCGTCATCGACAGCGGCGGCGCGAGGAGCACGTGGCCCCCACGGAGGTGGCAGACTCCACGGCGTGAGGCAGGACGCGACACCACTCGAGGTCATCGTGGAGGCCGTCGACAGTCGCGCGTTCGCGAGCGTGGTCGCGTGGCCGGGCTGGTGCCGCTCGGGCAAGGACGAGGGGCTGGCCCTCGCGGCGCTCGTCCGCTACGCACCCCGGTATGCGCGGGTCGCGAGCAGGGCCGGCATCGCGTTCCCGCAGGACGTCTCCCTCGCCGACCTCGAGGTCGGCGCGCGGGACGCCGGCAACGCCACCACCGCGTTCGGCGCCCCCGGGCGGGTCACCGAGCTGGACCTGCACCGCGTCACCTCCGCGGACGCCCGCCACCTGACGGACATCGTGATCGCGGCGTGGGCGACGTTCGCCGACGTGGTCGCCGGGGCCCCCGCGGAGCTGCGCAAGGGTCCCCGAGGCGGAGGCCGGGACCGCGACCGGGTCGTCGAGCATGTCGAGGCCTCGGAGCGGGGCTACGCGCGCTCGATCGGCGTCCGCCTCGCGGAGTCGGTGCCCATCACCCAGGTGCGCGCCGCCATCGTGGAGGTCTTGGGCCTGTCCAGCGACGGCTCGCCCCTGCCCGGGGGATCATGGAGCCAGCGGTACGCCGCGCGCCGCATCGCGTGGCACGTGCTGGACCACGCCTGGGAGATCGAGGACCGCAGCGAGCCCGCGACAGGCTGACGCCGCGGGCCCGCGCTCAGCCTCCGGACGGAGCCGGCAAGGGCATCGTGGCGGGCTCGACCACCAGCGTGCTGAACGTCGCGGCGGTCGGGTCATACAACTGCGCCGAGGTCAGCAGGTCGGGTGACGAGCCGCCGGATCCCACCATCGCCTGCAACGCGGCGGCCCCGAAGCCTGCCAGGAGCACCGTGCCGGCCTGGAGGGTCGTGCCTGTGTGGAGCGCCAGGCCCTCCTCCATGTCGCCCGTGGGCGAGAACGTCCCTGCGGAGGGTTCGAACAGCTCCGCGCTCCTGAGGAACGGGTCGGTGGCGCTGGTGGCCGGGTCCATGTTGGCGCCGCCTGCGATCAGCACATGGCCATCCGCGAGCAGGTTGGCGGTATGCCAGATCCGGCCAGTCGCCGGTGCACCGGTCGCGCTGAAGGTGCCGGATGCCGGGTCATACAGCTCCGCGGTCATGGGCGTCGCGTCGGCGGCGGCGCCGAGGTCGGGACTGGCGCTCAGGTTCGCGCTGGCGAGCCCACCCACGAGCAGGATGCGCCCGTCAGCGAGCAGTGTCGCTGTGGCCCAGATGCGGGGAGTGGTCATGGACCCCGTCGCGCCGAACGAGCCCGTCGCGGGGTCGAACAGCTCCGCGGCCGCAGTCGTGACGCCGGAGGACTCGCCATCAGGTGCGGGCGACGCGCTGCCGGTCTCGGGGGCCGTGATACCGCCCGCGATGAGCACCCGGCCGTCCTGGAGGAGCGTCGCCGTATGCATGGCGTGCGGCATGATGGTGTTGCCGCTCGTGGCACTGAAGGTGCCCGTCGCGGGGTCATAGATCTCGGGGGGCGGGATGTCCTCGGGGGCCGGGACGTCCGTGCCGATGCTGTCCTCGCCGCTGGTCGACTTGCCGCCGCCCACGATCAGCACTCGGCCGTCCGACAGGAGGGTCGCCGTGTGGAACGCCCGCCCATGGATCATGGACCCGGTCGGGGCATAGGTGTCGGTCGCGGGGTCATACAGCTCGGCGCTCGCGAGCGTGCTGTCCGTGGCGGGCGTGGGTGTGGGTTCCGCCGGCCCGCCAAGGCCCCCCATGGAGAACCCGCTGCCGAGGTTGCTGGTACCCCCGGCGATGAGGACGAGCCCATTGGCGAGGGCGGTCGCGGTCCCGAAGGCCCGGGGGGTCGGCGGCGTGGCGGCGTTCGCGACGCGGCCCGTCGCAGGGTCGTAGACCTTGGCAACGGTGCTGAGGAGCAGCACCCGGCCGTCGGGCAGCAGTGTGGCGGTCGCGCAGCCCGTGACCAGGAGAAGTGCCGCCACCAACGCGAGGAGACCGGATCGTCGCATCGAGACAACCCCCCTGCGCGTGGGGAGGCCCACGCTCCACGCCCAGCCCGAAGGGTCGGCCGAGGAATGCCCACGGCCAACGGCACGTCCGCGTGACGGAGCGTACGCGCATTGGGCGTGCGTGGGAAGCCTTCCGTACGGGCCGGTCGGCGATTCCCTCGCTGCCACGCTGCGTCGTGGCATCCTGACCGCAGGCGCCAGAGCCAAGACCGAGGCGGAAGGGGTGGACATGACCATCGAGCTCCCGATCGCGGACCAGGGTCTCACGTGGGCCGTGACCCGCAACGCGGACCCCACGCCGACGGACACGCGCGAGGCGATCCTCGCCGATCCTGGATTCGGCAGGCACTTCACCGACCACATGGTCGACATCTGCTGGTCGAAGGACGGCGGCTGGCACCGGCCGCGGGTGCGTCCCTTCGGCCCCATCGAGCTGTCGCCAGCTGCCGCGGTGCTCCATTACGCCCAGGAGATCTTCGAGGGCCTCAAGGCCTACCGTCACCCTGACGGCTCGGTCTGGACGTTCCGGCCCGAGGCGAACGCGGCGCGGATGCAGCGCTCCGCGCGACGCATGGCGCTCCCCGAGCTGCCCGCGTCGCACTTCCTCGACTCGCTGCGCCAGCTCATCGCGGTGGACGGGGCGTGGGTGCCCAGCGCGCCCGAGACGAGCCTGTACCTGCGGCCCTTCATGTTCGCCAAGGAGGCGTTCCTGGGGGTCCGCCCGGCCGACAAGGTCGCCTACTACGTCATCGCGAGCCCAGCCGGCGCCTACTTCAGTGGCGGCATCGCGCCCGTGAGCATCTGGCTGTCGACCCGCCACGCCCGAGCCGCCGAGGGTGGCACGGGGAGCGCCAAGACCGGCGGCAACTACGCCGCGGGCCTGCTGCCCCAGGCGGAGGGCTATCGGAACGGCTGTCAGCAGGTGCTGTTCCTGGACGCGGCAGGGAACCTCGAGGAACTGGGGGGCATGAACATCGTGCTCGTCCGGGGGGACGGCTCGATCCTGACCCCGGACTCCGGCTCCATCCTCGAGGGCGTCACCCGGGAGTCGGTGCTCCGCCTCGCCACCGACCGTGGCATCCGTGTCGAGCGCCGGGCGATCCCCCTCGCCGAGTGGCGCGACGGCGCGGCCGCCGGCGACATCGTGGGGGCATTCGCGTGCGGCACCGCCGCGGTCATCGTGCCCATAGGCAGGCTGCTCGGCGAGGACATCGAGATCGTCCACGCCGGGCCGGAGGCGGAGGCGCTCGCCCTCTCGCTGCGCGAGGAACTGACGGGCATCCAGTACGGCCGAGTGGAGGACCGCCACGGCTGGCTGACCCGCCTCGACGGGTGACGTCCGGGCGGGCCACCCGCCAACGCCATGTGGCCGACCTGGCCGCCCAGACCGGGTGCCCCATCCTGCGCGAGCAGCGCGGCATCCGGGTGCCTCGACCGCCATGACGACCCAGCGGGCCTGGCTGTTGCTGGCTGGCGTGATCCTGGTCTGGGGCCTCCACTGGTCGGTGACCAAGCTCGGCCTCGCGGGCATGCCGCCGCTGACGTACGCCATGCTGCGCGTGCTCATCGGCGCGCTCGCCCTGGCGTTGCTCATGCGCCACCGAGGGCGCCTGACGCTCCCCGATCGCGCTGACCTGCCCGTCATCCTGTCCTACGGCCTGCTGGCCATCGCCGCGGCCACCGCCCTGATGATCGTCGCGCTGGTCTCCGCCCCAGCCGGCCGCTCATCGATCCTGGCGTACACCCTGCCGCTGTGGGTGGTGCCCGTCATGACGCTGGTGACGGGCACCCCGCCGACGGGCCGCGAGCCCGTCGGCCTGGCGCTGGGTCTCGTGGGGCTGACCATCCTGCTGAACCCGCTGACCGTGGACTGGTCATCATCGGACGCGCTCCTCGCGGCGGGCATGCTCCTCCTGAACGCCCTCGCGGGCGCCATCGCCCTCGTCCATGTGCGCGTCCACCGCTGGCGTGGCACGCCCTTCGACGTCCAGCTGTGGCAGCTGCTCGTGGCGCTCGTGCCCCTCACCGCTCTCGCGTTCCTCCTGGAGCAGCCCACGTCCGTCGTCTGGGACCTGCGGACGGTCCTGGTGCTGGCCTACAGCG
>DAOTUX010000257.1:0-22853 GCA_034436475.1 Chloroflexota bacterium | reverse complement strand
GGTCGATTGCCGCGCTCGTGGGGCCCAACGGGGCCGGCAAAACGACCCTCATCCGCTGCTGGGTGGGCTTCGAGACGCCCACGGCGGGCTCCGTCCGGGTGCTGGGCGTGGACCCGGCGACCGACCGGGCCGGGGCGGTGGCGCGGCTGGGCTATGTCGCCCAGTCCACGGGGTTGTATCGCGGGCTCTCGGTGGCCGACCACCTCGACCTCGCGGGGACCCTTCGGAAGGGCTTCGATGCCGCCGAGGCCAGGCTCCGACTGGAGCAGCTGGGCATCCCGCTCCGCCAGCGCGCGGGCACGCTGTCCGGAGGCCAGGCATCCCAGCTCGCGCTGTGCATCGCGCTGGGCACCCACGCGCCGGTACTGCTGCTCGACGAGCCGCTCGCGTCGCTCGACCCGCTGGCGCGGCACGAGTTCCTCAACCTGCTCGTGTCGGTGGTCCGCGAGCGGGGTGCCACGGCGCTCCTGTCCTCGCACATCGTGAGCGACGTCGCAGCCGCCTGCGACGGGCTGGTCGTGCTGGGCAGCGGGCGGGTCACCCTCCAGGCGCCCATCGCGACGGCCATGGCGACCCACCGCCTGGCGGCGCCCGGCGGCGCCGACCCAGCGAGCGTGGTCGCGACCTTCGCGCGCCCCGGCGGCGACATCGGGGTGCTGGTCCGCTCGGAGGACCCGGCGCTGCCCACGCCCACGCTCGAGGAGCTGGTCATGGGCTACCTCGCAGCAGCCCGGGGCGGCGGTCGGTCGGACGCTCCCGTTGACCAGGCGGCCTGACGATGCGTGCCACCTGGCTCACCTGGCGGATCCATCGGTTCGAGATCGTGTTCGCCCTCGCGGTCGGCGCGCTGCTGGCCGTCAGCGCATGGGTCATCGCGGAGCAGATCCGTGCCCTGGGCCTCGCCGACGCGGTCTGCTGGCCACGCACCGAGGATGGCGACTACGCGACGGCCGCGTGCGGCCAGATGATGGAGGCGTTCTGGCCGCTGGAGGACCAGTCGGGGCTGGTGCGGGTGGGCCTCAACGTCCTGCCCGTGCTCATCGGCATCATCCTGGGTGTGCCCGTCGTGGGTCGGGAGCTGGAGCTGCGCACCGCCGGGTTCTCGTGGGCGCTCACCGCATCGCGGTCGCGCTGGCTGGTGGCGCGGCTGGTGCCGATGGCGCTCGTGGGCGTGGTCGCCCTGGGCGTGCTCGCGCTCGCCGGCAGGTACCTCTTCGATGCCATCTGGCTGGGTCGCTACGGCCCCGAGCTGACCGAGGTCGCCACGGAGGGCGCGGCGCTGGTGCTGCGGGGCCTGGCGGCGTTCGGCGTGGGTCTGCTCCTGGGCGCCCTGGTCGGGCGCACGATGCCGGCGCTGCTCATCGGCGTCGCAGTCATGGCGGCGTGGGGGCTGCTGGTCGTCCCGCAGGCGCAGGCGCAGCTCACCCCGACCCGGACCGTGTGGGTGGACGAGGGTGGGTGGCGGGACGGCGTGGGATGGCTCGCCTACACCGACCAGGGCGGCACCTTCGACGTGTCCAGGCCGGGTCTGCCCGGCGAGCCCGGGATGCGCATCGAGGAGCAGGCGCTGTACGAGTCGATCGACGCCCAGGTCCGCGCAACGTGCGGCGAGGCGCCCGAGTACGGTGACGAGGACGGCCCCGGGTCCCCGGAGTACCAGGCGTGGGCCCGCTGCGCCGAGCCCATCCAGGCCGCCGGCGAGGCATCGCTCAGTCGCTGGAACAAGGTCGTGCCACGCAGCGCATGGCCCGACTTCTCGTTCCTGGACATGGGCATGAGCCTCGTGGTGGGACTGGTCACGCTCGCTCTCACCTTCGTGGTCGTCGCGCGGCGCCGGCCGGAGTGACGGCGATGACCGCCCTGCGAGCGACCTGGCTCACGTGGCGGCTCCATCGCTTCGAGATGCTCGCGGCCGCCACTCTGATGGCGGTGGTCGCATTGAGCGCCTGGGTAGTGGCACAGCACGTCGATGGTCTTGCCATCCCTCGTGGATGCTGGGACGGATCGGTCGAGGCCGGCGCGTCCGAGCTGTGCCAGCGACTCGTCCGCTCGTTCGACCTAATCCTGGGCAACGAGGGTGGCCATGTACGGATGGCCCTCTTCGTCGTGCCCACGCTCGTGGGGCTCGTGGTCGGATCGGTGCTCGTGGGCCGCGAGCTGGAGACCCGCACGGCTCCGCTCGCCTGGTCACTCGAGGGCGGTCGCCTGCGATGGCTGGCACAGCGTCTCGGCGGCGCGCTGGTGCTGGTAGTCATCGGTCTCACGGCCATGGCCTGGACCGGGGGCGTGTTCGAGGCGTCGGCGCGCATCCCCGGCCACAGCGACCAGCTCGGCGCGCTCGCGATGCGCGGCCTGCCGCTCGTCAGCCGGGGACTGGCCGCGCTCGGGATCGCCCTCCTTGCCGGCGCGATCCTGGGCCGGACGCTGCCGGCGCTGCTCGTCGCGACCGTCGCGGTCGGTGCGCTGTGGTACGTGGGCTCGGCGGTCGTCCCGCAGCAGGTGGCGCCATCGTTCGCCACCTGGGTGGACGATCGAGAACGGCGCGACGGTGACTTCGTCGGCGTGGTCGACTTCGGCCTGTTCGACACGAACCAGCCGGGGCCCGTTGGGACGCCCGGGCTCCCGATGGACTGGAACGAGGCCAACCAGCGAGGGCTCCGCATCACCTGCGGCCCTGAGCCCGGCGTCGATGTGGACGACCCCGTCTACGAGGCGTGCCTCGCCATCTACGACCCGTCGATGACCTTCGGCTGGTGGCGTGCGGTGCCTGCATCCGCGCTCCCGATCATCGAGGGCGCGGAGGTCACCCTCGACCTGCTCGTGGCGTTCGGGTCGGTGGCCCTGACCGCCGGTGTGGTGGTGCGGCGCCACCCCGACTGATGGCTATGGAACGGTGGGCGTGTCGCCGGCCGCCGCGTCGAGCTCGGCCAGCAGTTCGGTGACACGTTCGATGAGGGCCGGCACTTCCACGGTGATGGCGGACCAGACCGCATCACGATCCACGATGTCGTACCCGTGGATGAGGACGTTGCGGAACCCGATGATCTTGACCACATCCGGGACGCGATCCGCTACCGCTGCATCGTCATGCCGGAGTCCATTGAGGGCCTCGCCGACGATCTCGAACTGCCGGTCCACCGCCGACCGCAGGAACAGGTCATCGTCCTAGTCGTCCCGGTCGCGACCCACCATGAACGTCCTGACGTTCTCGGCAGCCTCAAGCAGATCAGCGAGGTCGACTCGCGGGTCACGCCGCATACACGAGCCTCCGTTCCGACTCGATTGCAGCCTTGAGGTACCGGTTCCTCACGGCGCGCGCCATCACGAGGTCGCCGGGACGACCGAGGACCGCGGCGAGCGCCTCCCTCAGATCGAAATAGTCACGGAACCGGTGCCGCTCCGCGTCCGGCTCGAAATCGACCAGGAAGTCCACGTCGCTGTGCCGGGTCGAAGTCGTCACGGACGGCAGAGCCGAAGACGTCAAGGCGCCGGACGCCGAACGTCCGGCACAGCGCCGCGATCTCGGTCGCGTGGTCGTCGATCAGGGTGGTCGTCATCGGGCGAGGCCTCCGCGGCGCAGTCTACGCGAGCGTCGAGGCCACGCCTCCGACAGACCCTACTCCGGGATCGTCGGCAATCCTCGCTCATCGAGCGGCCAGAACGGGTTGTGGGCGAGCTCCCACAGATGGCCGTCCGGGTCGGCGACATAGCCGCTGTAGCCGCCCCACTCTGTGGCGGCGGCCGCCCGCGTGAGCGATCCCCCGGCCGCGACCCACGCGGCAATGGCTGCGTCCACCTCGGCGCGCGAGGCCAGGTTGATGGCGAGCGTCACGCCCCGGAAGCCGCGGTCCGAACCCGCCGCGACGCCGCCCTCAGCCTGAGCGTCCCTCGCCAGGTCCGCCGCGCCCCACAGCGCGAGCACGCCGCCCGGCGTCGCGAAGAAGGTCACATCGCCCTCGACCGACGGGCCGGACCGCCGCCAGCCCAGGCGCTCGTAGAAGGCGGTGCTCGCCGGGACGTCACGGACGCCCAGCGTGACCAGGCAGAACCGCTGCGGGACGCTCACGCGGCGCCCGGCCCCCGCTGGGTGTCGAGCCACAGCAGGACCGCAGTGTCGATGCCCACGAGGGCCGCGAACAGGACCGCCAGCTCCTCCTCGCCCACGGCCCACAGCGCGACCGCCGCGACCATCAGCAGCACCGTCCCGATGAGCCAGCGGGTCATGGGCGACAGCGGGTTGCGCGCCTTGGGTGCCACGACGAGCGCCCAGACCACCACCAGCCCGCCACCCGCGAGCAGCGCCAGGCCCGCGCGCGAGATGTCATCGGTGCCGACCTTGATGCCCCACCACACGAGCGCCGCGACCCCCGCGAGCTCGAGCAGGAAGCGCCCCGCCAGCGCGACCCTCTCGACCGTCTGCAGCCGCTCCCAGTCGTGCGCCGCCTGGCAGTGGTCCGTCATCCCCCACCTCCGAACATGATCACGCGCCGCGCGCCCTCCCGACGACGCATCGCGGCCAGCGCGTCGTCGATGCCATCCAGTGTGATGCGCTCGCTCACCAGCCGCTCCAGCGGCAGCCGCCCGGCCACCACTTCCGCCGCGATCCTCGGGAAGTCGCGCGCCGGGACCGCCGAGCCGTAGTTGGAGCCGAGCATCCGGACGCCGTCCTCGACGAACCGATAGCCATCGACCGGGATCCGGTCCGCCTGCGGCACCATGCCCACGAGCGTGACCGTGCCGCCCGGTCGGACGCACCGCAGCACGAGCTCCGAGGTGGCCACCAGGCCGACCGCCTCGATCGCATGATCGGCGCCTCCGCCGGTCAGCCGTCGGACCCGCTCCGATGCCTCCGGTGGCTCGAGCGCATGGCTCGCGCCCAGCTCGAGCGCCAGCGCCAGCTTGTCCGGCTGGCTGTCGATGGCGATGACCCCGGCGCCCACCTCGACCGCTGCCATGAGCGCGGACAGGCCCACGCCACCCAGGCCAACGACCACGACGGACTCGCCGGCCCGCACCCGGGCGGTGTTGCGCACGGCCCCGATGCCGGTCATCGCGGCACACCCGATGAGCGCCGCCACGTCATGCGGGGTCCGCGGATCGACCGGGATCGCGGCGGCAGCGTCCACCACCTGATGGCTGGCATGGGTCCCGACGCCGCTGTACACGCCAAGGGGCGACCCGTCGAGGCGGCGCGCCCGCACCTGCTGGGCGGCGAGCCGGTGCCCGCCGCCCCGTGGCGTGGGGCACAGCCAGGGCTCGCCACGCACGCACGCACGGCAGGTGCCGCAGGGCGCGGTCCAGGCGAGCACCACGAGGTCCCTGACTCGGGGGCTGGTGACGCCGTCACCCACGGCCTGGACGATGCCCGCGCCCTCGTGCCCCAGGACGACCCCGGTCGGTCGCGCCCAGTCGCCATCGACGACATGGAGGTCCGAGTGGCACACGCCCGAGCCCACCATCGCCACCAGGACCTCCCCGGGGCCGGGCGGGTCGAGCGCGAAAGGCTCGACCGACAGGGCCAATCTCGGCCCGGTGAATACCAATCCAACGGCCTGGGTGCCCACCCTGCCAGTATCCGACGCGAGGTCCCTCGACGTGTGACCATCCTTCCATGACCGAGCGTCCTGACCCTGACGCCACGACGACCGCCGGCCCCGACCCCTTCGAGATGGTGCTCGCGGAGGCCATCGACGGCCTGCCCGCGCCGTTCCGCGAGCAGCTCGGCACGGTGGCGGTGGTCATCCAGGACTGGCCGACGCCCGAGCAGCTGGCGTCGGTGCATGCGTGGGGCCTCTACGGGCTGTATGAGGGGGTGCCGCGGACTGCCTATGGCGCCGACCTCGCGCCCTGGCCCAGCCGCATCACCCTGTTCCGCGGCCCGCTCATGCGCGCCAATCGGTCATCGGCGGGGCTACGGGAGGCGGTCGCCGCGACCCTGCGTCACGAGCTGGGTCACCACCTGGGCCTCTCGGATGAGCGACTGCGGGAGTTGGAGCGAGGTGAACCTTGAGGCGCCGTCCGACAGTCGCCCGCGAGCCTGAGGCACAGCCCGGGGCGCCGGCACGACCTGAGGCGCCGTCCGACAGTCGCCCGCGAGCCTGAGGCACAGCCCGGGGCGCCCGTGCGACCTGACGCGACCAGCGCTACCGTAGCCCAGTCAATCCAACGCGACCTTGGAGGTGACTTCGATGGGCATCCACCTCAGCGACCCGACGCCACGACGCCGGCGGGCCAGGCGCGCCGCTCTGTCCCTGGCCCTCATCGCGGTCGCGGCGCTCGCAGTATCGCCGGCCACCGCCGCGTCAGCCACGCCCTACGGCAGCAACCTCGTGCGGAACCCCGGGGCCCAGGGCGGCTCGGCCAGCGCCAGCGGGAACCGTGCCGTGGACATCCCCCACTGGGACACGTTCGCCAACATGACGGTCGTCAGGTACGGCACCAGCGGCTTCCCGAGCACACGCAAGGGCAACAGCTTTGGCGGCGGCTCCAAGTTCTTCTCGGCGGGCCCGTTGGACACCGGCCTGGGCCAGTGCGGTCAGGCGGAGCAGGTCATCACGCTCAAGGGCCGCGGCAGTCTCATCGACTCCGGCAGGATCCGGGTGCACCTGTCGGGCCGTGTGGCAGCCTCCGGTCCGGCCACGGCCCACCTGGACCTGTTCTTCCGCGACTCCCGCAACCACCAGGTCAACGGGTCCAACGGCATCCGCAAGACCGTGGAGGGGTCAGGGAGCACCTTCCGCTCGATCTCATCCTCGAGAGTCCTGCCTGACGACACCCGACTCCTGCGCATCAAGCTGTGGGCCGACGGGGTCAGCAGTGGCTACTGCAAGGCCTGGTTCGACAACCTGCGGGTGACCATCAGTCGCGTCGCCTGACCAGGCGGCCCGGGGCCAGCGGCCCAGGCGTCAGCGACCGAGCCTGGCCCCAGCCTCAGCCGCCCTTCCGCGGCGCCTGGTCGAGCCATGGCCGATCGTTGAACACCTCGGAGACCCACGCCCCCAGCGGGCCCGGTCTGGGCCGATCGGTCACGCCCGCGAGGCCCTCGACCACGCGCTCCCGGACCGCCGCGCTCAGCGCACCGGCCGCGGCTCGACCACCACGATAGTCAGCGGGGTCGATGGGTCTGCCGATCACCAGGCGCACATGGCTCCGGAAGCTCACCCAGCGCGTCCCGTCGATGGACAGCGGCACGACCGGCACCTTGGCGAGCAGCGCGAAGTGGCCCACACCGGGCTCGAACGGGAGAGGGTCGCCCTCGTGGTCGGACAGCCTCCCCTCGCCGGCCACGGCGAGCATGCCCCCGGCACGCAGCACCGCCAGGGATCGGCGGGTCGCATCCAGGGCATCCGCGCCGCCGGGCTGGAACGGGACACCCCGGCCGGTCCACGTGATGAGCCGGTTGCGGATGCCCACCGACATGTCCCGCTCGCGCGGGCCGAAGATGTGGACGAGGCGGCTGCGATCGGGCCACCAGCCCGCGATGAACAGCGGGTCGAGCCAGCTCGGATGGTTGAACGCCACGATGTAGCCCGTCCCGCGCGGCACATGCCGCTCGCCCTCCACCGTGACCCGGACATAGGCGCCGACCACGCACCGCAGGTACAGCCGCACCAGGTGATACGCAAAGCCGCCCGCACCGGGTCGCGGGAGCCGCCGACCGACCCGTCGACGCAGCCCGCCCAACACGGACGCGACCGGGTCACGATCGCTCAGGCGGCGTCCTCCGTCGCGCGGAGCGTCGCGAGCTCCCGACCCAGGAGCGCCGCGGGCGGCAGTGCCACGGGCGCCGGCACACCGGCCTCCACGCGCTCGGTCTCCTCGATGAACAGCGGGACCAGGCCCGGGTCGAACTGGCTCCCCGAGCAGCGGATGAGCTCCAGCACGGCCTCCCGATGGCTCCTGGGGGGCTGATAGGGTCGACCCCGGACGATGACGTCGTAGGCGTCCGCGAGCGCGACGATGCGAGCGCCCAGCGGGATCCGGTCACCGCGGAGGCCATCGGGGTAGCCCGAGCCATCCCAGCGCTCGTGATGGTGACGGATGATGGGCGCGATCTCCCGCGCGCCGTCGAGCGGACCGCAGATGCGCGCCCCGATCTCCGGGTGGCGACGCAGCTCGCGCCACTCGGCTGCCGCGAGCGGCTCCACCTTGTGCAGCAGCGGCCGGGGGATGGCGATCTTGCCCACGTCGTGGAGCAGCGCCCCGTGGGCCACGCTCTCGAGGTCGTCCCCCCGGAGACCGACGAACGCCGCGAGGCGCGCCGCCCGATAGGCCATGTACCGGCAGTGGTCCTTGAGGTCCACGTCCTTGGCCTCCACGGCATTGGAGAGCGCCACGACCGCGGCGTGGGCACGCTCCATGCGAGGGCCACGACCCGCGCGCTGGAGGACGCTGCGGACGCGTGCCATCAGCTCGGGCCCATGGAAGGGCTTGAGGATGACGTCGTCAGCACCCGCGTCGAGAGCCTCGATCCGGTGGTCGAACGCCGTGCGCTCGGTGAGCGCCAGGATGGGGAGCTGCGCGGTCCGATGGTCCGCGCGCAGCTGGCGCACGAGGTCGAGCGCATCCACACGCGGCGCGGCGAGGGACAGGACGAGAAGGTGTGGCTGGTGCTCGTGGACCGCGCGGAGGCCGTTCTCGCCATCGGCGAGGGCGATGACGCGGTAGCCCGGATCCTCCAGGATCCGCGTCAGATCGTGTCGAACGACCGAGTCATCCTCGATGACTGCCACGCGGAAGGCCACTCGCGCCCCCCGTGCAGCGTCCGTCAACGCTGGCTCCTCTGCGGGTTCGCTCCGCGACGAGCGGAACGGGCGCGCAGCATAGCACCGTCGACGACGCGGGCGCGCGCCAGCGCGGTCCAGGCGACCCCGGGACCATTGAGTCGGATGACGGGCAGGATGCCTCATCTACCATGCGGGGAGACGCCGGACATCCATGGGGGGACGCGTGCGCGGTATCAGGTCTGCCATCGGCGTCACCCTCGGCCTGCTCGTGGCACTGGCCACCGTGGCGCAGCCCATCGTGACGGGGCCTCCCGTCGCCGCCGCCGGGTATCCCGCCCGTGAGAGCGGCTATCACGACTACGCCGAGACCTACCGTCTCCTGCGCCAGATCGAGGCGGAGCACCCCGAGATCGTGCGGGTCAGCCCCATCGGCCGCTCCTACCAGGGTCGACGCATCTGGGTGGCAGAGGTGTCCGACCACCCCGGCGAGGACGAGGGCGAGCCCGAGGTCATGCTCGACGGGCTCCACCACGCGCGCGAGCACCTCACGGTCGAGATGTCGCTGTACGTGCTGCGCATGCTCGTCACGCACTATGGGGAGGACACGGACCTCGGGCGGCGCGTGACACGCATCGTGGACTCCCGGCGCATCTGGATCGTCCCGATGGTCAACCCCGACGGCCTCCAGTACGACCTGACCGGGGACCCGTTCCGCACATGGCGCAAGAACCGACAGCCCAACGGCCCGGGCCGACCCATCGGCACCGACCTCAATCGCAACTACGACCACATGTGGCGCAAGGCGCCCACCAACCCCGCGTCGGACAACTACCGAGGCAGACGCCCGTTCTCGGCCCCCGAGACCCGCGCCATCCGCGACCTGGTGCTCAGCCGACGCGTGGGCGGCCTCCAGCGCATCCGGACGCACATCAGCTTCCACACGGCGGGCGAGTACGTCCTGTGGCCCTACGGCTATACCCACAAGGACGTCCCGCGGGACATGACCCGCCTGGACCAGCGCACCCTCGCCGCGATGGGCCGCCACATGGCCGCGACCAACGGCTACCGGGCCCGCCAGTCGAGCGACATGTACCCCACCTACGGCGACGAGATCGACTGGCTGTACGCCACGCAGCGCATCTTCAGCTACACCTTCGAGCTGTTCCCCCGCCACGGCTCCAGCCGCCAGCACCAGCCGGACGAGCGCATCGCCCGGGAGACCAGGCGCAACCGGGACGCCGTGCTGTACCTCATGGAGATGGCCGACTGCCCGTATCGCGCCATCGGCAAGGCCGACGCCTACTGCGGGCCGCTCTATGACGACCTCGAGGTCGCGCGGGGCTGGCGAGTGGACGCTGCCGGGACGGACACCGCGCGCTCCGGGGCCTGGTCGCGGGGCATCGCCGCTCGGTCGCCCTATCAGCTCGCAGGCGCGGTCTCCGGCCAGGCCGCCCTGGTGACCGGGCGTGCCCGCGGCCATGACGTCGACCGCGGCCGGACCAGCGTGCGCTCACGCGCCATCCGGCTGCCCGACGACGCCACGGCGTCGCTCCGACTGCGCTACTGGGTGGGAATGTCCGGGGCGACGACGCCCGCCGACCGCTTCCGCGTCCGGCTGGTGGACCCGACCGCCGACACCATCCTGGCGACGGCGCTGGCCGTGGACGGGGACGGCCAGCCGCACGCCCCCCGCTGGCGGTCGCTCGCCTACCGCATCCCGGACGAGCTGCGTGGCCGACGCGTGGCCATCGAGCTGGTCGCGGTGGACGCGGGTCGCGATGGGACGGTGGAGGCCGGTGTGGACGACGTGCGCGTCACGGTGATCGGGGACTGACCCAGCGTCCCGGCCACGCCAGCCCTGCCCCAGCGGCGCGCTGGACCGCCCTGAGCGGCCAAGCGCGCGACCGTGTCGCCAGCGGGCCCCTCGTCGCCAACGCCGCCCTCGCCGCGGCGGCGAACGCCCGACCGCACGTGCCGGGCGCATCGCGTCGCTCGGGCTGCCCCGGCCCGGGTCGTGAGTCGCCGGGCGGATGATCGATCCGTCGGCGGGGACGTGCCGTCGGACTGAGCGGCCACCACGCGCGTGCAGCGAATGGGACGGCCGATCGCAGGCACCCCAAGTCACCCGGCGCATGGCAGGGCCGCCGTCGACCGCGGCCGACGGCCTCGTCGGCCCGATCATCCGCTGGGCGCATCATGAGAAGGCCCGGGCACCCGGCGGCTGGGCGCGTCACGGTGATCGGGGACTGACCAGCGTCCCGGCCACGCGGTCGGGGCTGCCGCTCGAGCCCCGGACCGGCTACGATGCGGGTCACCTGACCGGTGGAGGAGCCGGTCCCACCAACCCAAGCGGATGGCCGTGCGCGAACCCCACGGTCAGCCACACAGGAGGATCGCATGCGGAGGACCCGGGTCGCCACGGCGACCGTGATCGTGGCCGCCACCAGCCTCGCGCTGGGTGGGGCGGTGAGCGCCCAGAGCCCCGGCGCCGCCTCGGATCTCAAGATCGGCCTTGTCACCGACGTCGGCACCATCGACGATCGCAACTTCAACCAGTACTCCTATGAGGGTGCCGTGCAGGGCGCGGCCGCCGTCGGTGCGCCCAAGCCGCAGTACGCCATCAGCGCCCAGTCCGCGGACATCGGGCCCAACATCCAGGCCTTCGTGGACCAGGAGTACGACATCATCGTGACGGTCGGGTTCGCGGCCGGTGCCGACACCATCAATGCGGCACGTGAGAACCCCGGCATCAAGTTCATCGGCGTGGACCAGGCGCCCTGCATCGACGCCCAGGGCATGCCCGACTCCACCTTCACCTGCGCCGGCGACCCGGCGGCCCTGCTGCCCAACCTCCAGGGCATCAACTGGCGCGAGCAGCAGCCCGGCTACCTCGCGGGCATCGTCGCGGCAGGCATCAGCAAGACCGGCCACATCGCGGCGGTCGGTGGCACCGAGGTGGTGCCCGCCGTCCCCAACTACATCATCGGCTACGAGAACGGCGCGAAGTCGGTCAATCCCGATATCAACGTGAGCGTGGTGTACGCGTCGGGTGCGCCGGACGCCGCGGCGTTCAACGATCCTCCTGGTGGCCAGGCGATCGCCACCCAGATGCTCCAGCAGGACCCCCAGATCGACGTCTTCTTCCAGGTCGCGGGCAAGACCGGCAACGGCGTGCTCCAAGCGGCATGCGACGCGGGCATCTGGGCCATCGGCGTTGACGTCGACCAGTTCGTGTCAACTCCCGAGACGGCGGCGTGCACCGTCGTGAGCGCCGAGAAGAAGCTCACCAAGAACGTCTCCGATGCCATCCAGCGCATCGCCGCCGGGACGGACGTCGGCGGGATCCTCCGCCTCGACATCACGACCGACGACGTGGGCCTCTCCTCGTTCCATGACCATGCCGACCTCATCACGCCCGAGACGCAGGCGGCCATCGATGCCGCGGTCGCGGGCATGAAGGACGGCACCGTCGTGCCCTGTGTCCCCGCCGAGGGCACGGGCTTCTGCGTGAACCCTCCCCCGGCCCAGTGAGCCCAGCGCCGTCCGGCGCCCGGTGACCATCACGAGCGGGTCGATCCCTGGGTCGACCCGCTCTGCCTGTCCTTGGAAGGCCTATCGATGACCGAGGTTGCGGGTCGGACCTCCGGCGAGCAGGTCCTCGCTCCGGCGCTGGAGATGCGCGGCATCACCAAGCGCTATCCGGGCGTGGTCGCCAATGACCACATCGACCTTGAGGTCCGACCGGGCGAGATCCACGCGCTCCTCGGCGAGAACGGCGCCGGGAAGACCACGCTCATGAACATCCTGTACGGGCTCGCCGCACCGGACGAGGGCGAGATCCTGCTCGATGGCGCACCCGTGCGCATCGAGGGGCCCGCGGATGCCATCCGGCGGGGCATCAGCATGGTCCATCAGCACTTCATGCTCGTGCCCGTGCTCTCCGTGGCCGAGAACATCCTGCTCGGCCAGGAGGCGATGGCGGGCCGAGTGATGCTCGATCGCAGGGAGGCTGACCGACGCATCAGGGCGCTCGGCGAGCGGTTCGGGTTCGAGGTCGACCCCGAAGAGCGCGTGGGCCGCCTGTCCGTGGGCTGGCAGCAACGAGTCGAGATCCTCAAGGCGCTCTATCGCGAAGCCCGCATCCTCGTGCTCGACGAGCCCACGGCAGTGCTGACGCCACAGGAGACGGTCGAGATCTTCGCGGTCCTCCGCCGGCTTGCCGCCGAGGGTCACAGCATCATCTTCATCAGCCACAAGCTGTACGAGGTCCTTGCGATCGCCGACCGGATCACGGTCATCCGGCGTGGCAAGGTGGTAGGCCAGCGGCTCCCGACACAGACCGACGAGGATGACCTCGCGGAGATGATGGTCGGTCGCGAGGTCCAGCTGACGGTGGACCGCGGCGAGAGCCACCCTGCAGACGTCACGCTGAAGGTGGACGGGCTCCATGTCCGAGACGAGCGCGGGCGAGAGGTGGTGACGGATGTCGGCTTCGAGGTCCGCGCAGGCGAGATCCTGGGGATCGCGGGTGTCGCCGGCAACGGGCAGGACGAACTGGTGGAGGCCATCACCGGGCTTCGTCGGCCGAGCGGCGGGAGCATCCTCCTTGGTGACAGGGATGTCACGAACGCAGGGCCTCGCGAGCTCCATGGGCTGGGCGTGTCGTTCGTGCCCGCCGACCGACAGCGGTTCGGGCTGGTGCTGCCATTCCCGCTGACCGACAACCTCATCCTCACGGACTACTACGCACCCCCCTACGCGCGTGGGCTGGTGCGCGACGAACAGGCCATCGAGGCACGCGCGGACGAGGCGATCGCCCAGTTCGACATCCGCACGCCTTCGGCGGACGTCGCCGCGGCGACGCTGTCGGGTGGCAACCAGCAGAAGGTGGTGGTGGCACGCGAGTTCGACCGCGACCTGCGCCTGGTGGTCCTCGACCAGCCGACCCGTGGCCTCGATGTCGGCAGCGTCGAGTTCATCCACAAGCAGGTCATCGCCAAGCGTGACGCGGGCACCGCGGTCCTTCTCGTATCGGCCGAGCTGGACGAGGTCCTGGAGCTGTCCGATCGAGTCGCGGTGATCTATCGCGGCCGACTCGTGGCACTCGTGGACGGCCCGACCGCCACGCGCGAGCAGATCGGCCTGCTCATGGCCACCGGCGGTCGAGATGCGGCTGATGCCACGGCCTCGGCCAGTGTCGCGCACTGAGGCGGCACGGTGAGCGCCACGCTGCGGGGGCAGGTCCTCATCACGACCGGTGCCGTGGCACTGGCACTCGTGGTCGGGGCCATCCTCATGATCCTCACGAGCCCGCTCATCACCGGGAGTCTGGACCCGTGGCTACCGGTCAAGGCATACGGTGCGCTCGTGGAGGGCGCCCTCCTCTCGTCCAACGGCTGGGTCGACACCCTGGTCCGCGGTACCCCCTACATCCTCGCGGGCCTCTCGGTCGGCCTGTGCTTCAAGGGCGGTCTGTTCAACATCGGCGCCCAGGGCCAGTTCCTGATGGGCGCGCTGGGCGCCGGGGCCGCGGCGTTCGTCATCGCCGACTGGCCGCTCGTCATCGCCATGCCCTGCGCCATCCTCGCCGGGGTCCTTGCCGGCGCGGCGTACGGGTTCGTGCCGGGGTGGCTGAAGGCGTACACGGGTGCGCACGAGGTCGTGGTCACCATCATGCTCAACTTCGTGGCCCTCCAGATCGTCGCGTGGGCCGTGTCCGGGCCGCTTCGGGCGCGCGGCGCCTCGTTCGCGCGCACTCCTGACGTGGGCAACGCGGGGATCCCCACGATCCTGGGCACCACGGGTCACGAGCTCCATGCGGGCGTGCTCCTGGCCCTCGCCGCGGTACCCATCATCTGGTGGGTCCTGTATCGCTCCACCATCGGCTTCGAGATCCGGACGGTCGGTGCCAACCCAGACGCGGCTCGCTATGCGGGCATGCGACCGAGGATGCTGGTGATCCTGACGATGACCGTGGGCGGCCTGCTCGCAGGACTCGCTGGCGCGATCGAGATCCTGGGGGTGCAAGGCTACCTGCCGGCAGCGTATGCGACCACCGTCGGCTTCGATGCCATCACCGTCGCGCTCCTCGGTCGGTCGAACCCGATCGCGATCCTGTTCGCGGGTCTCCTGCTCGGGGCGCTGCGTGCGGGGGCGCCGCTGATGCAGATCAAGGCACAGGTGCCGGTCCAGATGATCGACATCCTGCAGGGCATCATCCTGTTCTTCCTCGCCGCGGATGTCATCGTGCGCCACGTCTTCCGTCTGCGTGCCACCGCCGGGGGTGGCGTGACCGGGGCGCAGACCATCAGCCGCACCTACGGCGGTCGGACCACCCCATGAGCCAGGGCGTGCGGCCGTGAGCGACCTGTTCGACATCCCGGTCCTGGGCCTCGTGTTCGAGCTGCTGGACTTCGTCATCCGGGTCGTGACCATCAACGGCCCGATCATCGTGGCGCTGGCTGCGCCCATCGCCCTGGGTGCGTTCTGCGGCTTCATGAACGAGCGGTCGGGGGTCGTCAACATCGGCATCGAGGGGATGATGTTGCTCGCCGCGTTCGCCGGCTGGTACGTCGCATCCCTGGTGGTCCAGGCGTTCCCCGAGCAGCCCAAGGCCCAGTTCGCGTTCGGGGCCACGCCCGCTCTGCTCATCGGTCTCGGCGCGGCGATCCTGGCGGGTGTCGTGGTGTCGGTGGTCCATGCGTGGCTGTCCATCTCCATCCGCGCCGATCAGATCATCAGCGGCACGATCATCAACATCGTGTGCATCGGCGTGACGGGCTACCTCATCGTGATCATCAGCAGCCACGCCCCGCCGTCCGCGGGCAAGTTCACGATGTTCATGCCGCCGACCGCGCTCACGGACCTGCCATTCGTTGGCTGGCTGTTCCGGGCGTTCCTCCAGCAGGGACCGGTCACGATGTCCGTGATCGTGCTCGCGGTCGTGCTCCAGGTGCTCCTCTTCCGGTCGCGATGGGGGCTGCGCACCCGCGCCGTCGGTGAGCATCCCAAGGCCGCCGAGACGGTCGGCATCGACGTCATCCGCCTGCGCTACCGCAACGTCATCGTGGGGGGCGTGTTCGCGGGCCTGGCTGGGGCGTGGTTCACGCTCGACTTCGGCAACTCGTTCCAGAGCGGCATGACCAACGGTCGGGGCTTCATCGCGCTCGCCGCGCTCATCTTCGGTCGCTGGACACCCATCGGCGCGTTCCTGGCGGCGTTGCTGTTCGCGGCCTCCGGGTCGCTCGGCCTGGCGATCCGCACCATCCCACCGGCCGGCCAGCTGGGCGACATCCTCACGTCCATCCCCGAGCAGTTCTGGGCGGCCCTCCCCTACCTTGTCACCATCATCGTGCTCGCGGGGGTGGTCGGACGCAGCATCCCACCGGCCGCGGTGGGCAAGCCGTACCAGCGCGAGAGCGTCTCGTGACCTCGGGCTCAGACGCGCCCCCGGTGACCCCGATCCAGTTGCTCCATGAGGACCCCGGGGCCGACCAGGCCCGCGTCCGTGACATCCTGGACCTGCAGGAGGGTCGTTGGCCCGTGCCGCTCCTCGATGACGCGGGGGTCGCGTCCGCGCTCCGTGAGGCCCGCCGGATCGCGGTGGTGGGCGCCTCGCCCAACCCGGTCCGACCCTCCAACGGCGTGATGCGAACGCTCCTCGACGCGGCGTACGACTGCGTGCCCGTCAACCCCAACGCCACCGAGGTGCTGGGCCGGGCCTGCTTCGCGACACTCGAGGGCGCGGTGGCCTCGACCGGGCCCATCGACATCGTGGACGTGTTCCGGAGACCCGGGCGCGCGCCCGAGGTGGCCAGCGCTGCCGTCGCGATCGGTGCCTCCGTGCTGTGGCTCCAGCTGGGCGTGGTCTCGTGGGAGGCCGCTCGCATCGCCCACGAGGGGGGCCTGGGGGTGGTCATGGACCGCTGCACCGCGATCGAGCTGCGCCGCGTCCGCTGACGCCGCTCAGCGGACGACGAACCCCAGCACGACGCACACCACGCCGGCGACGGCGACCCCCGCCCAGAGCCGGATGCGACCCCGCAGGAGGTCTCGCATCTCGTCCGCGCCGGTGCGCTCCGGGCCATCCGCCCGGCGCCCGCCCCGCCAGTCGTCATAGCGCTTGAGGTTGGCCTGCGTGGCCTCCAGCGCCCGGGCCCTGCCCAACGGCCGGCGCACCTTCCAGACACCGAGCGCCAGCAGCGCCAGGCCACCGACCCACAGGATGGCGCTCAGGGGCACGACTCGGGTCCTCCGTGGACGAGGTGACAGGCCGAGCGGCCCCACCCACCATGCGTGCGCCGCTCGCACGCACAGGGTGCCACGACCCTGCGTCCGATGGGGCGGGCGACGCGGGTCATCCCCGCAGGCGGGCCTCCGCGAGGTCCACCACCACCCGCAGTCGGTCGAGCTGCGCCATGCCCAGCGACGCGGGCACGAACACGAACGTCTCGAGGGTGCCCGCACCGTACGCCACGACCCGGTCTGCCGCCTCCTCGGGGGACCCCCAGATGACGTCCAGCTCGGGGTCCCAGTGGAGCGTGCCGTAGTACGGCAGCAGGTCCGCCATCCCCTGGTCGAGCGCGGCCCGCGGGTCCTCCCCCAGCGCGAAGAACGCGGTCGCCGCCACGGGCAGGGTCGCGGGGTCACGGCCCTCCGCCCGGCAGGCCAGGTCGAAGTCCGCGCGCAACCGGCGGGTGGTCTCCAGTCCCGCGGTCCCGGACATGTGCCCGTCCGCGTGCCGAATGGCGCGGGCGCGCGCCGCGGCTGAGTCGCCCGCCAGCCACAGCGGGATGCCACCCGCGCGCACCGGGTGGGGGCCCACGGGACCGATGTCCAGGCGGTGGTGACGGCCCTCGAAGCGAACCGATGCCCCTGACCAGGCCATCCGGATGACCTGCACCATCTCGTCCAGGCTGGCGCCCCGCTCGGCCGGGTCATGACCCGTCGCCGCGTAGTCGTCGGTGCGGTGGCCCACGCTCATCACCAGCCGGACGCGACCCTCCGAGAGGACGTCCAGGGTGGCGAACGCCTTGGCGATCTCGATGGGCGTGCGGGCCGGTGCGATGAGCGTGGTGGGCGACAGCTCCACGCGCTCGGTGACGGCGGCGACCGCGGCAAGCGTCGTGAGCGGGTCGAGGTTCTGATACACGATCCGGTCCCCGACCCACAACGAATCGAAGCCGAGCGCCTCGGCGTGCCGCGCGTACGCGATCACGTCCTGCCGGGTGGCCCCGGGCAGATGCGCGGGGATACCGACCCCCCAACGTGTCATGGATGCCTCCCTGGTGAGATGTGCGGCCCGGCGGGCGTCAATGGACGCCGCCCGTCAGCCCTTGGACGAGCTTGCGATTGAGGAAGATGGCAGCGAGCACGACCGGGATGACCGTCACCTGGGCCATCACCGCCAGCTCGCCCCAGCTGATGTCCGTGGAGCTGAACGTGCTCAGCAGCGCCACGGGCAGCGTCTTGGTCTCGGGCGATGTCAGCAGGAGCGCGAACAGGAAGTCGTTCCAGCTGAACAGGATGCAGAACAGCGCCGCCGCGATGATGCCCGGCCGTGCCAAGGGCAGCGCCACCCTCCGGAACGCACCGAAGCGGGTGGCCCCGTCACAGCGCGCCGCCTCCTCCGACTCGATGGGCACCTCATGGAACACCGACTGGAGCATCCACACCACGAACGCCGCGTTGAGGACGGTGTTGATGGCAATGACCGCCTGGTAGGTGCCCAGGACCCGCAGGTCACGCATCAGCAGGTAGATGGGCAGGAGCATCGAGATCGGGGGCACCATCCGGACGACCAGGAAGAACCACACCAGGCGCCGCACGTTGTCCGAGGCGGTCCGGGCGATGGCATAGGCGGCGGGCACTCCCAGCAGCAGGGAGAGGGCCGTGGAGCCCGCCGCGATGATGATCGAGTTGCGCAGGTACGCGAGCAGGTCCACCTCGCGCGCGACCGTGGCGTAGTTGTCGAGCGTGGGCTGGAACAGGATGCGTGGCGGCGCCGTGAACACGTCCTTGGGCGACTCGAACGAGGTCATCGCGAGCCATGCGATGGGCAGCAGGAAGAACGCCAGGGCCGCGAGCACCGCGACGCGTCGCAGGACCCGCGTGAGGCGACTCTCGAAGACCGCGCTGCCGGGCATGCTACGCCGCCCCCGCGGCGCCGGAGCGTCGGGCGCGCGACTGGTGACTGATGACCTGGATGTAGATGAGCGAGAAGATCGCGATGACCACCAGCAGGATGGTCGAGAGCGCCGCCGCGTAGCCCATGTCGAAGAACACCAGGCCCTGCTTGTAGACATAGAAGTTGAGCACCGTGGTGGACAGGCCGGGCCCGCCCTGGGTCATCGCGAACACGGCATCGAACACCTTGAAGGCGTCCATGGTCCGGATGAGGAGCGCCAGCAGGATGGTGGGCGCCAGCATCGGCAGCGTGAGATGCCGCAGGATCCGCCACGCCGACCCGCCGTCCACGCGCGCCGCCTCGAAGGGCTGCGTGGGGAGCGTCTTGAGCCCCGCGAGGAGGATGAGCATCAGGAGCGGCGTCCACTGCCACGCGTCCACCAGGATGATGGACAGCATCGCGGTGTCAGGCTGCGCGGTGATGCCGCGACGCGCCCCCAGCACATGCGTGATGTAGTAGCCGATGGTGCCGAAGTCCGCATTGAGCATGGCCCGCCAGACGAGCCCCGCCACGAGCGGCGTCAGGGCGATGGGGATGAGCATCAGGCCCGCTGCGAGCTGGTTGAGCCGGGTGTCCCGCCACAGCAGCAGCGCGAGCCCGAGACCCACCACGAACTCCACGGCCACCGCCCCGATGACGAACACGAGCGTGTTGACGAGCGCGGTCCTGCCACCCGGGTCCGCCCAGGCGCGGGCGTAGTTGTCGAGGCCCACGAAGGTCCGGGTCTGGGTCGGGTCGGTGAGCTGGTACTGGAACAGGCTGATGCCGATGCCGTACACCAGCGGCCACACGGCGACCGCCAGCACATACAGCGTGATGGGCAGGACCATGAGCAGGTACAGCCATCGACCGCCCTCCCGGTCGAGGACCGCGATGCGTCCCATCAGCGTCGCCTCGCGCACATGGCCCATGAGCCCGACAGCACGACGCCGGGGACCGGACGCGAGCCCGACCCCCGGCGCACGATCGAGCGGATGACTAGGGGAACAGGGGCGCGATGGCCGCCTGCGCCTCGTCCAGGGCCTCCTGCGAGGTCTTCTCGCCGTGGAGCGCCTGGTTCACCGCGATGCCGATGGCATCCTGCATCTTGGAGTACTGCGGGATCCGCGGCCGGTAGTCGCCATCGCCGTTCTCGAACGAGTTGGCGATCTGGGCCTGCCACGGGTAGATGGCCAGCAGGTCCGGGTCAGCGAGCGTGCTCTTGCGGATGTACGAGCCGCTGCCGTCCTTGACCCACTGCTCCTGGACGTCCTTGCTGGTCACCCACTTGATGAACTCCCAGGCGGCGTCTTGGTCGGTGCTGTCCTTGTTGATGGCGATGCCCCAGCCGCCGAAGCCATAGGTCGGGGCGACGCCCTCGGCGGTCGGCGCCTCGACGGTGCCCACCTTGCCCACGATCTCGGACTGCGCCGCGTCGTCATAGCCGGAGCGAGCCACGCTCCAGCCCTCCTGCATCATGGCGGTGCCGTTCTTGAACGCGGTCTCGCGGGCGCCCCAGTCGTAGTCGAAGGCGCCTGGCGGGGCGTAGTCGAAGAGCGTCTTGAAGAAGTCGAGGTTGGCCACGTTCGTGGCGCTGTTGATGGTCGGCTTCCCGTCCGCGTCGAGGAGGGCGCCGCCGAGCTGCGCGTTGTAGGCCATCCAGTCCTGGGCGCCCGCGGCGCCGGTCTGGCCGTTGATGGTGATGCCGTACTGGTTCTTGGAGGCGTCCGTGAGCTGCTTCGCGGCGTCCCGGAGCTGCTCCATGGTGGTCGGCGGCGCGATGCCCGCGGCCTCGAGCACGTCGGCGCGGTAGTTGAGCAGGTTCGCGTAGCCGGCCAGCGGGAACGCGACCTGCTGGTCGCCCCAGCTGCCCAGCGTCCAGGCCACCGGGTAGATGTCCTCGAGGTCGATCTGCGCCGCGTCGCGGTCCATGAGCGGCTTGAGGTCCACGCTGTAGCCGTTCTGCGCGAACTCACCGGTCCACACGATGTCCATGGTGACCAGGTCGTAGTTGCCGGTGTGCCCCACGAAGTCCGCGGTGACCTTGGAGTACAACTCGGGGTACCCCAGGACGTCCACCACGACCTTGGCGCCCGTGAGGGCCTCGAACTCGGGCGCGAGCTTCTGGAGCACGGCCGCGTACTGGTCGCTCTGGGACGCGAGGTTGAGGGTGACTCCCGGGAACTGGGGCATGGCACCGGCCGACGGGGCCGGCGACCCTTGTCCGAAGGTGGCCGCGGACGACCCCACGACCAGTGCCGCCGCCAGCGCGAGCGCCGCGGATGATCGGACAGAGCGCATGACTCTCCTCCTCCTGACAGGACCGGCCCGTGCCGTCCTGGGTCGCCAAAACGTTTCGACTCCAGTCAAAACGTTCTGCTACTATGCCGCCCGATGCATCAGTCCGCAAGCCCTCAGGCGGCCGCCTCCGATCGATCGTCGGTGGCGCCCCAGCGGCGACGGACCACGCGGCCCACCATCCGTGACGTCGCGCGCCGCGCCGGGGTGGCCGTGAGCACGGTGTCCCATGCCCTCTCCGGGCGCCGGCGGGTCAGTGCGGACACGGCCGCTCGAATCGAGGCCGCGATCGCTGAGCTGGGCTATCGGCCCAACGCCCTCGCCCAGGCGATGATCACGGGTCGCAGCCAGACGCTGGGCCTGATCCTGCCGGACATCGTGAACCCGTTCTTCGCCCACGTGGCGCGCGGCGCCGAGGACTTCGCGCGGGACCAGGGGTACAGCCTCATCCTGTGCAACACGGACCTGCGGCCCGAGAGCGAGCTGGGCTACGTGGAGACGCTGCTCGCGCGCCAGGTGGATGGCGTCCTGTTCATGCCCGGCTCGACCTCCGCGGAGCGCGCGTACCAGCGGCTCGTGGAGTCAGGGGTCGCGTTCGTGCTCATGGACGAGGCGCTGCCAGGGCCCGACAGCGCGGGCGTGTTCTCGGACAACGAGGACGGCGGGCGCCAGGCCGGGAGCCACCTGGCGGCGACGGGCGTCCGTCGCTGCGTGTTCATCGGGGGCCCACGCGAGCTGCCCACGGTGCAGGAGAAGGAGGCGGGCTTTCGGCGGGGGCTCGCCGAGCACGGGCTCACCCCCTCCGCGACCGCCTATGGCACGTATCGCACCGACTCCGGGTACGCCATGATGCAGCGCCTGCTGGACCAGGGCGTCCACCCCGATGGCGTGTTCGCCGCGGACGACCTGCTCGCCCTGGGGGCGATGCAGGCCATCCAGCAGCAGGGCCTGCGGGTCCCCGAGGACGTGGCGGTGTGCGGCTTCGACGGGATGCCCGGCAGCGAGCTGTGGAACCCGCCCCTGACCACCATCGCCCAGCGCATCCCCGACCTGGGGGCGACCGCGGTGCGCCTGCTCGTGAGCCTGCTCACCGGCTCGCTGGAGCGCATCCCCCGGGTGGTCCTGCCCGTGGACCTGGTGGTGCGGGGCTCGTCACGCGGGATGCGGGTGGTCGCGGCGTGATCGTGCTGCTGTACCTGGTGGGCATCGTGGCGGGCGCGGCGTCCGCCCTCCAGTCCTCGGTGAACGGGCAGCTGGGGTCCATCGTGGGCCCCATCAACGCGGCCGTGGTGTCCACGCTCGTCGGTCTCGTCACGCTGGTCTCGTTCGGGCTGGTGACCCGGCAGCTGGACATCACCCGGTGGTCCAGCTCCCCACCGCATCTGCTCATCGGGGGCGCCCTGGGCGCCCTCTTCGTCACCTCCGCCATCTACCTCGTGCCCCGGCTCGGGGTGGTGTCCACGGTGATGCTGGCCGTGCTCGGCCAGCTGATCCTGGCGGCCGTGGTGGACCAGTTCGGTCTCTTGGGCAACCCCCGCATCGAGGTCTCGGTGACCCGGTTCGCCGGCATCGCGATGGTGGCCGGTGGCTTCCTGCTCGCGCGCACCGCCTGACCAGGCACACCACACAGGAGGGATCAGACGACCATGGCCTTCGACCTCGTC
>DAOTUX010000256.1:0-3261 GCA_034436475.1 Chloroflexota bacterium | reverse complement strand
CGCGGACGAGGTCGTGGTCATGTACGCTGGCCGGGTCGTCGAGTCAGGCACGGTCATCGAGGTCTTCGATCGGCCGGAGCATCCCTATACGCGCAGTCTCCTTGCGTCCATCCCGCGGACGGACCAACGGCGTCGGCTCGACAGCATCGAGGGGTCCGCGCCCGATCCGATGGACCTCCCCCCGGGCTGTCCGTTCGCGCCCCGCTGCCCCGCGGTCATGGCGATCTGCACGGAGGCAGAACCGCCGATGGTGGCGGTCGCGCGAGGCCACCACTCTCGCTGCTGGCTCGCCACGCCGACGCTCCATGGGAGCGACGCGAGCGGGGTGCCGGACGCCGGCCGGGCGAGCGTGCTCCGGTGAACACGGGCGCCGATGATCGACTATCAGTAGCGGCACCACCGCTCGTCGAGGTGGACCGACTCCACAAGCACTATGCCGCCGGGCATGGCTTCCGGAGCGCGGGCCAACACACCACCCGTGCCGTCGATGGGGTCAGCTTCGACATCCGGGGAGGGGAGACGCTCGGCCTCGTCGGGGAGTCCGGGTGCGGCAAGACGACCCTGGGCAAGCTCATCCTTCGCCTCGTCCCCGCGACGGCGGGCGACGTGCGCTTCCGTGAGACGAGCGTCTTCGGGTTGGCGGCTGGCGAACTCCGCGCGCTGCGCCGCCGGATGCAGATCATCTACCAGGACCCCTATTCCTCCCTCGACCCGCGGATGAGAATCGGAGACATCGTCGGCGAGGGGCCGCTGATCCACGGGATGCGGTCGCGGACGGAGCGGGACGCGCGCGTGCGCGAGCTGCTCGAGCTGGTCGGCCTCGGCGCCGCGCGTCTCGACCGGTACCCCCACGAGTTCTCGGGGGGCCAACGGCAGCGCATCGGGATCGCACGGGCCCTTGCCCTCGATCCGGAGTTCATCGTCTGCGATGAGCCGGTCTCGGCGCTGGATATGTCGATCCAGAGCCAGGTCCTCAATCTCCTGACCGACCTCCAGTCGCGCCTGCACCTCACCTACCTGTTCATCTCCCACAACCTCGCGGCCGTGCGGCACATCAGCGATCGTGTCGCGGTCATGTACCTCGGACGCATCGTGGAGCTCGCCGATGCGGATGCGCTCTTCAGCGCGGCCCGCCACCCTTACACGGTGGCCCTGCTCTCTGCGGTGCCCCAGCCCGATCCCCACCGTCGCCGGCGCCGCATCGTCCTGCGTGGCGACATCCCGAGCCCGTCAGCGGTGCCCTCCGGTTGTCGATTCCACACACGCTGCTGGCTCCGTGAGCAACTGGGCGACCCGGAGGAGTGCGTGACGATCGACCCTCCGTTACGGGACGTCGGCGGCGGGCACCTCTCGGCCTGCCTATTCGCTGACCGCATCACCGACGTCGTGGTGGCTCGGGCGAGTGCCCCGACCGAGGGCGGGGCGCTCCAGGCCCGGGATCCCCGTCCGGTCAGCCCGCCATGAGGTGGTAGACGATGCATCCGATCGAGGGGCCGCAGGTCAGGCCATATGGCGAATGGGCGTCGACGTGGAGCGCGGATGCGATCGCGCTCGGGAGCGTATCGCTCGATCACGTGCGGGTCGACGGCGACGACGTGCTGTGGGTCGAGGGCCGGGCCGCCGACGAGGGCCGGTATGCCCTCGTCAGGCGTCGGCCGGATGGTTCCACCCATGACGTGACCGTGCCGGGGGCGAACGTGCGGACGCGCGTCCACGAGTACGGCGGCGCACCGTGGGCCTGCTGGCGCGGGCGGGTGTGGTACTCCGAGTTCTCGGATGGTCGGCTGTACGCCACCACGACCAGCGGAGGCGCCCCGCATGCCGCCTCCCCGGATGGCCCCTGGCGGTACGCTGACATGGACGTCGATGCCCGCCGGGAACGCCTGGTGTGCGTGCGGGAGGACCGGACAGCGGACGCGATGGCACGGCGCGGCGAGCCGGAGGACGCGGTCGTCGCGGTTCCGATGGCCGGTGGCGATGTGACGGTCCTCGTGCGCGGCGCGGACTTCTATGCCGCACCGCGCGTCTCACCCGACGGCAGCACGCTCGCCTGGCTCGCGTGGCACCACCCGGACATGCCGTGGGATGCCACCGAGCTCTGGGTCGGCGAGCTTGATGCCGCCGGGACGCTCGCCTCGGCGAGGCGCGTGGCGGGCGGTCCGGGCGAGAGCGTCAAGCAGCCCCGATGGTCGCCCGGTGGCCGTCTGCACTTCGTGTCCGACAGGTCCGGTTGGTGGAACCTCGAGCGGCTCGACCCAGGGGATGTGCGCGTCCCGATCGCCGCCATGGAGGCGGAGGTGGGCCCGCCCGACTGGTGGCTTGGCCAGTCCAGCTACGACTTCCTCGACGAGGGCACGATCGTGGCCGTGGCACGTGCCGACGGGACGGATCGGTTGGTGCGCGTCACGACCACCGGGAGCGTCGAGCCAGTGGATGTGCCGTACGTGGAGATGGGCGCACTCCAGGGCGACGGGGACCATGTCGTGCTGGTCGCGGGATCCGTGGATGCCGGCCCCGCCATCGTCCGGGTCGGGCCGACGGCCGGGTCCGTCCATCGCATCGGCCCCACCCCGTGGACGGATCCGGATCCGTCGGTCGTCTCCGTAGCGGCGCCATTCGAGTTCCCCGCGGCCGGCGGACGGCGCGTTCGGGGCCGCTACTACCCACCTCGCAACCCGGCGTTCCAGGCGCCACCCGCGGAGCGGCCACCGCTGATCGTCCGGGTGCATGGTGGCCCCACACTCGAGTCCTGGCCGTCCCTGAGCGGCCCCATCCAGTACTTCACGAGCCGCGGCTTCGCCGTCCTGGACGTCGACTATGGGGGGTCCACCGGATACGGTCGGGCGTTTCGCAGGCTGCTCGATGGACAGTGGGGGGTCGTCGATGTCGAGGACTGCGTGGCCGGGGCGCTCGCGGCGGTCCAGGCCGGCCTGGCTGACGGCGCTCGTCTCGCGATCTCCGGCGCGAGTTCCGGTGGCTACACGGCCCTGGCCGCGATGGCCTTCCATGACGTGTTCCGGGCAGGCACCAGCCACTTCGGCATCACCGACCTCCTTGCGTGGATGCGGGACACGCACAAGTTCGAGTCGCGGTACACCCTGACGATCGTAGGTCCGTACCCCGAGCGTGCCGACCTGTATCGAGCGCGCTCGCCCGTCGTGCTCCCACGGGGAATGAGCGGGCCCGTCCTCATCACGCAGGGATCGGACGACACCATCGTGCCCCCCAGCCAGGCGGAGCAGATGGTCGCCGCGCTGGCCG
>DAOTUX010000255.1:0-17173 GCA_034436475.1 Chloroflexota bacterium | reverse complement strand
GACCCGGAGCCCGCGACGGCCGGCGAGCGGGCTTGGTCCAGACCAATCGGACCACGATCGCGCTAGAATCCGCGCCATGCCGATCGGCCGGAAGGAGCCCCTGTACTCGGTCATCGCGAGTCGCGCGGAGGAGCACATCCACGCCGGCGAGTGGCCACCTGGCACGCGCCTCCCACCCGAACGGGACCTGTGCGAGCAGCTGGACGTCTCGCGCGCCACCCTGCGCCAGGCGCTCGCGGAGCTCGAGGAGCGCGGCCTCATCACGCGTCACCAGGGGCGGGGCACGTTCGTGACCCATCACCGGGTGACCGCGCCGCTGTCGGGCACCTTCAGCGTCCGTGAGGCGCTCGCGGCGCGCGGTGGGCAGGTGACCACGAGGGTCCTGGGCCAGACCGTGGTGGACGCGTCGCGCCAGCTGGCGGCGGAGCTCGGCTGCCTGCCGGGTGACCCGCTGCTCCACCTGGAGCGGCTGCGCCTCTTCGACGGCGAGCCCATGGTCCTCGAGTCGGTCCACTTGCCGCTCGAGCTGTTCCCGGGGCTGGAGTCCGCCGACCTCGCCCGACGCTCCCTGTATGCGGTGCTCCGCGAGGACCACGGCCGATGGGTCGCCCAGGCACGCGAGACCATCGAGCCGGTGATCCTGACGCCCGCCGAGTGCTCGGTCCTGGGCGTCCCCCGCCACACGCCCGCGATCCTCACGCGGCGTGTCACGACCGACCGAGACGGGGTCATCGTGGAGCTGGGCCAGGCGCTCCTGCGGGGCGACCGGTCCCGATACCTCCTCATCCGCGAGGTCCACGAGTCCGTCGTGCCGGCCGCGCCCAGGCCGCAGGCGCCCACGACCAGCGCCCCTGCCCGGCTGCCCGCCCGGCTCGATGCTCGGACCGTGGCCGGCCAGCTCGGCCCGCCCGCCGCCCGACAGTCAGCCCGCGCCACCCACCGACCCACCCGGAGGACCACCCGACCATGACCGCCGCCGACCGCTGGCTCGTCGCCGCCAAGGACGTGCTCGACCGCGTCGCCACCACCCAGGGGGACGCCATCGAGGCCGCCAGCCGGATCTTCGCCGACACCATCGCCGCCGACCGGCTGGTGCATGTCTTCGGCTCGGGCCACTCGCGCATGAACACCGAGGAGATGTTCCCGCGCATCGGCAGCTACCCGGGCTTCCACCCCATCGCGGAGCTGGCGCTCTCGAATCACGTGGGGGTGGTGGGACCCAACGGTCTGCGCCAGGCGATGTACCTCGAGAAGGTGCCCGGGTTCGCGCGGATCATCCTCCAGCAGATCAGGGTCCACCCGGGCGATTCGTTCCTCATCTTCAGCTCCACGGGCATCAACGGCACCGTCATCGAGCTGGCGCTGCTGGCCAAGCGGATGGGGCTGCCGGTGGTGGCCGTGACCTCGCTGGACCATGGGCGCGCCACGGCGTCGCGTCACCCGTCGGGCCGCAAGCTCGCCGAGATCGCGGACGTCACGGTCGACAACTGCTCGCCCGCGGGCGACGCCGCGGTGGACATCGCGGGGGTGCCCTACAAGGTCGGCCCCACCTCGTCCATCGGGGCCATCGCGGTGGTCAACGCGCTCAAGGCACGCACCGCCGAGCTGCTCGCCGAGCGCGGCGTGACCCCCGTGGTGCTCACCAGCCCGCACTTCGTGGGCAGCGCCGAGGGCGAGCAGCAGCTGGAGCGGGTGTACGAGGAGTACTTCCGACGCGTCCGGCAGGCCTACGACAGCGAGGGCGCCCTGCCCGTGCCCGAGAGCGAGTGGGCGGCGTCATGAGCATGACCATCGACCCGCCGCTCCATGCCACCGCCGACGTCGTCGTGGTGGGCTCGGGCTCGGCCGGGTCCACCGCCGCGATCGCGGCCGCCCGCACGGGGGCGTCCGTGACGCTCATCGAGAAGCTGCCGTTCCTGGGCGGCACGAGCACCGCGGTGCTCGACACGTTCTACGGCTTCTACACCCCGGGCTCCGTGTCACGCAAGGTCGTGGGCGGCATCCCCGACGACGTGGTGGCCGGGCTGCGGGCGCTGGGTCGGGTGGTCGAGCGGCCCAACACGTATGGCGCGGGCACGGGCGTCACGTACCTCGCCGAGCACCTCAAGGTGGTCTGGGAGCATCTCGTGACCGACGCGGGAGCCCAGGTGCTGCTCCATGCCTTCCTCCAGGGGGCCACGGTGCGCGACCGACGGGTCGAGGAGGTGCTGGTGGCCACCAAGGCGGGTCTCGTGCGCATCGCGGGCAGCGTGTTCGTGGATGCCTCGGGGGACGCCGACCTGTGCCACCACGCGGGCATCGGCTACGAGCAGGCGGGCACCGAGGGCCCTGCGCAGACGCTCACCACCACCTTCCGGATGGCGGGCGTGGACCAGGCGCGCCGACGTTCGGTGCCGAGCGAGACGCTCCACCGGCTGATGGCCGAGGCCGCCGCGTCCGGCGCGTACGACCTGCCCCGCCGCGAGGGCTCCGACCACATCACGCCCATCGACGGCATGACCGCCACGGTGATGACCCGCGTCGAGTCATATCGTCCACGAGGGGAGCATGTCATCAACGCCACCGATCCCGACCTCCTCACCCACGCGGAGATGACGGGTCGGCGCCAGGCCCTGGAGTACGCCCGCTTCCTGGTCGACCGGGTGCCTGGGTACGAGCACGCGTCGCTCGCGGCCCTGTCCACCCAGATCGGCGTCCGCGAGACGCGTCGCGTGTACGGGGACCTGCGCCTCACCCGCGAGGACGTGTTGGGAGCCCGTCGGTTCGACGACGAGGTGGGCCTGTGCGGGGCGCCCATCGAGGACCACAGCGGCACCACCGACACGCGCTGGCAGTACCTCCCCGATGGCGAGGTGGTGGGCATCCCGTATCGCACGCTCATCGCGCGGGATGCCGCGAACGTGCTCGTGGCGGGTCGCTGCTTCTCCGCGACCCATGACGCGCACGCCTCGGTGCGCTCGATGGCGCAGTGCATGGCCATGGGCCAGGCCGCGGGCACCGCGGCCGCCCTCGCGGCGCTCGCGGGGTCCGAGCCGCGTGACGTGTCCGCCGAGCGGCTGCGTGACCGGTTGCGGCAGGATGGCGCGGTGCTGGAGCTGCCTGTCTCGGCCGTCGCATAGACGAGGCGTGAGGCGGCGCGTGGTCACGAGCATGGGGGGCGATGCAGGGTGACGTCGGAAGGCACCGGGGCTCCCTGGTGGCTGGGCGTGGACATCGGGGGGACGCGCACCAAGCTGGGCGTGGTGACCGCGGACGGCGACGTCCTGGCGACCCGGGTCGAGGACACGGGGCACCAGCCGTTCGAGCGTGTCTGGGAGCTCCTGCTCGGCTACGCCGACGAGCGGCGCGCGTCCGACCCCGAGGGCCTCATGGGCATCGGCATCGCGGCGCCGGGCATCGTGGACCCCGCGTTCGGCGTCCGCAACCTGCCGGGCAAGGTCATCGGCATCGAGGGCTTCCCGCTCCGGGCTCGACTCGAGGGGCGCTTCGGCGTCCCGGTCCGGTGCGTCAACGACGGCGCCGCGGCCACTCTCGCGGAATGGCGGTTCGGTGCCGCACGAGGCCATCAGGACGTTGTGGGCCTGACCATCGGCACCGGGGTGGGGGCGGGCGTGGTGCTCGGTGGGCGCCTGCTGGCATCGCGCAACCTGGGTGCCGGCATCTCGTTCGGTCACGCGACCATCGAGGTGGGCGGCCGGACGTGCCTGTGCGGCAGCGTGGGCTGTGTCGAGACCCGCGTGTCGGCGACCGCGCTGGTGGGGCGCCTCCGGGACTACGCCGCCCGCAAGGTGCCCTCGTCGATCACCACCCGGTACGAGCACGACCCCGGCGCCATCACCTTCGAGACGCTCGTCGAGGGCGTCCGCGCCGGCGACCGGGTGGCGCTCGAGGTGATGGATGAGTTCCGACGCGACCTGGGTGCCACCATCGTGACCGCGATCCACGCCTTCGACCCCGAACTGGTGGTCCTCGCGGGCGGGCCCATGGCCGCCGGGGACCTGTTCCTGCCCCAGGTGCAGGCGTACGTCGACCGCTATGCCTTCCGCTTCCCCAAGGACCGTCAGGTGCCCGTGGTCCGGGCGCAGCGGTCGGACCACGCTGGCGTCCTGGGCGCGGTCGCGCTCGTGATGCAAGCAGCCCCCGGGACCCACGCGGCGGGCCTCGAGCCCCACCACGCCGGCCCCGGGACCCACGAGACCGGCTCCCACCTCGCCCAGCCCTGACCAGGAGGCCACCAATGCCCTTCGTACGCACCGTCCTCGGCGACATCGACCCGGCCGAACTCGGCGTGACCTACAGCCACGAGCACCTGGTCATCGCGGGCAGCCGGACGGTGGAGCTGTTCCCCGACTTCCGCCTCGACGACGTGGACAAGGCCGTCGCGGAGCTCGCGCCGGCCCAGGCGCTGGGGCTGCGCTCGGTGGTGGATGCCATGCCCGCCGACACGGGTCGCGACGTGCTCCTCCTCGCCGAGGTGAGCCGTCGGTCGGGCGCCCACCTGGTCGCGCCCACGGGCGTCCACCATCAGCGCTACTACCCCGAGCGTCACTGGACCGAGCTGCTGTCCATCGAGGAGGTGACCGAGCTCCTGGTCGCCGACATCCGGGACGGCATCGACGCCCTCGACTACGGCAGCCCCATCGTCAAGCGCACGCCCCATCGCGCGGGGGTCATCAAGGTGGCCGGGTCCACCGACGGCCCCTCGGAGCGCGATGCGCGGTTCTTCGAGGCCGCGGCGGCTGCGCAGGTGGCCACCGGCTGCCCCATCCTCACCCACTGCGAGAGCGGCACGGGCGCCCTGGAGCAGGCGGCCCTGCTGGGGCGCCATGGCGCGGACCTGGGCCACGTGGCGCTGTCCCACGTGGACAAGGTCGTGGACCGTGCCCATCAGCGCGAGGTGTTCGCCACGGGCGTGTTCGTGGAGTACGACCAGGCGTTCCGCTGGAAGGGCGGGCCCAACGGCACGCTCCAGCTCCTCGAGTGGGCGGCCGAGGACGGGCATCTGGACCAGGTGCTCCTGGGGCTCGACGCCGCCCGGCAGGGCTACTGGGCCACCCATGGTGGCTCGCCCGGCATGGCGTACCTGCTCGACGGGTTCGCGGCGGCCATGCGCGAGCGGGGCCTGGGAGACGTGGAGCAACGCCAGCTGTTCGTGACGAACCCGGCGCGCTGCTACACCTTCGCGACCGTCTGACCCCCAGCCCGCGCCGGCGCGACGCCGCGCTCGGCCGATCGGGCCCGTGCCGCGACGAGCACGGGCCCCTGCCCCCACGGCACGTCCAGCCCGCGTGGCACATGGTGGTAGTGGAGCGGCTCGGTGCTGGAGTAGACGGCCGCGGAGACGCCCGTCAGCAGGCCCGTGGCATCGACAGCGGACCACGTCGCGTGCCACGCGCGCTCGGCCGCGGCCAGGAACGGGTCACTGGGCAGGACGCCCATCGCGACCCCCCGGTGGAACGCGGCGGCCATGAACGCCGCGGTGGATGTCTCGTCGCCGCTCCCGGGTCGATCCACCATGGCGTGCCAGTGGCCGTCGGGCCGCTGCCAGCGGGACATGGCCCACGCGAGACGCGTGGCGTCCTCGGCGACCTCGTCCCGGCCCGGCACGGTCGTGCCGGTCGCGTCGAGCTGCTCCAGCACGTCCAGCAGACCGAGGAGCGCCCAGCCCTGCCCCCTCCCCCAGCCAGGCGCATAGGCACGTGCCGTCCGCTCCAGCCAGAAGTGGTGATACAGGCCGGTGCCCTCGTCACGCAGCAGGCGCCCGTACCCCAGCGCCTCCTCGATCGCGCGCCGCGCCCACGCCTCGTCGCCCGTGACCCGTGCCAGGTGGGCGAGGAAGGGCGGGTCGAAGTGGGCGCAGTCCACGTAGATGCCAGGGCCCGGGTCCTCCAGGAGGCGCCGCCCCGCGGCATCCAGGGCGACCCCCCCGTACGGCTCGCGGACCGAGCGACGCGCGTCCTCGAAGGTCACGCTGACGCCCTCGATGCGTCGGCGCCCGGCCAGATGGGTCGCCAGACGCAGGGCGGCGTCCCGCAGGGCCGCGTCGTCACGCTCCACCGCGAGGGCGCACAGGACGTGGCCGGGCGCCGTGTTGTCGTCAGGCCGACGAGGCTCGTCACGCGCCGCCCAGCCGCGCAGGAAGCCGTGCGCGAAGTCGGCATACCTGGGGTCCCCCAGCAGCGCGGATGCCGCCAGCAGCCCCTCGAAGCCGATGGAGTCGCCGTAGAACCAGGCCTGGAACGGGTGTCGCATCAGGCGCTCGGCCACCTCGCGCAGGAGGGCCCGGTCCATGTCGTCTGGCGCCCCCGGGGGGATGAGCGTCATCAGGAGCCCCCGGTGGCCGTGGCGTCCACGCCCGACGTCATGCCACTGGGCCCCACGCCCGGCACGAACGGGAGTCCGTGGCCGTTGAGGACCATGCTCATGCCGCCATCCACCATGAGCGCCTCGCCGGTGACGAAGCTCGCGTCCGAGGACGCGAGGAAGGCCGCGGGCCCCGCGACCTCCTCGGGCACGCCGATGCGACCGATGGCATGGAGCCCGCCGCACCGGATGCGCTCGGCGGCGGGGTCCGGGAACGTGGCGAAGTAGTCGACGACGTTCTGGGTCTCGATGTAGCCGGGGCAGATGGCGTTCACCCGGACCCCCCGGGCCGAGTACTCCGCGGCGAGCGCGCGCGTGAGACCGATGAGGCCATGCTTGGCGACCGGGTACGGGAAGCAGCCCGGGATGATGTGGAACGAGTGGACCGAGGCGATGTTGATGATGCTGCCGCCGCCGTTGGCGAGGAGATGCGGCAGCACCGCCTGGCTCAGCCACCAGGCGGCGTCGAGGTCGGTCGCGAAGCAGCGCGCCCATTGCTCGGTGGTGAGCGTGAGCGGGTCCTGGAACACCGCGATCCCGGCGTTGTTGACCAGCACGGTGGGCGGGCCGAAGGCCTCGACCGTGCGTGCCACCAGGGCGTCGATGTCCGTGCGCTGGGTGACGTCCGCCCGGACCGCGAGCGCGTCGCCACCCGCGGCGCGGATCTGGGCGGCCATGGCCTCGGCCACCGGAAGGGTGCGCTGCGCCAGGACCACCCGCGCGCCCTCGCTCGCGAACCGACGGCTGATGGCGCCCCCGATCCCCTGCCCGCCGCCCGTCACGATGGCGACCTGCCCGACCAGTCGTCGCATCAGCCATCACCTCCCAGTGCCGGTCGACTGCCGCCCATCGTCAGCGGCCCCGATACCGCGGCTCGCGCCTCTCGACGAACGCGGCGATCCCCTCGCGGGCGTCCTCGGTGGTCATGCACAGGGTGTACAGATCGTTCTCCCAGGCGAGCCCCTGCTCCACGGTGGTGCCCTGCGAGCGCCGGATGACCGACTTGGCGGCCTGGACCGCGATGGGCGGGTTGGCGGCGATGCGTCGCGCGAGGGCGAGCGCATGCGCCTCCACCTCGGCGTCAGGCAGCACTTCCTGCACCAGGCCCACGCGCAGCGCCTCCCGGGCATCGAAGCGGTCCCCCGTGAGGATCCAGCGGGCGGCGTTGCCATAGCCGATGAGGCGGGGCAGGATGGTCGTGTTGCCCGACCCGGCGTGCCAGCCCAGCCGCACCTCGGGCGCCCCGAACGACGCCCCCTCCCCCGCCACCCGGATGTCACTGGCGAGCGCGATCTCGAGACCGCCTCCCAGGCAGTAGCCGCGGATGGCCGCCACGATGGGCAGTCGCAGCGCCAGCAGTGGTGCGATGTAGTCCCGTCCATACGCGGCTCGGTCGCGGCCCTGCCAGGGCCCCCCGAGGTCGTCGAGCAGGCCGATGTCACTGCCGGCGGAGAACGCCCGGTCACCGGTGCCACGGATGACCACCGCGCGGAGCGTGTCGTCACGGCCGATCGCGGTGCAATGCCCGGTCAGCTCGGCGGCCATGGCGACCGTGAACGTGTTGAGCTTGGCGGGTCGGTCGATGGTGAGGATGGCGATGGCGTCCTCGACCTCGACGTGGACCCGGCCCTCGACCTGCTGCGCGCCCTCGCTCACGCCACTCCCTCCGCATCCGTCCGGGCCGACGCCCCGAAGGCCCCGTCACGTGCCGCCGCCTCGATGCGCCCCGCGTCCCATCCCAGCCACTCCCGGAGCGCCTCGTGCGTGTCCGCGCCCAGGCGCGGTGGCGCGCGCCGGATGGACGCGGGGGTCGCGCTGAGCGTCACCGGCGGCGCCACCATGCGGATGGAGCCTGCGGTCGGATGCGGGACCTCGGCGATGAGGCGCGTCGCGACCACCTGCGGGTGGCGCTCGAGGTCCGCGTACCGGAGCACCGGGCCGGACCACAGCCGATGCTCGTCGAAGAAGGCCACCCAGGCGTCGGTGGTCCGCGCCGCCAGGATGGGTGCCAGGATCCGGTCGATCTCGTCCCGCCGGACGACGCCGTCATCCTCGTCGGTCATGGTCGCCAGCCGGGGCTCTGCCAGCACCTCGCCCAGACGCGGCAGAGGCGCCATGGCCAGCACCAGCCATGCGTCCGCGGTGCGATAGACGCCATATGGCGCGGGGATCCAGGCGTGCGCGGACGGCCGCTCGGTCCGCTCGAAGGCGGTGCCGCCGTTGAGGAACGTGGCGAGCTCCTGCGCCTGGCAGTCGAGGATGACCCCGAGCATGCTCACGGACACCTTCTGCCCCTCGCCGGTCCGCTCCCGGGCGCGCAGCGCCGCGAGGATGCCGATCGCGGTCTGGTAGCCCGTGAGCGTGTCGGCGGCCCACAGGGCACCCGGCTGTGGCGGGTCGTGCCGCGCGCCCACGGCCCACATCGAGCCGGACATCGCCTGCACCAGGAGGTCCTGGCCCGGGCGGTCTCGCAGCGGGCCCTCCTCGCCATAGCCCGAGATCTGGGCGTACACCAGGCGCGGGTTCACCGCGCGCAGCTGGTGCCAGCCGACCCCCAGGCGCTCCGCGGTGCCCACCCGGTAGTTCTGGAGGAACACGTCCGCGCCACGCACCAGCTCCAGGAACGTGGCCAGCCCGGCGGCGGACTTGAGGTCGAGCGCCACGCTGCGCTTGTTGCGGTTGAGGCCCAGGAACGTGGGCGTCTCACCGGCGACCCGGACCGCCCCGAAGCCATGGCTCCGGTTGTGCTCCCCCGTGGGCGGCTCGATCTTGAGCACGTCGGCGCCCAGGTCGCCCAGACGCATGGCGCAGATGGGCCCCGCCAGCATCTGGCTCCCATCGAGCACCCGGAGGCCGCTCAGCGCGCCATCGGGCACGTCGGCCTGCTGGGTCACCCTGCGCCGCCCACCTGTGGCACCACCATCAGCGCCAACGCCTCGTCCTCGAGCTCCCAGACCGCGTCCGGTCCAGCGACGAACAGCTCCAGGTCGCCGTCATCGGTCCACACGAGCGCGTCCCTGTCGACGAGGGAGGCGCGCAGGTACGGCTCCTCGGCCCGGAACGCCACCATGAGCGCGCGCTCGTCCCAGGTGACCGCGACCCGCGTCTCGTACAGCCCGGGAGCACCGGTCACCAGGTCCCCGAACCGACGCGACCACGCGGCCTCGGCCCAGGCTGGCTCGTCGAGGCGACCATCCGCCACGACCGGCCCGGGCGCGCGCCGCGCGACCACGGTCGAGGGCGAGGACGCTATCCCGTAGTGCCGCCGCACCGCCTCGGGCGTGGGCACCCTCGCAGCCATCGGCTCAGGCCGCGGCCGCGATGCGCGTCCGTGCCCGTTCGGCTCGCGCCTGGCGCCATTGGGCGATGGCCACGGCGCCAACCAGCAGCACGCCCAGCGCGACACGCTGGTAGAAGGTGTTCACGCCCAGCAGGTTCATGCCGTTGTTGAGGACGCCCACCAGGATGACCGCCAGCATGGTGCCCACGATGGTGCCCTTGCCACCCGTGGTGGCGGCGCCCCCGAGGAACACCGCGGTGATGGCCTGGAGCTCCAGCCCTTGGCCGTTGATGGGGTTGCCGGACGTGGTCCGTGCTGTCAGCACCACCCCCGCGAGGCCCGCGACGGCACCCGACAGGACGTACATCATGATGCGCACCCGACGCAGGTCGATTCCCGCCAGCCGCGCCGCGGTGGCGTTGCCGCCGATGGCATAGATGGACCGCCCGTAGTCGGTGTAGCGCATCAGCACGTGGAAGATGACCGCGACCACGAGCAGCACCACGAACACCACCGGGATGCCCGTCCAGGGCGTGCCGCCCATGGGTGGCACCGGCGCGTCCGCGAACAGCCGCCCGGTGCCCAGCCACGTGAACTCCGGTTGGGTGACCACCCCGACCGGCTTGCCATCCGGGGCGACCAGGAAGGCGAGCCCCGCGAAGGCCGCGAGCGTGCCCAGGGTGGCGATGATGGGGTTCACCTTGAGCACGGTCACGATGAGGCCGTTGACGACACCCAGCAGGCCACCGGTGACGATCCCGGTCACGATGGCGAGTTGCATCGAGCCGCCCGGCACGAACGCGATGAAGCCCGCGATGGCCATCGCCGAGGTGACCGACGCGACCGACGCGATGGACCCGACCGAGATGTCAAGCGCACCCGCCACGATGACCACCGTCTGGCCGATGGCGAGCAGGCCCACGATGACGATGGCCTGCGCCAGGCTGTTCATGAGGTTCTGCCAGGACAGGAACAGGATGTCCCCCTGGGAGCTCCGCGGGGACTGCCAGATGACGATGGCGATGACCACGATGAGCGCGATGATCAGGGACAGGTTGTCCACGCCCACGATGCCCAGCAGCCGTCGCCAGGCACTGTGTCGCGGTGCGCCGTCGGTCACCGGGCGGGTCGACGCCGTCGGAGGTTCCTGGGCAGGGGTGGATGCCTCGGCTTCGCTCATGACTCGCTCATGCTGGGGGATGGGACCGCGGATGCGCTGAGATCCTCGGCCATGGCCAGGTTGAGGACCTGCTCCTCGGTGGTGCCCGGGCCGGGCAGCTCGCCCGTGATCCGACCGCGCTGCATCACATAGATGCGGTCGGACATGCCCAGGATCTCGGGGAGCTCCGACGAGATGAACATGATGCCAAGGCCCTCACCCGCGAGCTGGTCGACCAGGCGATAGATCTCCGCCTTGGCGCCCACGTCGATGCCTCGCGTGGGCTCGTCGAGGATGAGCACCCGCGGGCGGGCCGCGAGCCACCGGGCGAGCACCACCTTCTGCTGGTTGCCGCCGGACAGCTTGCCCACCTCTTGGTCGACCGAGGGGGTGCGCACGTTGAGCTCGCGCACGTACTCCTGTGCGATGCGCCGCTCGGCACGCTGGCGGATCATCCGGAAGCGGGTCAGGCGGCGCAGGATGGCGAGCGTCGTGTTCTCCAGCACGCTCCGGATGAGGATGAGGCCCTCGCGCTTGCGGTCCTCTGGCGCGAAGCCGATGCCCAGGCGGATGGCATCGTCCGGGGACCGGATGTCGGCCTGCGCGCCCGCTACCTCGAGGGTGCCCGCCTGACGCGGCAGCTCCCCGAACACGACCTTGGCGAGCTCCGAGCGGCCCGCCCCCACGAGGCCGGCGAAGCCCACGATCTCCCCGGCGCGGATCTCGAACGAGACATCCCGGTGCCAGTCGCTGGTGATGCCGGTCGCGCGCAGGACCACCCGCTCCGTGACCGCGCGGTGACGCTGGAACACGTCGCCCAGCTCGCGTCCCACCATCAGGCGCACGATCTCCCGCTCGGTCAGCTCGGCCGCGGGGCGCACCGTCACCAGCCGGCCGTCACGCAGGATGGCCACCCGGTCCGCCAACTGGAGGATCTCGCGCAGGCGGTGACTCACGTACACGATCGCCACGCCCTCGTCACGCAGCCGACGGACCAGCGCGAACAGCCGATCCACCTCCTCGTCAGTGAGCGATGAGGTCGGCTCATCGAGCGCCAGCACGCGCATCGGCGACTTGACGGCGCGCATGATCTCCACGAGCTGCCGCTGCGCCGAGGACAGCTCGTCGCCCATCCGGTCGGCGGGCAGCACCCGCTCGAACCCGAACCGGCGGAGCTCCGCCCGGGCATCGCTGTCCAACCTTCGGCGGTCGATGAACGGCCCGCGCCTGGGCAGCTCGCCGGCGTAGATGTTCTCGGCGACGTCCACCCCGGGGATGATCTCGGGCTCCTGGTAGATGACCCGGACCCCGGCCGCCCGAGCCTCCCGGGGGTTGGCGAACCGGAGCGCCGTGCCGCCGATGGTCATGGTGCCGCTGTCCGGCTGATAGTCCCCGCTGAGGATCTTGAGGAGCGTGGACTTGCCCGCCCCGTTCTCACCCAGGAAGGCCAGGATCTCCCCGGGCCGGATGTCCAGCGACACGTCCGTGAGCGCCTGGACGTTGGGGAACGCCTTGGTCATGCCCCGGACCTCGAGCGCCCACGGGGACGCGGCGGACGCGGGCGGCTCAGGGACCCCTGGGGGCGCGGTCATGGTCATGCCGAGGTCACGAGGGAGGTGATGCTCGTCGGCGGGTGACGATGGGGCCCGGGCCTGAACGGCCCGGGCCCCCATCAGGGCGCTACCGACTACTTGGAGCAGTTGCCCACGGAGATGGGGTCCATCACCGTGGAGAACGTGGTGGCATCCACGATCGTGGTGGGCGCGATGGTCTCGGGCGGCAGGGCCACGCCGTTGACCACGTTGTCCCACAGGACCTTGGCCGCCGAGGCGCCCACGTCCAGGCCGGAGATGAACAGCGCGGCCTTGAAGCCGGACGGCTGGCTCGCCGCCCACGGCTTGCACGCCTCGTAGGCACCCAGGCCGACGCCGATGACGTTCTCGGGCGCCGCGCCTGCGGCCGCGAGCGCGTTCAGGGTCCCCAGGACGCCCTCGTCGTTGCAGGCGAACACGACCCAGTTGGTGACGTCGGGATGGGCGGTGATGACAGGGCCCGCCGCATCCTGCGCGGACTGCGTCTCACCGGTGTAGGGGACCTGGAAGATGTTCTCGGCCGGGACCCCCGCCGCCGCGACCTGCTCCTTGGAGGCGTTCGTGCGGTCCTCGCACACCGAGAGGGTCTGGACCTCGGTCGACAGGACGCCGACCTTCTTGCTCGTGTCCGAGAGCCAGCCGCTGTCGGTCAGGAGCTTGGCGGCCGCCTCGCCGACCTTGGTGCCCATGTCCGTGCCGTTGAAGCCCACGAACGGGATGGCTGCACCGGTGTCGTCCACGATGGCGTCGTCGGTGGCGACCAGGGCCACGCTGGCGTCCTTGGCCGCCTTGGCGATGGCGGGGCCGATGGTCTGGTCGGGCACGGTGATGGCGATGCCCTTGGCGCCCGCGGAGATGGCGTCGTTGACGAGGTTGACGCCCAGGTTCGGGTCGAGCTTGGCGTCGAACGCCTGGGCCGTGCCGCCGAGACCCTCGATGGTCTCCTTGAAGGATGTCTGGAGGTCGATGAAGTACTGCTGGTCCGCGCTCTTGTTGATGGCCACGAACAGCGGACCGGTGCCGGCCGGCGAGGCGTCCTGGGCGACCGCCGACCCGGCGAGGGACAGGGTCAGACAACCGACCGCCAATGCCGCCGCCGTGGTCCGGGAGCGTCGGGTGAACGAGTGAGCCACGTGGGTCTCCTCCAAGCGGGATGGTCTTCGAACGCAGGACGGACAGGTCCGGTGGCGCCTCCTCCGGGGCGACTGCCCCGCTCCAGCGGTCCGATCGGTACGGACCATTTGTGCGATCATCCTACCAGCGGCCGTCATGGGACGCCCCGTGTCGCGGACGTGTCGCCAGGGTCCCGGAGATGTGGCGGCCAGGACCGTCACATCATACGAAGTCGATACCATCGAGACGCGGCGATGGGCCATCGTCGTGGGCTCGATGGCTGGAGGGAGCGGTTGGTGTTCGGTGGCGTGCGACCAGTGCTGCACCTGGCCTTCGGGGCTGGTCCCGAGGAGCCCATCGACCACGCCGCCCTGGATGCGCTCGCGACCGTCATGGTCGATGCCGGGGTCGATGGGCTGGTGGTCCTGGGGCTCGCGTCGGAGGCCTGGACGCTCCGTGAGCCGGAGCGCGCCGAGGTGCTCGCCACCGTGGCCCGCGCGGCACGAGGGGTGCCCTTCACCGTCGGCATCGAGGGGACGACCGCTGTCGCGGTGTCACGGGCGAGGGTCGCCGCGGACGCCGGCGCGGCCAGCCTGATGGTCCTGCCACCGGGGGCGGCGCGCACGCCGCAGGCGCTCCGGGCCCACTACGCCACGATCGGGGACGCGGTCGGCCTACCGATCCTGGTGCAGGACTCGCCCCAGGTCACGGGCGTGCAGCTGACCATCGAGACCCTCGTCGCCATGGCTGCCCACCCGCTCGTCCGGTCGCTCAAGTCGGAGATCCCGGGGGCCGGCGAGAAGGTCTCGGCCGCGCATGCAGCGGGGCTCGAGGTGGTCGCCGGCTGGGGTGGCCTGGGGTACCTCGACAGCATCGCGAGGGGCGCTGTGGGCGTGATGCCCGGCTGCGACCTCGCCCCCGCGTTGCTCGCGATCGATCGACGGGCGCGCTCGGGGGACCTCGAGGGCGCCGACGCGCTGTATCGGTCGATCCTGCCCCTCCTCGCGTTCGAGGGTCAGTCCCTCGAGCTGCTGCTCCTAGGCGCCAAGCGCCACCTCCGACGCGCCGGGGTCATGCCCGACGAGCGGCTCCGAGCGCCGGCCCGGCGCCTCGACGCGCAGGAGGCCGCCACGTTCGATGGCCTCCTGGACAGGCTGGCCCTGGAGGGCGTGCCCGGCTTTGGGCCACCGACGACCAGCCCCGCCGAGCCTGCCTGAGGCGCTGACCATGCTCCACCTGCCCCCACGCCCCGCCAGCCTCGCGGACGCCCCGGTGGCGGCATGGTCCGAGCCGGTCGTGATGCCCACCTACGAGGTCCCCGAGCCGGATCGGAACCCCGCGTTCCTGGAGCAGCGCGTCTACCAGGGGTCGTCAGGTCGGGTCTACCCCAACGCCGTGACCGACAGGCTGAGCGACACCCCCGTCGATCGCGCGTGGGAGGCGATCCACCTGGAGAACCGCTGGCTGCGCGTGATGGTCCTGCCCGCGCTCGGTGGTCGCATCCATGTGCTCCGCGACCGCACCAACGACTATGACGTGGTCTACCGCCAGGATGTCATCAAGCCCGCCCTGGTGGGCCTGCTGGGACCCTGGGTCTCGGGGGGCATCGAGCTCAACTGGCCGCAGCATCACCGCCCCTCCACGTACATGCCGACCGGCTGGGCGATCGAGCCGCTCGCTGATGGCGGGGTCACCGTGTGGCTGTCGGAGCACGAGCCCATGGACCGCATGAAGGGGATGCACGGCGTCACGCTGCGACCCGACGACAACCGCATGGAGCTGCGGGTGCGACTGGTCAACCGGACCCAGCTGCCGCGCACGTTCCTGTGGTGGGCGAACCTCGCGGCGCGCGTCCATGACCAGTACGAGGCGGTGTTCCCGGGCGACGTGACGTGGGTGGCCGACCACGCCCGCCGGGCGATGTCCACGTTCCCCGTCGCGCATGGCCGCTACTACGGCGTGGACTACGGGGCACGGTCACCATCCGAGGCCGACCTCCGCTGGTACCGCAACATCCCGGTCCCCACCAGCTACATGGCCATGGGCAGCCGCGAGGACTGGTTCGGCGGCTATGACCACGCCGCCGGGGCCGGCTTCGTCCATTGGGCCGACCACGCCATCTCGCCCGGCAAGAAGCTGTGGACCTGGGGGAACCACCCGTTCGGCTACGCCTGGGACCGCGAGCTGTCCGATGGCCTCCACGAACCGTACATCGAGCTGATGGCGGGGGTGTTCACGGACAACCAGCCCGACTTCTCGCACCTCGCACCGGGCGAGACCCGCGCCTTCAGCCAATGGTGGTACCCCACCCAGCGGATCGGGCCCGCCCATCGGGCGACGCTCGATGCGGCGGTCCACCTGTCGCTCGAGGGGTCGAGGGCATCCATCGGCGTCGCAGTGACCCGACGCTGGGCGAGGCTCCGGGTGACCCTGGACCGCGGTGGTCGTCGGCTCCTGGAGCACGAGGCCCCCGCCGCGCCCGACCGGCCGATCCTGCTGCGCGACGTGGCGGTGCCCCGCGGGACGAGGCCTCCCGAACTGCTGCTGCGGGTGACCGATGGCGAGCGATCGCTGGTGGAGCACCGCCCGTTCGCGCCCGTGGAGGGCGAGCCACCGCCGCCAGCGCAGGAGCCGCCCCTGCCGGCCGAGGTCCCCGAGATCGAGGGCCTGGTGCTCATCGGCCGTCACCTGGACCAGTATCGCCACGCCACGCGCCGTCCCGAGGACTACTGGCAGGAGGCCCTCCGGCGCTCGCCCGGGGATGCGCGAGCCAACACGGAACTGGGTGTCTGGCACCTGCGGCGAGGCCAGCCCACCGAGGCCGTCACGCACCTCCGACGCGCCCTGACGACGCTCACCTGGCTCAATGACCATCCGGCGGACGGGACGGCCCACTACCACCTGGGTCTCGCGCTCCGCGACACCGGAGATCTGGCAGGTGCCGACGAGGCGCTGGCGGCGGCGGCATGGCTGGATGCGTGGCATGCCCCGGCGAGCATCGCGCGCGCCGAGCTGAAGGCGCGTGCCGGCGACCGGGCGCGGGCGCTGGCGCTCCTGGATGAGGTGGTCGACCGGCAGCCCCGTCACGCCATCGCGCGTGTGCTGCGTGCGGCGCTCCTGCGGGTCACGAGTCGCGTGGAGGAGGCGGCCGCGGCCATCGCCGAGGCGCTCCTTGATGACCCGCTCGATGCCCGGGCCCTGGTGGAGCGCGACCGCCTGCTGCGGGTCGGGGTCGCCGAGGGCCGGTTCGCCGTCAGCGGCGTGGTGCGACCGCTGGGCGATGCCCAGACGGCGCTCGACGTCGCCCACGACGATGCCCGTGCAGGTATGTACACAGATGCCATCCAACTGCTGGAAGATGTGCTACCAAGTGCGTCAGGAGAGGCGGCCCCACTGGTCGGGTACACGCTGGGGTGGCTGGCGGAGCGCGCGGGAGATCGCGACGCGGCCGCGTCGTGGCGGCGCAGGGCGCGGGCGCTCGACATCGAGCGCTGCTTCCCGGGCAGACCCGAGGAGCTGGAGGTGCTCGCGACGGCTGTCGCGGCCGACCCGGACGACCCGCACGCCCCGTATCTCCTGGGGCTCCTGCTCTACGACCGGCGGCGATATCACGAGGCGATCGCCCTGTGGCGCGCATCCGCGCGGCTCGATGCGTCGTTCCCGACC
>DAOTUX010000254.1:0-1510 GCA_034436475.1 Chloroflexota bacterium | reverse complement strand
CCGGGCCTGCGCGCACTTCACACCCTGCGGCTCCATTCCCAAGCGTCCGACCTGACCGACCTCGCGACCCCCGAGGACGAGGTGGTCCACGGAGACATCGCGGAGCTCGACGAAGCGCGCTCGATAGTCAGCGGCACACGCGTGGTGGTGCATCTCGCGGGCCGGGCGCTTGCGCCATCGACATGGGAGGAGGTGCTGAGGCCCAACATCATCGGGATGCACGCGCTGTTCGAGGCGGCTCGCCTCGAGGGCGTGGAGCGGGTCGTGCTCGCGAGCACCAACCACGTGACGGGGCAGTACGACCTCGCGCGGGACTGGCCCATCGGGCCCGAGCGGCCAGTGGCGCCCGACGGCTTCTACGCGGTGTCGAAGGTTCTTGGCGAGGCGCTGGGCTCGTATTACGCGTGGCGGCACGGCATCCGGGTGGTCTGCCTGCGCATCGGCTGGGTGCTGGATGCACCGTTCGACGAAAAGTCGGAGCGCCTGTGGCTGAGCCCGCGCGACCTGGTCCAGCTGGTGGACCGCTCGATCGTAGCGGACATCCGATTCGGCATCTTCTACGGCGTCTCGGGTCTCGTCCCGGACCGCTATGACCTCGACGGCCCGCGGCGACTGCTGGGGTACGCGCCCCAGGACGCGATCACTGGCTGAGTGTCGTGGTGCGCGCCGAACTGGTCGCTGACGCTCGCTGCGGGGTGGGCGAGGGGCCCATCTGGAGCGCCGCGTCGCGGACGGTGGCCTGGACGGACCAGTTGGCGCCGGTGCTCCACCGGTTCTCGGAACTCGATGCGGCGTGGTCGCAGGTCCCGGTCACCGAGCCGCTGATGTGCCTCATCCCGTCAGCGGACGGTGCGTTCGTGCGTGCCTCGGCACGGACCGTGACGGTCACGGGACTCGGGGCTGCGAGCGGTCCGGTGTACGAGCTGGCGGACCGGTCGGCCCGCTTCAACGATGGCGCGGCGGACGCGGCCGGTCGCCTCTGGATGGGCACGAAGTCCGTCGACGGCACGCCGGGTCTGGGAGCCCTCCTGCGCGTCGACGGCACCGACGCGACCGCGGTGCTGACAGGCATGGGCACTCCGAACGGGATCGGGTGGAGCCCGGATGGGGCCACGATGTACGTCTCGGATTCGACGATAGGCCGGATCGATGCGTTCGATTTCGACGCCAGTGCCGGGTCGCTGGGAGCGTCGAGGCCCTTCGCAATGATCGATCCCACCGACGGCCGACCGGACGGGCTCGCGGTTGACGTCGAGGGTGGCGTGTGGAGCGCCCTGTGGGGCGGCGGCCGAGTCGTGCGGTTGACCCCCAGTGGTGCACTCGAGGCGGTGATCGAACTACCCGTTCCCCTCGTGACATCCTGTGCATTCGGTGGTACGGAGCTCGATCGCCTCTACATCACGACGGCGCGGCTGGACACCGATACACCCGGCGCAGGTGGGCTGTTCGCGCTCGACGTCGGCATTCGGGGGCTGTCGGTCGGTCGCTATCGGGCGAGTCCGGATAAGGG
>DAOTUX010000253.1:0-11004 GCA_034436475.1 Chloroflexota bacterium | reverse complement strand
GGTCACGGCCCCCCAACCGTCATAGTGCGCGCCGGGTGATCAGCCCGGGCCGTCGGGCGACCGGAGCAGCCGCTCAGGCGATGCCGACGTGCTCCAGGAGGTCGGGTGCGGCCGGGTCGAGGTACCGCAGACCCTCGACGTTCGCGAACGCTCGATCGGCCGTGACCAGCGCATCGGCGTCGAGGGTGATGGATGCGGCGGCCAGCACGGCATCGAACGACCCGATCGCGGGCGTCTGCTCGAAGATGCGCAGACCCATGGCCAGCATGCTGCCATCGACGGTCAGCAGCGGGCGAAGCAGGGCGGCGAAGTCACGTGCCGTGCGGGCCACCTCCGGGCGGCCAAGCCGGCGCGCCCGCACGTGTGCGTACTCCTGGATCACCTCGGGGGTGGTGGTGGCCTCGACCTTGCCTTGGGCGATCATGTCGACGAGCAGCCGGCATGGGGCACGGAGCGGGTGCTCGACACCCGTGGCGTAGACGAGGACCGTCGTGTCGAGGACGATCATCCCCGGCGGCCGCGCAGCGCGTCGAGCTCCGCGAGGAGCTCGTCCACGTCAGGGACCTCCATCTCGGGTGCCGCCAGGATGCGTCGACCGGCGTCGCGTCGCAGCACATCATCCTCGGTGACCAGCTCGCGCTCCAAGGCATCTCGGACGACGGTCGAGACGCTCACCTTGCGTCGACGGGCAGCGCGCTCGACGCGTCGATACTGCCGCTCATCGACCAGGATCTGGAGGCGCCGGGTCAGCATGCTCATACACTAGCATGTGACTGCTGTGCCGCTCGCGGTCATCGAGCACCGATCCGAGTGTGTCGCATGGCTCGCCTATGCTTCTCGCGACCATCCGGGGATCATGATGCGCGCGCCACGCGCCGCCTCCATCGCTCATGGCCGCCCCGCTACTTGGGCCAGGCGATCACCGACGCCAGATCGTCGCTCGTGATGGCCAGGATGGTGCTCGCGTCCGCGGTCCGGAACCCGTCAGGGCCGCGCTCGACCCCCAACCGTGCCCATCGAGGCCCTGGGCGGATCACGTGCCAGAAGGGCGGTGGTCTCAAGGTCGAGCTTCGACCGGTGGGTGTCGCCGATGGCTTCGGCGCCGTCACCGTCGATGGCGTGCTCGCGTCGAAGGGGTCGCGGTGGGCAGCAGCGCGAACCAGCACTCGCTGACGCTCTCCTTCGCCCGCAATGGCAGGCGCATCACCTGTCGCAACGGGGTGTTCGGTCACCCTGGGACCAACGTCTGGATCACGTGGACCCAGGTCGTGGAACGATGAGCCATGCAGATGGCTGCGGCCGCGGGGACCCGGTCAGCGGCTGGTCGGCCGCTCGTACTCCAGGTCCGCGCGATACAGATCACGCAAGGTGACCCGTGTGATGTCGCCCTCGGAGTCCAGGTGGCGGTCGAACCCGGACCGCGAGAAGGCGAACAGGCGTGGGTCGTCACGTGGGGCCGCCGTCGCGACGCTCGCGCGCAGCTCGGCGAGGTCAGCCGGCTTGAGGTAGCCGCTCGTCCACTTGGCCTCGGCGGCGGCAGTCATCGTCCTTCCGGTCAGCGTGACAGCGTCGATGTCGCCACCCTTGGGGAACCACCACGGACCCGCTGATGACACGGGTGGCAGCTGCCCGACACCACTCAGGCGGAGCAGGTACTGGAGCGCCACATCCTCGAACGTCCTGCTCACGAACGCGTCGAACCGTTCCGGCCACAGGCGGTCCAGGACCGCGCCTCCGCGGCCCTGCTGGATCGCGCTCCGCCACGGGTCGACCACCCCGAAGTAGAACCGCAGGTACGGGTCGGCGAGCACGTAGCGACTGATCCGGGGCCGCACGGCGTGCGCTTCGGAGGGGAGCGTCCGACGGATCACCAGCCCGAGCTGCACGAGGCGGTCGAGGTACGGGCCGGCACGGTTGGCGGCCGCCAGCCCCGTCTGCTGTGCGATCTCGTTGGGAGTGACGTACCCGGCGGCGATGGCGCGCAGGACCGACTCGTAGGTACGCGGTTCGTTGAACTCTCGGCTCAGCAGCTCGGGCGCCTCCTGGAACAGGCGGCCGTCGGGTGCGAACGCCAGTCGGAGGAGCTCGTCCCGGAATGGATGGCGGTCGTCGAATCGCTCGAGGTAGGCCGGGATCCCACCGGCTACCGCGTAGGCCCGGACACGATCCTCCGGTGTCCACTGCGCCACGAACCGGCCGGCGTGGTAGTAGTCGAGTGGCCTGACCTCCATCCGACGGGTCGGCCTGCCATGCAGGGCACCGTCGGGCTCCAGGAGCCCCCGCATCATGGCCTGCTGCGATCCCGACAGCACCAGCACCAGGTCCGCTTGAGAGCCCTCCCGGTCCCACCAGCGCTGGATCAGTGACGGCAGGCTCCGATCGGCGTCCATGAGGTAGGGGAACTCATCGAGCACGAGTCCCACTCGCGCCCGGCGTGCCTGGTCGGTCAGCACCCCCAGCAGCTCGTCCCAATCGCGGAGGGCGACACGCGGTGATCGACCAGGCCGGAAGCCCGTGGCCATCGGGGCCAGCACCTCGCCCAGATCGTGCAGCTGGGCGGCCTTGAGCTGCTGGGCGGCCACGTAGTAGGCGATGTGCCGTCCCTCGGCGAAGCGGCTCAGCAGCGCGCTCTTGCCGACCCTTCGGCGTCCGTGCAGCAGCACCAGCTCCGGTCGTCCGGACTCCCAGGCATCGACCAGCGTCGCCTGCTCCACATGACGGTCGATGAACCGACGACGCTGTGCCACATAGCTAGTCTAACGCGATATAGACTAATGTGGTTTCGATAAACGACCCGAACCGGAGGCGCTGCCTCGACGCATTGGCGCTCGCTACGATTGCCCTGTGATCGAGCCCATCGTGCCCCATGCCATCGTGTTCCCGGGGGAGCCCGGATCGTTCGCGGAGGATGCTGCGCTCGCGTACTTCGGCGCGGACGCCCCCATCGCCCACCTGCCAGGCTTCGCGGACGTGGTGGAGGCGGTGGCAGCCGGACGGGTGGACCGGGCTGTGGTGCCCATCGAGAACATCGTGTTCGGGACCGTGCAGCAGGTGCTCGACCTGCTCGCCGCGTCGGACGTCATCGTCGTGGGTGAGGTCATCGTGCCGGTCCGGCTGTGTCTCGCGGCGCTGCCGGGCCAGCGCATCGAGGACATCGAGCGGGTGTACTCGCACGTCCAGGCCCTCGGGCAGTCGGAGGCGTTCCTGCGGTCACGACCCTGGAGCCTGCTCGCGGCGACCAACACGGCGGGCTCGGGCAAGATGATCGCCGACCGTGGGGAGCGGGGCTCCGCGGCGGTGCTGTCGCCCAGGGCCGCCGCGCTGTTCGGGCTCGAGGTGCTCGCCGCCGACATCCAGAGCGAGCCGCGCAACCGGACGCGCTTCCTGGTCATCGCGCCCTCGGGGACCACCGTGCGGCCGGAGCCCGGGGCGTTCATGCACTCGACGCTGCTGGTGGCGATCCGCAACGAGCCCGGCACGCTGGTGCGGGCCCTTCAGGTGGTTGCGGCCCACGGGCTCAACATGACCAAGCTGGAGTCGCGCCCGAGTCGCACGAGCAGCTGGGACTACGACTTCTGGATGGACATCGACGCGGACATGCGGGCGCCCGAGCATGCGGCGGCACTCGCGGAGCTGGAGGCGGCGACGGTCAGCGTGCGGGTCCTGGGCAGCTACGCGAAGGCGCCCGAGCCGGTCTGACACCCGTGGACGGCGGTGGGACCGATGGTGATCGGTGCCTCCACGGGGCGCGTGTCACGCTGCGGGCGCCCGTGCCATCGGACGTCGCGCCCCTCGCGGCGATCCAGGCCGATCCGGGCGTGGCGCGCTGGTGGCCGCCCGACGACGCCGAGGGTCTGCGGCGCATGCTCCTCGAGCCGGATGCGGACGTCGTCCCGTGGGTCATCGAGCACGAGGGCCGGGTCGTGGGTTACATCCAGGACTGGGAGGAGACCGACCCGGACTATCGGCATGCGGGCATCGACCTGTTCCTGGCGACCGGATCCCAGGGCATGGGTCTCGGGCCCGATGCCATCCGGACGCTCGCTGCCCACCTGGTCGACGAGCGCGGTCATCACCGCCTGACCATCGACCCGGTGGCCGCCAACGAGCGCGCCATCCGCGCCTACGCCAAGGTCGGCTTCCGACCGGTTGGCGTCATGCGTGCCTATCAGCGCATGCCCGATGGCGGTTGGGAGGACGGCCTGCTCATGGAGCTGTTGGCCGATGAGCTGGCTCGCGACGGTTGACCGCCAGCCGGCCCGCCCGACCTCCGGCGTTGGTCAGCGAGCCGGCGCCCGGCTCCGGTCGGTCGGTGATTGGGTATCGAGGCATCTTGATGCGATGATGCGTCCATGGGCAAGACACGGACGACATTGACCATCGACGAGGACCTGCTGCGGGCGGTCAAGGTGCAGGCCGCCCGCACCGGTGTCGGCGACAGCGAGATCATCGAGCGCGCCGTCCGACGCCACCTTGGGTGGGACGTCCTCGATGAGCTGTGGGCGAGGGCCGACCTGACCGAGGAGGAGGGCATGGATCTCGCCCTCGAGGCGCAGCGGTGGGCGCACGGGTCCTGAGGTGCGGGCGGTTATCGACACGAACGTGCTCGTCTCGGCTGTCGTCGCACAGGGGGCACCGCAGGTGGTGCTTCGTCGCTGGCATGAGGGCGCCTTCGAGCTGGTGGTCTCCGAGCGGCTCATCGAGGAGCTGACGAGGGCCTTGGCCTACGCCAAGGTGCGAGCCCGCGTTCGCACCGATGAGGCCGGGCGGCTGGTCGGCCTGCTTCGCGGTTCAGCGATGATTGCGCAGGACCCAGAACGCCCTCCGCGTGTCACGTCGCGTGCACCCAAGGGTGACCACCGAATCGCCTTGGCGGCCAGCACGCGGTCGATCCTGGTGACCGGCGACAGGGACCTGCTGGCCCTGGCCGGCTCGCTCCCGGTCGAGAGCCCACGAGCGCGAGCGTTCTTGGACCGTCTGCCGTCCGACGGTTGACCGCTGGGTCGGCCCGGCCCGGGTCGCAGTCCCATCCGTCGGGAGGCCCACGCCGGCCCGGGGCACCGGCCGGCGGTCGGTCCGCGGACGCCCACGGGTCAGATGCCCGCCTCCGCTGCTGTCAGCAGGCCGCGCTCGGCGAGGTCACGGAACCGGGCGATGGTGTCGCGCACGCCGTCCGGGAAGGGGGTGACGGGGACCTCCCCCAGCACTGCGAGCCCGCTCGAGTCGATGTCGTCAGGGAAGGGGAGCGGCCGCTCCTCGAACGTGATGCGACCGCGCGCCTCCGGGACCTCGGCCTCGATGGCCGCCACCACGTCGCGCATGTGGACCCTGGCGCCACCGAGGTTCGCCACGACCGCACCGCCCACGTCGGCGCGGCTCGCCAGGAGGAACGTGCGGGCAGCGTCGCGTGCGTACTGGTAGAGCGTGCTGCCGCCGAAGCTGACTCGATAGTCGAGCCCGAGGGCCGCCGCCGCCATGGCCTTGGTGGGGGTGCTGGTCATGCCCTGGTCGCGGCCCACGCCATAGATGGTCATGGGTCGGAGGCCCACGCTCGGGACCCCGTTCTCCTGCCAGTAGACGGACGCGGTGCCCTCGTTGGCGAGCTTGTAGACGCCGTACAGGGTGCCAGGATGCGCCGTCGCGTCGGTCGCGAGCCGGTTCGAGTCCGGGTCGGCGTCAGCCGCGTCGAACATGCCCACCGATCCCGCGTACACCAGGGGGGCCATCCGGTCCCGGCGCGCCAGCACGGCCTCGAACACCGCCACGGTGCCCACGACGTTCACCCGCGCGCCCCCGATGGGGTCGGCGCGGCAGAACGGCACCTGGAGCGCCGCGAGATGGATCACATGGTCGATGCGGTGCCCGTCCATCGTCGCGCCCAATGCGTCCACGTCGGTCACGTCGCCCGCCACGAAGGCCACCCGGGCCAGCTCCTCCGGTGACAGGAGGAGGCGCAGTCGTCGCGAGTCGGTCGAGCGGTCGAAGGCGACCACCGGGACGCCGTCGGTGACCAGCTCCCGCACCGTCCACGCGCCGATGCAGCCCATGGCGCCCGTGACCAGGAACCGCTCGTCGGTCATCGTGCCAGCACCTCCCTCCAGTAGCCCCCGTCAGGGTAGGCGTATCGCTGCCGCGATTCGGGGAGCATCTCCGCGTACCCGGGTCGCTCGGGCATCCGGTAGCGGGCGCGCTCCACCCGCGCGGGCTCGGCGAAATGCTCATGGAGGTGGTCCACCCACTCCACCACGCGTCCCTGGGTGGTCCCGCTCACGCACACCATGTCGATCGCCGCCATCTGGACCACCAGCTCGCACAGGCCGACACCGCCCGCATGGGGCGCGATGAGCACCCCGAACGCGTCGGCCAGCAGCTCGACCGCGAGCACCTCGTTGACGCTGGCGAGGCGGCAGGCGTCGACCTGGGCGAACGCGACGGCGCCCGCCTGGAACAGCTGCTTGAACACGACGCGGTTCTGGACGTGCTCCCCGGTGGCCACGCCGATGGGCGCCACGGCCCGCGCGATCGCGGCATGGCCCAGGATGTCGTCGGGACTGGTGGGCTCCTCGATCCACATGGGTTGCACCTCGGCGAGCGCGCGCACCCACTCGATGGCCTCGGGCACGCTCCACACCTGGTTGGCGTCCACCATCAGGTGCCGGTCGGGGCCGATGACCTCGCGCGCGATGCGCGTGCGGCGCTGGTCGTCCTGGAGGCTCCGGCCCACCTTGAGCTTGACGTGGTCAAAGCCGTCGGCGACGGCCTCGTGGCACAGCCGGCGGACCTTGTCGTCGTCATAGCCCAGCCACCCCGCGGACGTGGTGTACGCGGGATAGCCCTCGCGCTCGAGGGTCGCGATCCGCTCCGCCCGGCCCGGGGCCTGCTCCCGAAGCCTGGACAGTGCCTGGTCGGGTGTCAGGACGTCCGTTAGGTAGCGGAAGTCGACGAGCGCCACCTGCTCCTCGGGTGTCATGCCCGCGACGAGGCGCCAGACCGGCGCACCGGCCAGCTTGCCCGCGAGGTCCCACGCCGCGTTGAGGATCGCCGCGGTGGCGAGGTGGAGGATGCCCTTCACGGGACCCAGCCAGCGCAACGGGCTGATGCCGATGAGTCGCCGCGAGAGGGCTCCCAGGTCCGTGACCATCTCTTCGACTGGCAGCCCCTCCACGTGGCGTGCCAGCGCCCGGATGGCCGCCACGCACACCTCGGTGCCCTCGCCGATGGTGAACGTGAAGCCGTGTCCGGTGAGCGACGGGTCGGACGTGTGGAGCAGCACGTACGCCACCGAGTAGTCCGGGTCGGGGTTCATGGCGTCGGAGCCATCGAGGGCCAGCGATGTGGGGAAGCGGATGTCGAGCGCCTCGACCCGGGTGATCGTCAGGTGTCGCATGTCAGGCGCTCGCCATGCCGAGCCGCTCGATCCCCGGGATGCGGTCGAGGTCACGGTCGAGGGATGCGACGACCGGGGGGCCTTGGAGGAGCCCTCGGGCGACCAGCCACGCATCCACGAAGTCGAGGGTCGGGTGCTGGGTCTGGACCTCCAGAGCCCGACGGACGATCGACCGGTCCGTCACCACCAGGCCGTCCACCTCGATGAGCCGCAGGAGCACCGCCGCGACGGACGCGCGTGACAGGCCAAGGGCGGACCGCGCAGCCCACACGGTCTCGGCCAGGACCAGCGGATCCACGATCAGACGCAGCTCACCCCGGTCCACCCGTCCCATGATCCCGAGCGCTGTCGCATGGAAGGGGTGGCGCGAACCGGCCAGATGCGCGACGAGGAGGTTGGTGTCCGCATAGGCGGTCAGTGTCACATCAGCGGGGCGTCCCATGTCCGTCAGCGGGGTCTCGTCGGACGCGGCCGTCCCGGATCGGTGCGGTCATCGCCCAGCCACCGTGCGTGGCGCGTGCTCACCTCCCGCTCCACGGCCATCCTGAGCTGGTCCGGTGTGAGGCCCGGGTCGGGCGCGGTGTCCGAGGCGATCCCGGCGAGTTCCATGATGCTGCGGCGGCGGCGATGATGGACCACGACCTCACCCTCGCGCTGCTGGAACACCAGCTCGTCACCCGGGACCGCACCGAGCGCATCACGGATCGCCTTGGGCACGGTGATCTGCCCCTGCCGCGTGATGCGTGCCGGGATCCCATCACCGTACGGAGGTACAGTCTCGCTCACATCAGTATCATATCACAGTCATTAGTCTCGCATAGATACTGAAGGCCGAACCTGTCGACGGGGGTTGGGCCGAGTCCGACCTGGCCACGCACAGGACCTTGGCGGCCTCGATGCCCGCGTCCTGTGCCGCGATGTAGGCGCCTTCCGCGACGGGGTTGAGATCAGGTGCGGCACGTCCGTCGTGGCGGTCGGCTCACGACTTGCGCAGCCCGACCCCATAGTCCGCGAGGAAGCCGCCATCGACCGTGATGACCTGCCCGGTGACGTAGGAGGCATCATCGGACGCCAGGAACGCGACCACCGCCGCGATCTCGCTCGCATGGGCCACGCGCGACCCGCGGGGATGCGTGCGAGCACGTCCTCCTCCGCGGGCGCGTCGCGTCGGTCGTTCCACGGGCTGGCTGCGCGCCGTCCCGATTGGGCTGCCTGCGCACCGTCCCGATTGGGCTGCCTGCGCGCCGTCCCGATTGGGCTGCCTGCGCGCCGTCCCGATTGGGCCGCCTGCGCACCGCGTGAGCATTACGGCGGGTGGGAGACCCCGCCGGGCTCGGGCCGGCCGTCCGGGCATGCCGCCGTCGGTCCCGCGCCACGAATTTGTGCGCGCGGGTGCGCACGCGACCGGCGGACTTGCCCTTGGATGCGCGAATGTGCCCATGCTCGCCCGGGTTTGGGTCGAGCCCCGCCATGCCAACCGCTGTAACGCGCACCCCGTGCGCGATCGGACCCGGGAGGTCCAATGGTCGACACGCCCTGGGCCGCGCTGTGCCGCCCGCCCTGGGCCCCGCCATGCCAACCGCTGTAACGCGCACCCCGTGCGCGATCGGACCCGGGAGGTCCAATGGTCGACACGCCCAGGGCGCCGTGCCGCCCGCCGTGGGCCCCGCCGTGCCGCCCGCCGTGGGGCCCGGACGTGGGGCACGCGAACGCGTCGCATGCCGCCTGGGGGCTTCTCCGGCGAGACCATGTCGAACGAGGAGGGGGCGGTGCCACCGGTGTCATACGCGATGGGCACCGCGATGTCGCAGGACCTCGCCTCGTGCGGCACGGTCCGGGCCCGCCGACAGATGCTGCCTCAGTTCGGGGATCCGACCTCAGGCATGCGGGCACGATGTCACCGTGATGTGGAACTCATCGCCCTCGCAGTGTGGTCGTGGGCATGCGACGAGCGCCGGTCGAGGTGGTCACGGCCGAGGAGGTCGCCGCCATCGCCCTCGCGGTGTGGTCGTGGGCATGCGACGAGGGCCGGGGCCGATACCATGCGCCCCCATGGAAGACCAGTGCGACCTGCCGGCCAGGTCGCCCGGCAGGGCATGATCCGGCCATCGGACGAGCTGCCGATCGGGGGGACGGCGGTCCACGTGACCCGGCTCGGCCTCGGCGCGGCATCCATCGGCGGCCTCTATCGCCCGGTGCCCCTGGCCCAGGCCCATGACACGGTCCGGGCCGGGCTCGCGCTTGGCGTGAGGTACATGGACGTGGCGCCGCAGTATGCGGCCGGCATCTCCGAGCGACGGCTGGGTGACGTCCTCGCGGAGGTGCCGCGCGATCGGTTCACGCTGTCGACCAAGGTCGGTCGTCTGCTTCGCGCCAGCGCGGACGTGCCGCCCGGCGCCGATGCCGTACCGCCGCCGGTCCAGTTCCCCGAGGCGGACCCCGACATGCGCCTCGTCTGGGACTTCTCGAGGGACGGCGTGCGCCGGTCCCTCGATGAGAGCCGTGGTCGGCTGCGCCTGGAGCGGATCGACATCGCGTATATCCACGACCCCGACGAGCACATGGGCATCGCCCTTGACGAGGCTCTGCCGGCCCTCGCCGAGCTTCGCGCGAACGGCGCGCTGGGGGCCATCGGCGTCGGCGCGAACACGGTGGATGTGCTTCATCGGTTCGTCGTGGAAGGGGACGTCGACGTCATCCTGCTCGCCAACCGCTACACGCTCCTCGACCAAGGCGCGCTGGCGACGCTCCTGCCCGCGTGCGTCGAGCGCGGCGTGTCGGTGGTCATCGGGGGCGTCATGAACAGCGGCCTATTGGCTGACCCGCGGCCGGGCGCCACGTTCGACTACGTCGAGGCACCACCCGCTGTGCTGGCACGCGCGCAGCGCCTTCGGGCGACCTGCGAACGGCATGGCGTGTCGCTCAAGGCCGCGGCCGTCCGGTTCGTGCTGGCGCATCCCGCCGTCGTCTCGGTGCTGGCGGGTGCCCGCTCCAGGGAGCGGCTGGAGGAGTATGTGGCGCTCATGGCCACGCCCATGCCCGCGGCGCTGTGGGACGAGTTGCGGGCCGAGGGCCTGCTCCCACTGGATGCGCCCACGCCGGCCGCCTGAGCGGCGAGTGGCCATGGGTCGTCCCAGACACGCGCGACGGGGGTTGGGACGTGGCCCAACCCCCGTCGAAGCGAACCACTCTGCGCTGGTCCGAGCAGGTCTTGGTCAGCGTCCGAGGCTCAGCGCCCAGGGCGCAGGCCGGGCATTGGTTCAGATGAGGCGACGCGGTGGACTCCGAGCCGCTTCATGACGGCGAAGCTCGTCCGGTCGACGATGGTGAAGTCCTGGTCGGGGAACGCCTGCCCGATACGCCAGACAACCTCGAGGCTCACCTGTGCGATGCATCATGATGTCGCCATCCCAACAGCGGCCATGAGGCGACGACCCGCAGGGTGCTGCCGGTCGCCAGGTCGCAGGCACCATCCAGCTCGACCTCCAGGGTGTCACCGGTCAGGCTCGCCCGAGCCGGGATGACCGTGGCGGCGCCGCGCTCTGGGTGGAGCGTCACGACGATGTCGGCGCCCGTGGCGGGCGCGCGCCCCAGACGCAGGCGTCGCAGGGCGAAGA
>DAOTUX010000252.1:0-2062 GCA_034436475.1 Chloroflexota bacterium | reverse complement strand
CGAGGTACTCCACCACGGTGACCGCGGCACCGAGACGCGCCCAGATCGACCCGAGCTCGAGGCCGATCGCACCCGCGCCTATCACCAGCAGGCGGCCCGGGACGGCATCGTATGCGAGCGCCTCGGTGCTCGTGCCGATGATCCCGCCGTCCGGTTCCACGCCCGGTAGGGTTGCGGGTTCGGAGCCGGTCGCGAGCACGATGTGGGTCGCCTCGAGCTCCGTCGGCCCCTCGGCGCCATCCACCACCACCCGCCGGTCGCCGGCGAGCCGCCCGTGCCCGAGGTATCGGGTGACCTTGTGCTTCTTGAACAGGTAGGCCACCCCGTCGGTGTTCTGACGCACGACCGTGGTCTTGCGCGCCTGCATGGCCGCAAGGTCGAGACCCACGTCCGCCACCTGGATGCCGTGCTCCGCGAGGCCATCGCGCGTGGCCACGTACCGCTCACTGGACTCCAGCAGCGCCTTGCTGGGGATGCAGCCGATGCGCACGCAGGTGCCGCCCAGCGCCGGCTCCCGCTCGACCACAGCCACGTCGAGACCGAGTTGCGCGCCGCGGATGGCCGCGACATAGCCGCCGGGACCCGCGCCGATGATGACGATGTCGTGTCGAGCCATGGGTGCTACCTCCATCCCCGGGCGAACCGGGGGCGGGACCGGGGTCCGAGGGCGACCGCGACGCCTCCGACCCGCGTGGGTGATTGGTCGTCGCGCCTCAGATCTCGAGGAGCATCCGGGCAGGGCGCTCGACCGCGTCCTTGACCGCCCTCAGGAAGGTGACCGCCTCGCGGCCATCGACCAGCCGATGGTCATAGGTGAGCGCGATGTACATCATGGGTCGGATGACGACCGCGCCGTCGATGGCGACTGGGCGGTCCTGGATGGCATGCATGCCCAGGACGCCCGACTGGGGCGGGTTGACGATGGGGGTCGACATGAGTGACCCGAACACGCCGCCGTTGCTGATGGTGAACGTGCCACCCGTGAGCTCCGCGGGGGTCAGGCGGTTCGAGGCCGCGCGGGCGCCGAAGTCGGCGATGCGTCGCTCGATCTCCGCGAAGCTCAGGCGCTCGGCGTCCCGGATGACCGGCACGATCAGCCCCTTACGGGTGGAGACCGCGACGCCGATGTCGTAGTACCCCTTGTACACGATGGCGTCGTCCCGGATCTCGGCGTTGAGTCGCGGGACCTGCTTGAGGGCCTCGATGGTCGCCTTGACGAAGAACGACATGAAGCCGAGTCGGATGCCATGACGCGTCTCGAAGGCCTCGCGGTAGCGCTTGCGGAGGTCGATCACGTCGGACATGTCGACCTCGTTGAACGTGGTCAGCAGGGCTGCGTCCCGCTGGGCCTCGACCAGCCGCTGCGCGGTCAGCAGGCGCAGGGGGGTCATCCGCACGACCTCCTCCTGTCGGCCGATCAGGGTGGCCTCGGCGACCCCCGCGCCGGGGCGCGCGTCCGACGGGGCGCCCGGACCCTGGCGGTCATGGGTCTCGGGTCCCGCCGCGTATCCCACGAGCCCCGGGTCGCGATCGCCCTCCGCGATGGCGCGCAGCACGTCCTCCTTGAGCACTCGCCCGCCCGGACCGGTGGGCTGTACGGCGTCCGCGCTCAGGCCGTGCGCGTCGAGCACCCGTCGCGCCGCGGGCATCACGGTACGGTCCAACCCGCTCGCGGGGCTGACGCGGACGGCTCCGCGCTCATCCATGGGCGTCGCGTCAGGGGCCGCCGGGGCCTCGTGGGCCTCCGTCTGTCCGCCGCTCGCCGTCGTGCCCTCGGTGATGCGCGCGATCACCTCGCCGATCACTGCGCTGTCCCCGGCTTGCTTGAGCACCTCGCTCAGCACGCCCGTGACGCTGGCGTGCACCTCGAGCGTCACCTTGTCGGTCTCGATCTCCGCGAGCGGCTCGTCCTTGTTGACCGCGTCGCCCGGCCGCTTGAGCCAGGTGCCGATGAACACCTCGCTGATCGACTCGCCCACGCTGGGCACGACGACGTCTATGGGCATGACTGGTCGCTCCTCCCCGGTCCCCCGACGCTGCGCGGTCTCACGCGGCCGCCCCA
>DAOTUX010000251.1:0-11715 GCA_034436475.1 Chloroflexota bacterium | reverse complement strand
CGATGGCGTTGGGCGCCAGGCGCAGATACCTGCGAACCCAGTCGGCGCCGTGGTACCTGACGTCGCCGCTCCCTCGCGACGCATTGAGACCGAGGCCGTTCCTGCCGTCGCTGCCCTTGTCATCGAGGTCCGCCACGGCATCAGCCTTGGACCGATCCGGCCGAGGGTAGCCACTCCCGTGCATCAAGGCCACGAACAGGTCTGCGCCCTTCGCGGCCGCCTTGACGGTGTCGTCGTCCGCGTACGGCGTGTAGACCTTGCACACCGCCATCCCGGCGTCCTTCGCGGCGGCGGCGATCTCGTCGGCCCACCCTTTGAAGCGGGTGGTCTCCCCGCCCACGGGCCCGACCACGATGACCGCCTTGAACGCCGGCTGACCTGTGCAGGCCGAACCGCTGCCGTCCATCGCGTCCAAGGCCACCGGGGCGGGGCTCGGCGGCGGGAGGGCGCCGGCATCCATGGGCGAGCCGATGGACGCGGACAGCACGAACACGAGCGCGAGCAGGGCGGCGAGCGCCATGCGCCACGGCTTCGAACATGGCGCAGCGTGGGCGAGCTGCAATTCCTGTCTCTCCGGCGATGGCTGGGGCACGTCCGGAGGGCGCGCCTGCCGCGTCACACAGGGTCACGTGTGTGAAGCGAACGTATCCATACCCTTATCGTCCCGGGTGGATAGGTCCATGGTGCCCGACGGTGTCAACCCGCGGCGGGGCGACCGGCGCCGACCCGCGCGCCGCTGGCCGCGTGCGCCACTGGGGACCCGGGGCCGCGGTCAGTCGTCCGAGGGCCGCTCGGTCCTGCGCGGTCGGCGGGTGGGCTCGGTCCTAGGCTCCGCCGACGGCTCCATGCTCGGCTCCGGACCCGGCGTCGCGGTGGCACCAGGCAGCGGGTCGGGATGGAAGTCGGTGACCACCAGGACCATCTCAAGACCCTCGAGGTCAGCAGCCGGCTGGACGAGGGCGCTGATGGTGATGCCGGCCGAGTCCCGGTCGACGTTGACGATGCTGCCGATCACCAGGTTGCGTGGGAACTGCGAGCGAGCCTCGCGACTGACCCGGATGCCTGCCGTGGTGATGAGGTCACCCACGCGCAGTGACTGATTGAAGGGCACGTTCCGCATCTCGAGCGGGGCGGACAGGCTGCCGTGGACCTCGCCCGTGGCGCCGCTGCGCACGTCCTTGCCCACGACCACCGAGCGGGTGTCGCTGATGAGCCGGACTGTGGCGTAGTTGCCGCCCACCTCCGTGAGGGTGCCCACGAGCGACCCCCCAGTTGACAGCACGGTCGCCCCCGGGAACAGGCCGTCGTCGGCGCCCTTGGCGATGGTGATGAGCCGCTCGGCACGCGACGGGTCGTTGTAGATGACCGGCGCCGCGATCGTCCGATGATCCAGGGAGCGCTTGACCTTGAGCGAGGCGGAGAGCTTGCCATTCTCGGTGAGCAGCACCGGGATCTGGAGGTTGGCCTCCTCCAACTGCTGGACGTATGCGTGGAGCGACTCGTTCTCACGACGCAACTGGTCGAGGTCCGCGAGCGACGTGAACAGGGACCCGACCGCGCGTGCGCCCCCGGACAGCGTGTCCCGGATCGGCGTGAGCGCGAAGTTGACGCCACCCCGCACGTCCTGCACGGGCTTGGTGTCGCTGAACGCAAGCAGCAGCATGCAGGTGGCGATGAGCAGGGAGAAGGTGACCAGCTGACGGCGGAGGGTGCGGTCGGTCAGCATGCGCGTGCTCTCAGTGCGGCGATCGCGAGTAGGTCTCCGCGACGAGCGCCCGCTCCATGATGGGGTTCTCCAGCTCCTCCAGCACCAAGCCCGTGCCACGGGCCACGCAGGTGAGCGGGTCGTCCGCGATGTGCACTGGCATCTGGGTCGCCTCCGCGATGCGCCGATCGAGCCCCTGGAGGAGCGCCCCGCCACCGGCGAGCACGATGCCCTGGTCCATGATGTCCGCGACCAGCTCGGGGGGCGTCTCCTCGATGGTGTCCTTGATGGTGTCGACGATCTGTGCCACCGACCCCTCCACCGCCTCGCGCACCTGGTCGGCCGAGATCTCCACCGACCGCGGCAGGCCCGTGAGCAGGTCGCGGCCGCGGAAGGTCACGTGCTGCTCATCGTGAGGCCCCGGGAACGCCGACCCGATGGCGATCTTGATGTCCTCCGCGGTCCGCTCGCCGACCAGCAGGTTGAACTCGCGCCGACCGTACGCGATGATGTCCTGGTCGAGCTCGTCACCACCCACCCGCAGGCTGCGCGCGACCACGATGCCGCCCAGGCTGATGACCGCGACCTCGGTGGTGCCGCCGCCGATGTCCACGATGAGACTGCCGGTGGGCTCCCCGATGGGCAGGCCGGCGCCGATGGCGGCCGCCATGGGCTCCTCGATGAGCCGGGCCCATCGAGCCCCCGCGTTGAGGGCGGCGTCGCGCACAGCGCGCTTCTCCACCTCCGTGACGCCCGAGGGGATGCCCAGCAGCATCCGAGGTCGCGGGATGAGTCCCACGCGATCGTGCACCCGCTGCACGAAGTACTTGATCATCTGCTCGGTGACATCGAAGTCGCTGATGACACCGTCCCGAAGCGGTCGGACCGCCACGATGCTGGCAGGCGTCCGACCCACCATCCGCTTGGCCTCAGCGCCCACCTCGAGCACCTTGTGGCTGCGGGCATCGATGGCGACCACGCTGGGCTCGCTGATGACGATGCCCCGGCCACGGACGTGGACGAGGGTGTTGGCGGTGCCGAGGTCAATCCCGATGTCGCGGGAGAACCTTCCGAGGAAGGCGTCAAACATGGCTGGGTTGCACCCCTCCGGGAGGAGATGGTCGTGCGTCGGGTGTGAGGCGTGGCCAGAAGTCGACCGGTCGGTGGCCCGCGCACGCTGGGCAGCCGCGCGACCAGGTCACGGCACGAGCGAGTATACCGGCGGTTCGCGTCGCACCCTCGCTCGGCGGCAGCGCGAGTCGATGACGTGGGCTCCGGGCCGCGCGGGTCGACTGGGGGGTCGATTGCGCACCCGGTGCGCGTTGTGCCCGGCGGGAGGGCCGTCTGGGCCGCCTCCGGTGCCATGCCAGCCCCCGACGGGCCGCCCGGGCGGGCGGATGCGCACATGTGCCTCGTGGGAATCGCTCTGCGACCGGCGAACGTGGCCCGAGTCCGCCTCGAGGCCCGCTCGACCGTCACGACGCTCATGACGTGCGCACCCGCCAACCTGAGCGCCCATCGCATCGTCTCGATGAGGAGGACGCCAGCCGGCTGCTGGTGCGGCGCGACGCTCTGGAGGCACACCAGCCGGCTGCATGCCCGGGGCTCGTCAGCTTCCGGGGCTCGTCAGCTTCCGGGGCTCGTCAGCTTCCGGGGCTCGTCAGCTTCCGGGGCTCGTCAGCGTCTGGCTCGCGTGTCGGCGCCCACATGGGCGTCTACGCCCCGCCTCCGGGGCGGTCGAAGGTGATGCCCCGATCGCGCAGGCTCACGAACGCATCGTGACCGATGACCAGATGGTCGAGCACCGGCACGTCCAGGAGCCTGCCAGCTGCGATCGTCTCGGCCGTCAGGTGGAGGTCCTCCGGCGAGGGCGTCGGGTCACCCGAGGGGTGGTTGTGGACCACGATGAGACCCGCGGCGTGGCGCCGCACCGCATCCCGGAACAGCTCACCCACCCGGACCAGCGCGGTGGAGACGCTCCCCTGGTACACCCGCTCCACGGCCATCACCGTGTTGCGCGCCGAGAGGAGCACGATCCGCAGCTCCTCCCGTTCGAGGCGCCCCATCTCAGGCACCAGCCGGTCCGCGAGGTCGCGTGGCGCCCGGATGGTCCACCTGCCGGATGGCCAGTCCACCACGGCACGCCGCCCCAGCTCGAATGCGGCGACGAGTTGCGCGGCACGGGCAGGTCCGACGCCGGGCACGTCACACAACTCGATGGGGGCCGCTGTGGCCAGTCCAGCAAGCCCATGGTGACGTACGAGCGCCTCCTCGGCGAGCATCTGCGCGCTCCTGCCGCGCGTCCCGCTGCCCCACACCAGCGCCATCAGCTCAGGCGCCGACAGGCCGGCCGCCCCCTGTCGCTCCAGACGCTCCCGGGGTCGCTCGGTCGCTGGCAGCTCTCGCACCCGTCGATGCCCGCCTGGGTGTTCCATGGGATCCCTCCCGGCGGGTCCACGGCAGGCCTGGGTGAGAGAAACAGAGCCCGATGCTGGTGCACCCGGACCCGGATGACGGAGCCCGCCGATTCCCCCGCCCTCCGGACCCGGATGCGAGACGCATGGTACGGACCGGCCCTTGTCGCGGGATCTGCGCGGACTTCATCGACGCTTTGTGGACGACACCCGGGTTGGGGACGGGCATCCCACCCCGGCGGTCAGCCTCCCTGTCCCGCGCCAGACGCGGCGACGAGCGCGGCGAGCGCGAGGAGCAGGCCGTTGTACGTCACGTGACCGGAGACAGCCGCCACGGCGCCGAACCGCTGGAACAGCCAGCCCAGGACGAGCCCCAGGGGGAGGATCACCAGGAACGAGAGGAGGGCCTGCGCGACCCCGCGACCGGCCTCGCCGGGCGCCACCTGGATGTTGAGGATGTGGACGCCCGCGAAGAACAGGGCGCTCCCGATGAGCGCCGCGCGGGCCCCCAGGTCTCGCCACCAGGCGGTGAGCGACAGGCCCCGGAAGAATGCCTCCTCACCGATGGGCGCCACCACGGCAGCGGCAAGCACCAGTGCCAGTGCCTCGGTCGTGTCACTCGCTTCCGGCAGAGCACGGGGGGCGGTCACCCCGAGCAGCGCGGCCAGCAACCCGCCCCAGACAAGGACCCCGAACGTGACGGGCAGCATCACCAGCGTCGCAGTCAGCGCGTCGCGCAGCAGCCGCGGTAGTGACGTCCCGCGAGCGGGCCACCCCATATCGGCCCAGCTCATGGCACCGCCCCGGACCACGAACAGCCAGATGACGCCGAGGTACGTGGCCGCCACCGCGATCAGGCCGACCAGGAAGCCGATGGGCCGATCGACGTCCACCAGGCGCAGCGCCGCCAGGGCGGCCGAGACCACGGTGCTGACCACCAGCACCAGACCGAACAACAGGAACGGGGATGGCCCCCGATACCGGTCCGGGTGGCGATCGGCACGGGCCACGAGCTGATAGCCGGCAGCAGAGGCGAGGCCCAGCCCGAGGGACACGGTCGCGACGAACGCGACGAGGGCCGCCCCCGGGGACGGTCCGCCTTGGGCGACGAACACGAGGGCCGCGATGCCCCCGACCGTCAGCAGCCACGCCAGGAGATACAGCGACGGGACAGGGCGCCCCTCGAGCGTGAAGACGCGACCCCCGGGGGGGCCCTGCGTGGGCTCGGGCGTCACGAACCGGGGCGAGCCTTCCTCCTCACCGGGGGCATCCCCACCCTGGCCATCCGGTGATGGGAGCTGGGTCAACGCTCCCTGGCGGGCGCCATCTCAGGGCCGAGCATCCCGGGGGCCAGGATGGGCTGCCGTGGCGGGCCATCGACCTGGAGCGGGACCGGCTGACCCTCCAACTGGGGGCGTGGCCCGGGCATGTACACCGGGGCGACGACCTCGGGGCGCTCGAAGTCCTTGCCGCACCACGCGCACAGCGTCCAGTCCAGCTCGACCAGACGGCTGCAGTTGGGGCAGACGCGCCGGAGCCGGTTGCGGCAGGTGGGGCAGATGATCCACTCCTCCTCCACGGCCCGCGAGCAGTTGGCGCAGTGGGGACGCGCCTCGATCTCCGCGAGGATCGCCTCCTCGGCGAGGGCCCGCTCGTTCGCCTCCGCGATCGTCTCGCGCGGGCGGACGATCCGATACAGAATCACCGCGAACAGGAAGAGGAACGGGGTGAACGCGATGATGATGCCGGCCGCGAGGTAGGGTGCCACCGGGTTGGTGGTCCGGTGCTGCATGTCCCGGAACGCCCAGTAGGCGGTCAGGAGCCACACCAGGATGATGTAGAAGGCGATCGCCTGAAGGGCGAGCTGGACGAACGGGTTGCCGATGATCGAATCGATCGTGTCGCCGATCGCCTTGTCGAAGCCTTCGAGCATCCGGTCCTGTGCCTCCGCTAGGGGGCGCGTCAATCACTGTGACGCGCGCGTGACCCGGTCGGCCGCGGCCGAGTGTAGCAGGGGATCCCGGTGCGTCCGCCCAACGCGGGTTGCGGTTCCGATGTCAAGTCGTTAACCATCACTCGGTCCATCGGTGCCGGGTGACGGTTCGGGCGAGGCCGGCGGCGACACGAACGGGGCCCCTGGCAGGATCGCGCGGACCACCTCCACCAAGGCGGGTGATCCGGTCAGGAGGACCGGGCCCGACCCAACGGAGGCCACCAGGAGCAGCGAGTCGCCACCCGTGGAGGCGATGCGCAGGCGGGTCACCGGTGCACCCGACACAGCGAGGGTCTCCTCGGCCACCGCCTGGCCATAGCCCCGCAGGCGATCCGCGAGCGCTGTCGCAAGACTCGGGCCGAGCCCCGGGCCCGCATCGCGGACCCAGAGCAGCATCCCGGTGGCCGGTTCGGGCCCGTATCGCAGCATGACACCACACACGTCGGTACGGCCCAGCCCCAGGGACGAGAGGAACGGGTCGAGGAGGTCATCGGGGTCGATCGCCTCGATGCCCGTCGTGGGGGTCGCCTCCAGGCCCGCACCGTCATCGAGGCCGCCCGACACGACCGCCGCGAGATCGGAGCAGTCGGCAGACGCCGGCGACGCGCCGGGGCTCGGAGCCATGGGCGCGGACACGACACGGCCCGTGGCCACAGCATCACCCCGTCCGAGGACCAACAGCACCGCCAACGCCACCAGCGTCGGTGCCATGACGACCGCGCGGGACCTCATCGGAGCGTGTCGGTCGTCCAGAGCGCGGTCCGAAAGGCTGACGCGAGCCCGCACAGGCACAGGACGGCGAGCCACACGGCACACAGCAGGACCAACGCAACCGGGGCGCTCGCCAGACGTGCGCTGTCCCCTGACGCGGCCAGTGCCTGGAGACCCGGCCGCGTGACCGCCCAGGCGAGCGTGACGCTCGCGAGCCCAGCGACGAGGACGCCCACCGCGACGGTCCACGACACCAATGCCACCGCCAGCACCCGCATCGGCCTTCGGCCGAGCTGCGACGCACCCGACATGGCCAGGCGTGCCTCCGTGCGCTCACCCGGCCCGTCTGGCAGCAGGCCCGCCCGTGCCACGAGCAGCCGCCGTGACGCGAGGCTCACGAGCACCTCGAGCAGGGCGACGAGGGCCAGCCCCGCGATCAGATGGCCGCCCAGTTCCCCCAGGACACGCAGCAGCAGCGGCGTCGACAGGTCCGTGGGTCGCTGGACCTGGCTGGTGATGACGGCCTGCACACTGCCCACGATGATCATCACCAGGACCAGCAAGGGCAGCACGGCAGCCGCCTGGATCGCGGCGAGCCACAGGAGCACGGAGGTCCGCTCCCGCCCGAACGGATGCGGCGCCCGCCCGAGTCGCAGGTCGAGCGTGGCGTCATCGCGGATGACCGTCTCGAAGGCGAGCAGGTCGCACCACGCAGAGACCATGATCGCGACCAGGACCCCCAGGGCCGTCCCGACCGCGAGCAGCGCCACGGTGACCTGGAAGCCCGGCGAAGGTCCCGCCGTGCCAATCTCGTCACGCAGCAGGATCGAGAGCAGCACGGGGCTGGGGATGGTCAGGATGGGCAGCGCGAGCAGGGGCAGGCCGCCCCGAACGGCGAACGCGACGACACCCAGCAGCCACAGGCGCGGCGAGCCCGCCACTGCCTGGCCCGCCGCACCCACGGCCGCCCGCATGGACCGACCAGTGCCGGTGCGCATGCCAGGGGCGAGCGGCACCTGTCCCGCGGCCACCATGTCAGCCCGTGCGGCCTGGAGCGCCCACGCTCTCGATCGCGCGCCCGAACGCCCGCAGCAGCTCACGGGCCAACTCGTTGGGTCGCATGACGGCGCCCCGGATGGGGTCCCAGCGGATGGCCGTCATGACCAGGAGCGGGCGGTCCCAGGGCCGCGTCTCGTCATGAGCGGGTGGCATCCGGAGACGGATGAGCTGTCGGCCGTCCTCTTGGTCGATGAGACCCGCCAGCGCACCCGCGAGGATGGGTCCCATGGCATGCAAGGGCGTCCCGACCGGGGGTCCGGCTGCCGGGGCCGCGTCGCGAGCGCTCACCACACCATTCGCGTCCTGCGCCCACAGGTGGGTCAGCCACCATCCATCGTCCATGACGCTCGGCGCGCTGAGTCCGACCACCACCTCGCCCGCGTCGGCCCCGCGACCCGCCAGGGCCACCGGCTCTTCCCGGATGTACGACGGCCCGGGCGATGGCACACGCTCCTCGCTCATCGTGGTCATCTCTCCGCATCCAGAGCCGCATCAACTGGTGCAAGTCTAAGCGTCTGCTCAGGTCACTCCCACTCGATGGTCGCGGGCGGCTTGCTGCTGATGTCGTAGACCACGCGGTTGACGCCCGGCACCTCGTTGACGATGCGCGCCGAGATCCGCCCGAGCACGTCATAGGGCAGCTTGGCCCAGTCGGCGGTCATGCCATCCTCAGATGTGACGGCACGAATCGCGACCACGTTGGCGTACGTCCGCCCGTCGCCCATGACCCCCACCGAACGCACCGGGGTCAGGATCGCGAAGCTCTGCCACACCCTCCGATACAGGCCTGCGGCCTTGATCTCGTCAATGACCACCCAGTCGGCCTCGCGCAGCGTGTCGAGACGCTCCGCGGTCACCTCGCCGATGATCCGGATGGCGAGCCCGGGGCCTGGGAAGGGCTGGCGCTGGACCATCGACTCCGGGAGGCCGAGCTCCATGCCCACCGCGCGCACCTCGTCCTTGAACAGGTAGCGCAGCGGCTCGATGAGCTGGAAGCGCAGGTCCGCGGGCAGCCCACCGACGTTGTGGTGGGTCTTGATCTTCTGGGCGGTCTTGGTCTCCGGGGTGGTCGATTCGATGACGTCCGGGTAGAGCGTCCCCTGGGTCAGGAAGTCGATCCGCCCGAGCCGGGCGGCCTCCTCCTCGAACACGCGGATGAACTCGTCACCGATGATGCGTCGCTTCTGCTCGGGGTCCTCGACGCCTGCGAGGCGCGCCAGGAACCGCTCGCGCGCGTCCACCATGACCAAGCGCATGCCCAGGTTCTGCTCGAACGTCGCCCGCAGCAGCTCCGATTCCTTCTTGCGCATCAGGCCGTGGTCCACATAGATGCACGTGAGCCGGTCGCCCACCGCCCGATGGACGAGCGCGGCGGCGACCGCGGAGTCCACGCCACCCGAGAGCGCGCAGATGACCTTGCCCTCGGAGCCGGTGGACGCCGCGTGGGCGTCCACGCGCTCGCTGATGCTCGCGACCGTGGACTCGATGAAGTTGGCGGGCGTCCAGGACGCATCGGCGCCCGCGATGCCCAGCACGAAGTTGCGGATGACGTCGCGGCCCCGCGGGGTGTGGACCACCTCGGGATGGAACTGGATCCCGAACAGGTGGCGGGTCGGGTCCACGAGCCCCGCGTACGGGGTGGAATCGGTCTGAGCGATAGACCGAAAGCCCGGGGGCAGGCGGGTGATGGAGTCGCCATGGCTCATCCACACCGGCTGCTCGCGCTCGATGCCTCCGAACAGCGGGTCATCCGCGGTGATGGTCACCGAGGCGGGTCCGTACTCGCGCCGGTCGGCAGGGAGCACGTCACCACCCAGCTCGCGCGCCATCAGCTGGGCGCCGTAGCAGATGCCCAGGACCGGGAGCCGACCGCTCCAGATGGCAGGGTCGGGACGAGGCGCCCCCGCGTCGTACACGGAGTTGGGACCGCCGGACAGGATGATGCCTTTGGCGCCCCGTCGGATGAGCTCCTCGACCGGGGTGTCGTGGGGCAGCAGCTCGGAGTACACGTGGAGCTCGCGCACCCGGCGGGCGATGAGCTGCGCGAACTGGCTGCCGAAGTCGAGGACCACCACGCTGTCTGGCGGCTCGGGTGGGACGTGGATGGTGGGTCGGTCGTCCGGGGCGCGGTCTGGCGCGGGCGCGTCGAGCGCGACCTCGAGATACGCCTCGACCTCCGCATCGTCAGGGGCGAGGACGCGATGGCCCGCGTTCGCGGTGACACCATGCACGGTGGTGCCGCGTTGCCTCGCGAGGTCGCCTATTCCTTCGTCTGTGATCTCCTCCGTGGCCTCGCCCATGCCCACTCCCTCGCTGCTCACCGTGCCACCGAGTCTACCGGCGGCAGTCCTCCCTCCGTCAGCGGACCCTCGAAGTCGCGTCCGGCCAGCGACGCCGACCACATCGGCGGCGCCCGCGCTGACCATGAATGCGCGCCACCCGGCGCCGCGGACCGTCGTTCGATGCAACCAGCCGGGCGTCGGACGCGCGCATGCGCGTCGCAGGCCAAGGCCGGGCGGACGGCTGCTGCGCGAATCTTCGTGCGTCTTCGTCATGCTGGCGCTCCGATACCGCCCTCTGATTGGCCACCAAGTGCGGAGATGCCCCCTCGCGGCCGGCCGGAGGGGGCGGGGTGCGCGAGGAATCGCGCGATCGGGGCGACGGGGGGCGCGCTGGGGCGCCCGAACTCGCGGCGACGCGCGAAGAATCGCGCGATCGGGGCGACGGGGCGCGCTGGGGCCTCCCGACCGCTACGCTCCGACGATGCGGTATCGACGGATGCCCATCGAGGTCGAAGCGCCTGAGGCTCTGGGCTACGACCGGATCAGGTTCAACCTCGCTGAGAGCAGCGTCTCGGACCTGCGCCTTCGGGACCTCTCCGTGGCGCTGGACGACCTGGTGCTCCAGTACGGCGACCACCTGGGGCATCCCGGCCTGCGGGAGCTCGTTGCGGCCGACGGCCCGGGTCTGCGGGCCGATGACGTGCTGCTGACGCCCGGCGCCGCCGGCGCCCTGTTCATCGTGGCCACGTGCCTGTTGTCGGCGGGCGACCACCTGGTCGTGACGCGCCCAAACTACGCCACCAACCTCGAGACGCCGCGCGCCATCGGTGCGGAGGTGTCCATCCTGGACCTGGCATTCGAGGACGGCTGGCGTGTCGACCCGGACGGGCTTGCGAACCTCCTGCGGCCCGAGACGCGGCTGGTGTCCATCACCACGCCCCACAACCCCACGGGCCAGGTCATCCCGGACGCGGACCTCGCGCGGATCGTGGCGATCGTGGAGACGCACCCGTGCGCGATGCTGCTGGTGGACGAGACCTACCGTGAGCTCACCTTCGGGACCGCCCTGCCGCTCGCGGCCAACCGGTCACCGCGGGTCATCAGCGTGTCGAGCCTGTCCAAGGCGTACGGGCTGCCGGGCATCCGGCTCGGCTGGCTCGCCTCGCGTGACCCGAACCTGCTCGACCGGGCACTCGCCGCCAAGGAGCAGATGGTCATCACCGGCTCCACCGTGGACGAGGCCATCGGCTACGAGGCAGTGCGGCGTCGGGACGAGCTGCTGGCGCCCATCCGCGAGCGGTCGCGTCAGGCGCTCGACGTCACGCGTGCCTGGATGGCCGGCCAAGACGTCTTCGAGTGGGTCGAGCCGAGGGGCGGTGTGGTGGGCTTCCCGCGGGTGCGCGCCGGAATCGCCATCGACGCCGAGCGCTTCTACGCGGACCTGTTCGAGCGCCATGGCACGATCGTGGGGCCGGGTCACTGGTTCGAGCAGTCGGACCGCTCGTTCCGGCTGGGCTTTGGCTGGCCCACGCTCGATGAGCTCCGCGGTGG
>DAOTUX010000250.1:0-2842 GCA_034436475.1 Chloroflexota bacterium | reverse complement strand
GGTGATGATGGGCTCATGCGCTCCCCGGCGCCTCCGCCCGGCCCGGGTCCGTCCGCCGAGGGTCCGTCCGCCACAGGTCCCACGTCGTCCGTCCCCGTCGTCCAGCGGCGGAGCTCCGCGAGCAGGCGGCTCTTGCCGATGCCCGGCTCGCCGATCAGCAGGGCCACGCGCGCCCGCCCCGCCTCGACCACGCCGAACAGGTCCCTCAGTGCCTGGAGCTCGGTGTCGCGACCGACCATCGGGCTCTCGATGCCCGCCCGCTCGAGCCCGCGACGCCGTTCCGGGGCCGCCTTGAGCCGGTCCACCCGATACGCGTGGACCGGCTCGGCCTTGCCCTTGACCTGGAGGTCGCCGAGGTCCACCACCTCGAAGGTGTCGGCCACGAACCGGAGCGTGTGGTCGGTGATCACGACCGTGCCCGGCTCGGCGGTCGCCTGCATGCGGGCCGCGACGTTCATCGCGTCACCCAGGGCCGTGTACTCGTAGCGAAGGTCGGAGCCCACGTTGCCCACCACCACCGGCCCCGTGTTGATGCCGGCCCGGATCCGGAACGTGATGCCCTGGGCGGTCTCCAGCTGACGCGCGAAGTCGTCCACCATCGCGACCATGTCCAAGGCCGCCCGGACGGCTCGCTCGGGGTCGTCCTCGTGCGCCACCGGGGCGCCGAAGAAGGCCAGCATGGCATCGCCCTGGAGCTGGGCGATGGTGCCCTCGTACCGGAACACGGCCCCCGACATCAGGTCGAACGCCTCGTTGATGAGTGCCGTCCAGTCCTCGGGGTCCATGGTCTCCGCAAGGCTGGTGCTGCCCACGACGTCGGCGAACAGCGCGGTCACCGGCTTGCGCTCGCCCGTGATGCGGGCCGTGCGCATCTTCTCAATCAGCGGAGCCGGCGCGGCGGCCGTCAGTCGGGCCTGTCGAGCCTGATCGGAGGCAGAGGCGGGCTCCAAGGCGAAGCCGCAGTTCGCACAGAACCGCGCCTCGGGCGAGACGGGGTTGCCACAGCGCGAGCAGAAATGGGGCTGGGTCGCGGAGCCCATGTCACGTGCATGGTATCCCCGTCGCGCCACGGGGCTGGGGCCGAACCTGACCCAGGCCTCCGGCAGCCCCCCGGGAGCACAATCCCGGGCCGCTTGCGCAGGCGGCCGACAATGGGACACGAGACCTAGGCCAACGACAAGGAGCAGGCGATGGCAGGCATCGAGCGCAAGAACATCGGCCAGCCGGACGAGACGGCGGACTACGGTGATGACGGCCAGTCGGCGATGGTCAGCCTCGGGATGGGCGGCTATGGTCTCGGCAGCGAGTCCACCGTCTGGCTGTCCACGCTGCGACCCGGCTGGAGCTGGCAGCGCAACATCCAGCCGAGCGTCCCCTTCGAGAGCTGTCCGCTGCATCATCGTGAGTACGTGATCTCGGGCCGCATCCGGTACGCGATGGCGGACGGAACCTCGGTCGAGGCGGGCGCGGGCGACCATCTGCTCATCGAGCCCGGTCACCAGGCGGAGGTCATCGGGAGCGAGGACTGCGTCCTCCTCGACTGGTAGACCGCGGCCGAGCAGTGGCGGGATGCCGCCTGGCGTTTGGGGGCGCCGATGTCTGGCAGGGACCAGGCAGACGACCGACTCGGGGAAGCGAACCTGACCATGATGCGCGCGGGCGGTCTCTCCGCGCTCGTGGTCGGGTTGTCGTACCCCATCATCATCGCGCTGTACGTGCTCGCTGGGTCGGGGCAGCCGATCGGCCAGGGAGGTCAGGCCTGGCTCGAGTACATGGCCGGGCATGAGGCCGCGTGGTGGGCGATCGTGGGACTGTCCGTGCTCACGAACGTCCTCTGGGTCCCGGTGGCATGGGCCCTCTACTGGTCGCTGGCCACGGTGGACCGAGCCAAGGCGCTCGCCGGGTCGGCCCTCCTCGTCCTGTTCGTGGTCCTGGAGCTCGCCACGAGCTGGCCGAACTACGCTGTGCTCATCGACCTGAGCACCAAGCTCGCCACGCCGTCAGACGATGCCCAGCGCATGGCAGTGCTGGGAGCGGCAGGGTATGCGGCAGCCGCGCAGTCGTCGAGCCTGCTGCCCTACTACACCATCCTGACGCCCGCGTTGGGACAGCTCCTGCTCGGGCTGACGATGCTCAAGGGCGGGCCCTACGGCCGTCTGGTCGGCTGGCTCTCGGTGGTCGCCGGCGCCATCGGGATCGTGGCGGTGCTGGGTCGCGCGATCTGGGAGCCACTGGGGCAGGCCATCATCCCGGGCTCGCTCCTCACCGCCGTCTGGTTCGTGCTCATCGGCCGGAGGCTCCTCGGACTCGCCGCCGGGCGATAACCAGCCGCGGCGGTGGTCATCGGAGACGTCCAGCGGCGGGTGGGATGCGCGGGTGACCCCCATCTGACCTCGCAGGCACGTGCCAACAATGACGACTCGGACCTTGCGGAACCAATCCGCCAAGTGCTGCCCAACGGCGCACCCATCGCTCGCCCGACGTCATGGGCATGATGGCGGAGTGCGCCCGGTACGCGGAGCGCAGGCCATGGGGCGCGATTGCCGAGGGCGGCATGAGCCAGGTGAGCCACCACACGCCACGTCATTCCACGGGTGTCGTCAGTGGGGGGGGAATCCGTGCGGAGCATTGGCTCCGGCGGTAGGACTCGAACCTACGACCAAGCGGTTAACAGCCGCCCGCTCTACCACTGAGCTACGCCGGAGCGGAGCCGACCGCCGCTACGGAAGGGCGCGGTCGGGACGGCGCCGAGGCGCCGGGTGCGAAGGATACCACCGGGTGCCGTTGCCCAGGACCGCATGTAGTTGCCCAGGACCGCAGGCGCCGAGGTCGCCCAATGACC
>DAOTUX010000249.1:0-1884 GCA_034436475.1 Chloroflexota bacterium | reverse complement strand
TCGGGTCTGACTGGGGCATCCCATGACCGTCGGTGACGCCGCCCTCGTCGAGCTGCGCGCCGAGGGGTTGTCAGTGCGCGCGATCAGCGAGCGGACGGGCCTCCCGCGCAGCACCGTCGCCGACCGACTGGCCCAGCTGCCGCTCGCCAGTCCCGTCCGGATCCTGGGCCGCGACGGGCGCCGGTACCTCGCGGTCCGCGACCCGCGGCTCGACGAGCCCACGACCGTCTCATCGCCCGCGGATGCCACCGTCCCGGACGCGCCGGGACCCATCGATCCCGGCCGCCAGCTCCGGCGGCTGCTTCTCCTCGGGTCCCTCCGCCAGGCACGGGATCTCGTCTCCGACGTCGTGCCGCTCGTCGAGCACGACCGGCTCCGAATCGCTTTCGACCTCGCCGCCATCGCCCGGATCGCCGGCGTCCGGGAGGAGGACGTGGCAAGGGCCCGGATGGCTCGCCGGCGCGCCTCCGGTGACGACCGGCCCTGATCGCCATCCACGGTCGGCACGAGGCGAGTCGGCGGGCAGGGTCCGATGAGGTGCGGGTTGCTCAGTGGGCCGTCCAGGCTCGGACCCCTCCCCCGAGGGGAGTGGCGGTCAGCTCGCTCCACCTCATCCTCGCGGTGATCCGGGGGGAGCGGCCGGGGTGAGACCCATGGGTCTCACCGTGGCCCTCGGTCGACCTTGGATGCCCGCTGCGGAGCGCCACGGCCAGCCGATCGCCGTCTCCGCCGAGAACCCCCCTCCCGACAGGGCGTCGATGGACCCCTCGGGGGACTTCCCGGCAGAAAGTGCCGAGGGGTCCACCCCCGCCACACATGGACAGTTTTCGGCACCTTTCCACGCTCAGGAGCCGGGTCACGACGAGGGGTTCACGGCACCTCCGCCGTTTGTGCCGGATACCCCTTCGGAGCACCCCCGCGCGCGAATGGCAGAAACGGACGAGGCGCCCACCGACGAGATGCCGCTCTTGTCGGCGTGGTGACGGTGGCCTCGCTCCGGCTCGTCCCCGCGATGATCCAGGGGAGCGGCTGTGCTGGGACCGACCGGTCCCACCCGGGTACTCGGTCGTCCTCTCGTGTCCCCCACGGGGGACACGAGGGTCCCCTCCGCGTCCCAACCGAGGCGGAGGGATCGGGATGAGACCCATGGGTCCCATCTCCCGGTCCGCGCTCGGGTGTCCCCTGGTGAGTCCAGCGGCCACGCGCGTCGGGCCAGGCCATCTCGCCTGTCTACCATGGTAGACACCACCGCATCGGTCCCGGCCGAGGGCGGCCGGGCGCTGGTGGCGCGCCTCCGCGCCCAGGGCCTCTCGATCCGCGGCATCAGCGAGCGGACCGGCATCTCCCGCAGCACGGTCGCCGATCGCGTCGTGATGCTCGGGGAGACGGCGCGACCGGAGCATGTCGTCGGGCGCGACGGTCGCCGCTATCGCCCCGTCCGTGGACCCCGCGACCCCGTGGCCGAATCTCTGCGGCAGGAGCTGCTCGACACGATCGCCACGGGCCGGCCGGCGTGCCCACGGGACCCGGGGGACCGGACGCTCCAGCGCCTGCTCGTGGTCGATCAACTCAGGATGGTGGCGCGGAGCGTGGTCGACGCCGCCCCGTTCAGCGACACCGAGCGCGACGTGCTCGGGCGATACCTGCTGCGCATCGGGCGAGGCGCCGGCCTCCCGGCGACCGCGGGAGCCGAGCGCGGGGAGCCTTCGGACGCGAGGCGCGCGAGGACGGCTCGAGCCCGGCGATGATCAGGGGAGCGACTCCGTTGGGGCCACGTGGCCCCAACGGGTGCTCCCTCGTCCACCCTGGTGGGGCGATGCGGTCCAGACGGGGCCCATGGGCCCCAGACCACGTTCGGGGGCGCGGGTCCCCTGATGTCTCCCG
>DAOTUX010000248.1:0-8260 GCA_034436475.1 Chloroflexota bacterium | reverse complement strand
CTGTGCCGGGTCCGTGGCCGGGCCCGGTGACCGCCCCCAGGGTGGGTCCGTGGCCGGGCCCGGTGTCCGCCCTCATGGCCGGTTGCGCTCGCGCTGGACGTCGCTGGCATACGCGTGGTAGGCCTCCCGGACGCGCTCGCTCTCCGAGACCTGGGCGACCGGCACGTCCCACCAGCCGTCATACCCTGGCACCTCCAGGGCCGTGTCCGTCTCGACCACGATGACCAACGGTCGGTCGGAGGGCGGATCGGCCGCGAGGGCTGCCCGGAGCTCGTCGGGCCCATGCGCCGTGCGCACCACGGCGCCGAGACTCGCCGCGTTCGCTGCGAAGTCGATCGGAAGCGGGTCACCCGTCAATTGTCCCGTCGCCGGGTCGCGGTGCCGGAAGTCCTGGAAGGTGCCCTCGCCACCGCACTGGCCCGAGAGGTTGCGGATGCATCGGAAGCCATGATTGTCGAGCAGCACCACGGTGAGCGCGACCCGTTCCTGGACCGCGGTCGCTAGCTCCGCGCTGAGCATCAGCCACGAGCCGTCACCGACCATCACGTGGACTCTGCGGCCCGGCTCGGCCATCGCGACGCCCAAGCCACCCGCCACCTCGTAGCCCATCGTGGAGTAGCCGTACTCCAGGTGATAGCCACCCGGACGGGGCGTCCGCCACATCTTGTGCAGGTCACCGGGCAGGCTCCCGGCGGCGCACACCACGATGCCGTCCCGCCCGGCGGCCTCGTTGACGAGGCGGATGGCCTCGGGCTGCGTCACGTGGCTCGGGGTGCGCAGGTGGCCCACGCGATCGACCTCCGTGTTCCATGCGCTGCGCAGACGCTCCTGGTGCGCACGCCGCTCGGGGTCCACGCCCTGCCAGCCACGCGCCTCGAGCGCGATGGTCAGCTCGTCGAGGGTGACCCGCGCGTCGCCCACGAGCGGGACCGCGCGCGCCTTGGCGGCATCCAGACCCGTGACGTTGATGGCCACGAATCGCACGCTCGGGTCCTGCCACGCGGTCCAGCTCGCCGTGGTGAAGTCGGAGAGGCGCGTGCCCACGGCGATGACCATGTCGGCGTCCCGGGCGACCGCGTTGCCCGCGCCGCCGCCCGTGGCGCCGATGGCGCCCAGTTGGAGGGAGTGGTCCCAGGGGAGGGCGCCTTTGCCGGCCTGGGTCTCGGTGACGGGGATCCCGAACCGCGTGGCGAAGCGGTCAAGGGCATCCTCTGCGTCGGAGTAGCGCACGCCACCGCCGCACACGATCATCGGGCGTCGGGACGTCTGGACCAGGTCCGCCGCACGGGCCAGGAGCGTCGTGTCCGGCCGGATGCGTGGCACCACCCAGGTCCGCTCCTCGAACAAGTCGACCGGGAAGTCCCATGCCTCCGCCTGGACGTCCTGGGGGAGCGCGAGCGTCACCGCGCCCGTCTCCGATGTCGAGGTCAGGACCCGGAGCGCGGCCGGGAGGGCGGTCACCAACTGCTCCGGGCGGTTGATGCGGTCCCAGTAGCGGGAGACGGGTCGCAGCGCGTCGTTCACGCTCGCGTCCTGGCCGTCCTCACGCTCCAGCTGCTGAAGGACCGGTGTCACACGCCGGGTCGCGAAGATGTCGCCGGGCAGCAGCAGCACCGGGACCCGGTTGACGGTGGCCATCGCGGCACCCGTCACCAGGTTCGTGGCGCCGGGGCCGATGGATGTGGTGACCGCGAGGGCACGCAGGCGACGCGACTGCCGGGCGTATGCCGTGGCGATGTGGACCAGGCCCTGCTCGTTGCGGCCCTGGATGTAGCGCAGCGCATCCGCGCCACGTCGGGCCTCGGTCTCGAGGGCCTCGCCCATCCCCGCCACGTTGCCGTGCCCGAAGATGCCGAGGACCGCGTCGATGTATCGGTGGCGGTCACCGTCGCGCTCGAGGTACTGGTTGCGCAGGTACGCGACGATCGCCTGCGCCGCGGTCATGCGGCGGGAGGTGGCCATGGTGCTCCGCTCCCCGGGGTCCGGTTCCGACATGGTCGTTGGTCCACAGCGTTGTGGTCGCCCATCGTATGCCCGAGGCGTGGCCAACGCAAGCGCTTGCGCTCCGGCCTGGAATCAGGTGATCGATCCCTGGCCGTGGGCCGCGGGGCCGTGGGCCGCGGGGCCGTGGGGCGCACCGTCGCCCGCGGACAGGCCCGACCGCGTTCGATACCCTTGGGATACCCGTCACGTTCAGCGACACCCGGCGGTCCCTCATGGGCCGGCTGGGGTGACCAGGGAGGCATCGATGCGTTTCGCACAGGTGGGGCAGCACGCGGACGACCTCGACCGCGCGGCCGCCTTCTACACGCAGCTCCTGGGGACCCCGCCCACCGGGCGCTTCGAGCCACCCGGGCTGCTGTTCTTCGATCTGGGGGGAGTGCGTCTGCTGCTGGACCGGGGGCTGCCGTCAGCCACGTTCTATCTCGCGGTCGATGACGTGCATGAGGCGCTTGGGCGGGTGCGTGGCGTCGCCGAGGTCGTCGCCGAGCCACGGCTGATCTTCCATCACGATGACGACCGGCTCGGGCCGCCCGGCACCGACGAGTGGCACGCCTTCATCCGCGACTCCGAGGGCAACCTGGTCGGTCTGGTCGGCTGGGTGGCCGGCTGAGCGGGCTATCCTGCGACCCATGTGCCGGAACATCACCGAGCTGCGGGGGCTTCAGCCCGCGGCGACGACCGACGAGATCGAGGCCGCCGCGCGCCAGTACGTGCGGAAGGTGAGCGGGATCCGCGAGGCCCGCGATGGGAGCGACGAGGCGTTCGAGGCCGCCGTGGCGGAGATCGCCCAGGCGACCGCGCACCTGCTGGCGGGTCTGCCGGCCAGGCGCCAGCCACCGACCAAGCTGCCCCCGCTCCGACGGCCCGAGGTCCGCGCCCGTATCGCCGCTCGCGAGGCGCAGGTCGCCGCGCCCCGAGCCTGACGTCGGGCGTCGCCGAGCTGGCGCCCTCGGCATTGGGCCGGGCGCCGCGGCGCGCCCGTCCTGCCCGAGCCCCTATTCGCTGCGTCGCGTGGCGTGCTCCGCTCGCTCGACGCACGCCGCACCGAAGTCACCGAGGGCCGAGCCGGTGTCCTCCGCGATCTCCATGCGGGCCTGGAAGCCCGGCTCGCGGATGTTGACGAGGATCCCATACCGCGGCAGGTCGGCACGCACGAAGCCCACGTGCACCTCGAGACCGCGGACGTTCGACCAGCGTGTGAGGGCATGGCTCACGGTGTCCACCGTGGCGTCAGTGGCACTCGGGCGATAGGTGAACTCGTGGATGCCGAGATTGCTCGCCACGAGCAGGCGCTCGTACTGGCCGAGCTCCTGGAAGGAGGCGACCTCGGTGGCCTTGAGGATGCGCAGCGCCTGGGCGGCGCGCGCACGCATGTCCGCGAACCGCTCGCGAGCGTAGATGTCGGGATAGGTGAGGTCGTCCAGCAGCACGTCAACGCCTCCAGGGGTCCAGCCGCCCACCCTCCCGGGTCGGTGCGGTCGGAAGCTTCGTGGGGCCACGGTAGGTGCCCGGGCGGTCCGGCGCCATGTGCACGGTGGTACCGGGTCGTCGCATCGAGAGGTCCGGTGCGGGGATGTGCGCGTGGATGAGGTGTGCGACCCGGGTGTCGGGGGCGCTCGCCGCAGGCCGCGCCGCCGAGAGCCCGGGCCCCGGCGTCATCACCGCCCGCCGCGGGGACCCTGACGATCCGACGTCGTGGGGGTACTCGCCGGCCGCGCGCGCCGCACACCCTGACCCACCAGCGTGCCGGGGGTGATCGTCATGGTCGTGGGCGCGCTGGCGAGCGTGGGCCGCGACCGGCGCCCGCGGCCCGCTCCGGCGACGGGCGGCGAGTACCGCAGGGCCGTCGGAATGTCAGGATATCGCTGGAGAGGAGGGCGGCCGCTGTCGCGCCCTCGCGCCGTCGACCGTGCGACGGGCCGCCAAGGGCCGGGTGGGTGCGGTGGGCGCGGTGGGCGCGTGGTCACGCACACCGGACTGGGCTGGTCGATTCGGCCTGGGCCGATGGTGGGCTCGCGAGATCTGGACCGATCGATCCGTGGGATGCGGGCAGTCAGAGCGTCGAGCCCATCGACCCGAGGTGCCCATGGCCCGCAGGCAGACCCCGTCGACCGACCCGCGCTGGCGTCGCTGTGACGTGGCTCGGCTGATCGAGCCGGACCTCGCGGCCATCGAGATGCTCGCGAGGTTGGCGCTCGAGAGTCGACGCGGAGGGCGACGCCTGCTGCTGGTCCATGCGTCCCCCGCGCTGCGGGCGCTGGTCGCGTTCGCCGGCCTGGAGGACGTGCTGTGGCTGGACCCGCCTATCGACCCGCCGGCGCGCGTGTGCCCGGATGCGCCGGCAGACCGAACAGCGGGAAGTAGCGCGCCGTGTCGAGGAAGAAGGTGATGCCCGCGATACGGTCGCCCTCGAGCTCGAGGACCTGGAGCGACCAGGGGTCGAGGCGTCCATCAGGTCCCGGCTTGTACTGGCCGAAGGCGGGCGAGCCGTTGGCCCGTGTGGCGATGAGCCGTGACCCCTTGCAGCCCACGCCGGGGCCCATGCAGAAGGCCGCGACATCGGCGTGCGTGCGCAGCCACATGGCGTAGGGTGGCATGTTCCAGTGGGCGTCGGTCTTGAGGAGCGCGGTGAGTGACGCCATGTCATAGCGCTCGAAGGCGTCCACATAGCTCGCCAGGAGGGCCTCCTGGGTGGCGTCGAGGTCTGCGGGAGGGGCGCTCTCGAGGTCGGTGGCGGCCAGCGTGGCGCGTGCCCGCTGGAGGGCGCTGTTCACGGAGGCCGCGGTGGTGTCCAGGAGCTCTGCGACCTCTGCTGCCGGCCAACGGAGCACCTCGCGCAGGATGAGCACCGCCCGCTGCCGGGGAGGCAGGTGCTGGAGTGCCGCGACGAAGGCGAGACGTATCGACTCCCGGCGGATGGCCACCTCCGCGGGGTCACCGTCCATGGGCGCCACGAGCGCGTCGGGCACGGGCTCGAGCCATGCGTCCTCGCCCAGTGGTGCGGGGAGCGCCACGTCCGCGCTGGACGCCGGCCCCAGGTCCATCGGCCGCGCCCGCCGCTTGCGGCCCTCGAGCATGGTCAGGCTGACGTTGGTCGCGATGCGGTAGACCCACGAGCGCAACTGGGAGCGGCCCTCGAACCGGTCGAGGCCACGCCAGGCCCGGATCATCGTGTCCTGGACCGCGTCCTCCGCCTCGAAGGTCGATCCCAGCATCCGATAGCAGTAGCCCATCAGTTCCGGGCGGAACAGCTCCAGTTCGGCCTCGAGGCCGCGTGTCGGGACGGCCGTGTCGGTCATCGTCATCTCGTGGGTCCCCCCGGGACCCGGTTGAGCGGGGTCCCTGCGTCGCGGACCGACCATGGTACCCGTGAACCTGGTCAGGATCTGTCAGGTTCGTGGCGCCTGCCAGGGTGATGGCCGCGTCCGGGCGGCTCGCACACCGGGCGGCTCGCGCACCGGGCGGCTATCCCACCATCTGGATCGGAGCCGCGGCGGCTGGCCGCACGTCGAGCCCGACCGGGCACGCCACGCCTGTCGAGTGGTCGGGGCAGTACCCGCCTGGGTTCTTGTCGAGGTACTGCTGGTGGTAACCCTCGGCGTGGTAGAAGGGCCCGAGCGGCTCGATGGCCGTGGTGATGGTCCCGTAACCCGCCCTGGTCAGCTCCGCCTGGTACGCGTCGCGGGATGCCTCCGCGATGGCTCGCTGCGTGTCGTCGGCGACCAGGATGATCGAGCGGTACTGGGTGCCGATGTCGTTGCCCTGGCGCATCCCCTGGGTGGGGTCGTGATGCTCCCAGAACACGCGCAGCAGGTCGGCGTACGAGACGCGCGCAGGGTCGAACGCGACCAGCACGACCTCCGCGTGACCGGTCCGCCCGGTGCAGACCTCCTCGTACGTGGGGTTTGGCGTGAGGCCGCCGGCGTAGCCCACGGCGGTGGACACGACACCGGGGACCTGCCAGAGGGCCTTCTCGGCGCCCCAGAAGCAGCCCAGACCCAGGACCGCCGTCCGGATGCCCTCCCCGAAGGGCGGCTGGAGCGGCGTGCCGAGCACGGTGTGGCGGGCGGGGACGTCGATGGCCGTGGCGCGCCCGGGGAGCGCGTCCTCGGCGGTGGGCATCGCGGCGGGTCGCCGGAAGGGCAGGGACATGCCCCGATAGTAGCCCGGCTTGATGACGGCCTCGTGACGACGAGGCGAGGGCCCGCCTCGGCGCCCTCCTGCCGACGGGGCGGTCGGCAGGTCGCGGGGGACATCCGGGCCCCAAGGGTATGCTCGGGCCGTGAACCGACGGCCCGCGTCGTGGCGGTCGACCATCCCCATCGCTCGGCGCGCCCCGCTGCTGGCCCTGCTCCTGGTCCCCCTGGTCGCGAGCCTCCTCGCGGCCTGTGCCACGCGCGGCCCGGGACCTGGGGCGTCCAGTGATTCGCTGCCCACCGGGCTCGTGGGCCCTGTCGCACCCACCGTGGGCCCACAGGCCCTGCGCTACATCGCGCTGGGTGACTCGTACACGTTCGGCGACGGCGTCCGACAGAGGGACCGCTGGTCGAACCAGCTGGTGCGCATCCTGCGCCCCGAGCTCGACCTCGACCTGATCGCCAACCTGTCCAGCCGGAACACCGCCAGCCGCGACCTCATCGAGGACCAGCTGCCGGACCTGCCCGACCTCGGGCCACAGTTCGTGAGCGTTCAGGTGGGCGCCAACGACGTGGTCTTCGACACGCCGCCCGACGCATACGAGGCGAACATGCGGCTGATCCTGGACACGATCCTGGAGCATGTGGCGCCGGACCGGGTGGTGGTGCTCACGACACCCGACTTCACGCTCACGGAGGCGGGCGGGGCCTCTGACGTGGCCGAGGCTCAAGCGGAGCGGATCGCCCTGCTCAACACGCTGCTCAAGGCGGTCGCGAGCGACCGAGGCGTGGCGGTCGTGGACGTGGCACCCATCGCCGACCGGGTCACGTTCGACCCCAGCCTGGTCGGTCCCGACGGCATCCACCCATCGGCCAAGCAGTACGCCGGGTGGGCGGACCTGGTCGCCACCACGGTCCGGGGCCTGTTCCGGAGCAGCGAGAGCACGGGGCCCCCGGGGTCCGTCCAGACGCTGCCGACCGTCCCGCCGGCGCCAGCGGGACTGCCTTCGTCGTCGCCATCGTCCTCGCCCGGGTTGGCTCGTCCTTCCGCGGCCCCCTCATCGGTGGTCTCCACCTCCTGAGACAGCCGACACGGCACCGGGGCCCACCCGAGCGTCGCTCACCTGCCACGCGGGAGGCGAGCGAACGCCCCCATCGGGGGCGCGTCCCCCGTCCATCGGTGGCACCATGAGCATGGCGAGCCGGCGCAACAGAGGAGACCCGCAGATGGCACAGCTGCAGCTGCCGCAGATGGATGCGCAGTCGCTCCGTGACCGGTTCCGTGACATGGACCTGTCACGGCTCGCCGAGCTGGGTGACGAGTTCCGGCGTCTGGGCGTGGCCGAGGAACTGCGGCGCCTCGACGTGGCCGGGGGGCTGCGACACCTGGACCTCGACGCAGTCAGGCATCTCGACCTGGCCCAGGGCATCCGGGACTTGGACATCGAGGCGCTCAAGCATCTCGACGTGGCCGGGGGGCTGCGGCACCTGGGCGAGGCCATCGAGAGGCCCGACGTCGACCTCGGCCCATTGCGGGCCCTGCCCGCCGTCCAGAGGATCCAGCGGCTCCTGGGACGGGAGCCCAGGAGACGGGGCCTGCGGTATGCGGTGGCTCACCCATCGCCCAGCGCCACCATCCTGGCTGGTGCGGTCATCGTGACGGCGGGCGCTGCCCTGGGTGGGCTCGTGGCTTGGCTCTACCAGCCGGGCAAGGGCGACAGGCGGCGGGCCATCATCCGACGACGCCTGCGACGGATCGCTGGCAAGGTCAGAGGCGGCTCGCGACCCGCCTGAGACGTGCGCCGGGCGAGCGGGAGCTCCGCGACCCAGCGCGCCGATGCCGTCCGACGGCCATGGCTGAGCAGCGATGCGCCGGGGCCTGGGCCGGGCGGCCCGCGGTCGGGCATCGTCGGCCCATGCTAGGCTAAGGGCCTGCTTGCAGCACCGGTCCCGTGAGGCCGGTCCCGGCCCGGGAGGTCGGATTCGGCCCGGAGAGGCCAGCAAGGAGGTCCTCCATGTCGTCATGTCCCGCCCGCCGCCCCGCTGCGCGCGGTGGTCGCGTGCCCACCCGCCCGTGACCCACCCCGTCGACGTCCGCGCGGCCGCCCAGCGCGTGCGGC
>DAOTUX010000247.1:0-19333 GCA_034436475.1 Chloroflexota bacterium | reverse complement strand
AGGACCGGCCGTCGGTCTACTGGATGTGGGGCGACGTCTTCGGGACCGCGGGGGTCAACAGCACCGCCAGCGAGCTCATCTCGGCCGCCGGAGGGGTCAACGTGGTCTCGGGCTGGGACGACGCGACGCGGGAGACCGAGCACCCGGTGCTGAGCATGGAGACCATCGCCGCGCTCGACCCCGATGTCATCTACATGTGGTTCAACCCGGACATCGACCCCTCGCACATCATCGGCGGGGAGCAGGCCGGGGGCTTCGACTTCAGCACCTGGTCGAGCCTGTCCGCGGTGAAGGAGGGGCGCGTCTACGAGTTGGATGACCCGTTCCTGTACGACTTCATGACCGGGCGCCAGCCCATCGCCACGCTCAAGATCGCCAAGGACATCAACCCCGAGGCCTTCGAGCCGATCGACCTGACGGCCGAGTACGACGCCTTCTTCCAGGCGATGTACGGGGTCAGTTATCCGGACTACACGCCCGTGGGGTGACCCGGGGACCCGCGTGACCGCCCGTCAGCTGCCCGCCGGCATCCGGGCCACGAGTCGGATGCCGGGTGGCTGGCGGACGCTGGCCATCGTGGCCGTTGCGGTCTCGCCCATACCCGCGTTCCTCTTCTCCATGCTCCTGGGCAGCTTCGGGCTGTCGGTGGGGGATGTGCTGGGGGTGCTCTGGTCACGCATCGCCGGCACGCAGGAGTACTCGGGCACGACCTACGCGGTGCTGTTGGACATACGGCTGCCCCGGGTGATCACCGCCATGCTGGTGGGCATGTCCATCTCAGTCGCGGGGGCGGTGCTCCAGGGCGTGCTCCGCAATCCGCTGGTCGACCCGTACATCCTGGGTCTGTCGTCGGGCGCGGCCTTTGGTGCGGCGCTCTCGATCGCCGTGACCTGGTGGCTGCCCGTCCAGCTGAGTGCCTTCCTGTTCGGCCTGCTGGCGATGGCCATCGCCTATTGGATGGCGCGGACCGGAGGGCGCGTGCCCATCGTCTCGCTCATCCTCTCGGGGGTCATCACCTCGTCCATCTTCACGGCGCTGCTGTCCATCGTGCAGATGAGCGCCCATGAGCGCTCCCTGCAGTCGATCGTGCGCTGGATCATGGGCAGCTTCAACGCGGTCACCTGGTCCATGCTCTCCACGGGCTGGCACCTCATGATCATCGGCACGATCGTGATGATCCTGCTGCGCTGGCGCCTCAACGTGCTGGCCCTGGGTGATGACGAGGCTCGCTCGGCGGGCATGAACGTGGAGCGGTACAAGGCGGTCTTCATCGTGTGTGCCGCGCTCGTGTCGGCCGTCGGTGTGTCGATGGCTGGCATCGTCGCCCTCGTGGGGCTGATCGTGCCCCACATGATCCGCATGATCGCGGGGCCCGACCACCGCACGTTGCTGCCGCTGTCCGCCGCCTTCGGCGCGACCTATCTCGTCCTGGTCGATGACGTGGCACGGGCAGCCTTTGGCTTCGAGGTGCCGCTCAGCATCATCACGACGCTCATCGGCGCACCCTTCTTCTGGGTGCTGCTGCGCTCCACGCGCGCGAGCGGGTGGGAGTGACGTTGGCTGGCGGGGCGCGGCCCGCGGAGCTGCCGGCGGTGCCCGTGGAGCAGCCGGCGGTGCCCGTGGGGCACGCATCGGCTGCATCGACCGCGCGTGCGAGCGCGGAGGCCGGAGACCAGCGCGAGGTCCTCCTGGAGGTGGATGGCATCTCGGCCGGCTATGGTGAGACTCCGGTCCTGCGGGACGTCTCCTTTGTGGTGAGGCGGGGCGCGATCGTGGCCCTCCTCGGTCCCAACGGCTGTGGCAAGACCACGCTGCTGCGCATCATCGGCAAGCTGCATGTCCCCACGGCCGGCGTGGTGCGGGTCACCGGGCGGGACGTGGCGGCCATGAGCCAGCTCGACCTGTCACGCGTGCTCGCCACGGTCTCGCAGGTGCACCAGACGTCCTTCCCGTTCTCGGTGCTGGACATCATGCTCACGGGACGGATGCCCTACATCTCGGTGCTGTCATCGCCCAAGGCCGCCGATGTCGCCTTCTGCCGGGAGGTGCTTGACCTGTTCGGCATCAGCCACCTCGAGGCCAAGGCCATCACGAAGCTCAGCGGCGGCGAGCGGCAACTGGTGATGATCGCGCGCGCCATCGCGCAGCAGCCGCGCGTGCTGCTGCTCGACGAGCCCACGACCTATCTGGACCTGCGGAACCAGGTGCGTGTCCTCGACACGGTCGCGCGCCTGGCCCGGTCGCAGGACCTGACCGTGCTCATGACCATCCACGACCCGAACCAGGCGCTTGCCTACGCCGATCGAGGCGTGCTACTGCGCAAGCTCGGCGCGCTCGTGGGCGCCGACGATGATGGCGACGGTGGCCTACCCGAGACCAACACCATCGCTGCCGGCGCGCCGGCCGAGGTGCTGACGCCCGCGAACGTGATGCGTGCCTACGGGGTGGGGGTGGACCTCATCGAGCACGCGAACCGACACCTGCTGGTTCCCAGCGGCTAGCGAATCGTCAGTGGGCGGCCCACGACCGGGCCGGAGTGGCGACTCCGGATGGCGATCCGCCCTCCACCGGGACGTCCCCGCCAAGGTCGTCCGTCCCGAAGTGGTGCCTCGTGAGGGCGTGCGGGTCGTCGCCCGCATGCTGGCACGGGTTCACATGGATCAGCACGACCTCCAGCCGGTGCAGCTGATGCAGCAGGCGGTGCTGGACCTCCTCGGCCACCGCATGGCCCTGGGCCACGCTCAAGTCGCGATCGACCGTGATGGCGAGCGTCGCCTCCAGCGCGTGCCCCACCCATCGCAGCCGGATGGATCCCACGTCCTGGACACCCGGCGTGGCGTGAGCGACGGCCTCGACCCGATCCACGAGCACCGGGTCGACCGCATCCATCAGCCGACCCAGCATCTGGCCGGCCGCCTGCTTGAGCACCACCAGGATCACGGCGCTGATGAGCAGACCCACGATCGGGTCGGCCAGCGGGAAGCCGGCTGCCACGCCGATCGCACCCGCGACCACGGCGAGTGACGTGAGGCCATCGGTCCGTGCGTGGTAGCCGTCCGCGACCAGTGCCGCGGAGCCGATCTGCCGGCCCACCCTGAGTCGATACAGGGCCACCAGCTCGTTGCCGGCGAAGCCGATGATGCCGGCCACGATGACCACGCCGATGGCGTTGACAGCCTGCGGGTGGACCAGGCGGTCGATGGACTCCACCGCCGCGAGGACCGCGGAGCCGAAGATCATCAGCAGGACGAACAGGCCGGCGAGGTCCTCCGCGCGCTTGTAGCCGAAGGTGTACCGCCGCGTGGCTGCACGTCGACCCAGCACGAAGGCGATCCACAGCGGGACCGACGTGAGCGCGTCGGCGAAGTTGTGGACGGTGTCCGCGAAGAGGGCCACGGATCCCGAGATGGCCACCACGGCGAGCTGCGCGAGGGCGGTCAGCATCAGTGCGGCGAGCGAGACCTTGACTGCCCGGATGCCCCGGGTGTCTGCGGTGAGCGCCGCGTCCACGGAGTCGCTGTGGTCGTGGCTGTGACCGATCACGGAGCCCAGGAAGCGGAGCGTCGCGGCGCGCAGGCCGCTGCCTGTGGGCCCGTGCTCGTGTGGGTGCTCGTGGTCGTGGTCGTGCCCCTCGGGCCCGTGGTCGTGCGGCTCCGCCGCGTGCTCGTGCCCCTCGGGCTCGTGCTCGTGCGGCTCCGCCGCGTGGTCGTGCGGCTCCGCCGCGTGCTCGTGCCCCTCGGGCCCGTGCTCGTGCGGCTCCGCCGCGTGCTCGTGCGGCTCCGCCGCGTGCTCGTGCCCCTCGGCCCCGTGGTCGTGCCCCTCGGGCCCGTGGTCGTGCGGCTCCGCCGCATGCTCGTGCCCCTCGGCCGGGTGGTCGCTTGGCTGTTCGTCGTCCCTGGTACGCACGTGTCCCCTCGTCGGTTCGATGGGTGTCCGTGTCGCGTGCCGGCAATGGCCACCGGTGATGGCAGTCATCGTACTCGGCCCGCGAGTGTGGGCAAGTGCACGAATGGACCGCACACATCGGGCCACGCCATGGGCTGGTCGTCGTCCCACGCCGCCGACCCGCCCTCCTCAGGGCACCAGCACGCTCCGGAGGACGCGTCCCGCGACCAGGTCGGCGATCGCCTCGTTGGCCTCCGCCAGCGGTCTCGTCCGCTCCACGAGGTGCGAGACGTCCAGGGTGCCAGCCAGGTACAGGTCGATGGCGTCGGCGATGTCCCCGGGCACGAAGCCGCGCGAACCCAGGACCGCCAGCTCCCGCCAGAAGATCTGCGCCGCACGCACGCTGAATGGCTCCAGCGCGGCCCCGATGAGCACCACCCGACCACCCGGCCCGCCCATCGCGATGGCCTGCTCGTCCGCGCGCGCGTCCGCGGCCAGTTGCAGCACCACGTCCGCGCCGTGCCCACCTGTGAGCGCGCGCACCGCCTCGACCGGGTCAACGTCCGCCGCGGGCACGATCTCGTCAGCGCCCAGACGGCGTGCCAGCTCCTGCTTCGCCACCGACCGGGTCACCGCGATGACCTTGGCGCCGAACGCCTTCGCCAGTTGGACGGCGCTCGAGCCGAGACCGCCCACTCCCAGCACCACCACCGTCTCACCCGCCTCCACCCGGGCGATGCGCTTGAGCCCGTGGAGCGGCGTGGCGACCGCGTCGGTCAGCACCGCGAGCACCTCCGGGGGCACGGGTGCCGGTGGTCGGACGAGCGCCGCCACGGGCCGGGTCACGTACTCCGCGAAGGCGCCGTCGACGTCCACGCCCATCCGCGTCACGTACGGGCTGATGTTGGGCCGGCCGATCGCGGCCCACGGGTCGTCGGGGGGCGTGGTGATGTAGTAGATCGCCGCCTGGTCGCCGACCGCCCAGCCGCTGACTCCGTCGCCCAGCGCATCCACGCGCCCGGCCGCCTCGTGGCCCGGCACGACAGGGAACGACACACCGGGGCCGAAGCCGCCCTGCTGGAGGAAGTGGTCCGAGCCGCACACGCCGCAGGCCTCCACCCGCAGGCGCACCTCGCCCGGTCCGGGCTCGGCGATGGGTCGAGCCGACATCCGGAGCGACTGCCCGACGCCGGGCAGCTCGGCGACCCGCATGGTCCGGCTCATACGCTCGGTCAGTACATCAGGAAACCGCCCGACACATTGATGGTCGAGCCGGTGATGTACTTCGCGTGGTCGCTGGCCAGGAACACCACGGGCCCGGCCACCTCCTCCGGCTCCGCGACGTAGCCCAGCGGGGTCTGCTTCTTCATCGATTCGTAGACCTCGGGCGCGAGGCCGGTCATCAGCATCGGGGTGTGGACCTGTCCAGGGGACACGGCGTTGACGGTGATCTGGTGTGGCCCGAAGGTCCGCGCGAGGCCGCGCGTCATGCTCGTGACGCCGCCCTTCGTGGCCGAGTAGGCGACAGAGCCACCGAAGCCGCCGGTCCACCAGCCTTGTGAGCTGAAGGTGATGATCCGACCGCCCTTCCCCTGCGCGATCATCGCGTTGCCCGCGGCGCGACACAGGAAGAACGCGGCCTTGAGGTTGATGTCGTGCTGGAAGTCCCAGTCGTCCTCGGTCACCTCGTCGAGGCTGCCGCGCCGACGCAGCACCGCGGCGAGGTTGGCGAGCACGTACAGGTTGCCAAGCTCGGATCGCGCACGGTCGACCAGGGCCTGGTGGGCCGACAGGTCGCGCAGGTCCGCCACGACCCCCAGATGCCCCGCGCCCTCGAGTCCTCCCACCACGTCGTCCAGCTTGGACTGGTCCAGGTCGACGGCCATCACCTTGGCGCCGGCGATCGCGAACGCCTCTACCACGGCCTTCCCGATGCCGCCGGCCGCGCCGGTGACGATGACGCCCTTGCCCTCCAGGCCCGCACCTACGCTCCAGGTCATTGTCCGCCTCCTCCCGTCCGGGTCCGCCTCAGACCAGCGCGCCGACGGCCGCCGGGTCCGCCAGGACCTTCTCGCTCCGATAGCGCTCGACCACGTCCTCGATGACCTCGATGCCCAGGCCCGGCTTCGTGGGCGGGTACACCCAGCCGCCCTGGTGCTCGAAGGGCTCGGTCACCAGCTCGTGCTGCATGGGGTTGCGCAGGGGCTTGAACTCGAACAGCTTGGCCGATGGGGTGCTGAAGCTGATGGCGAGGCTGGCCGCACTGCAGATGGCGCTCGACCACGCATGGGCGTTCGACTGGCGTCGCGCCAACTCCACCAGCTGGGTGGCCTTCTTGAAGCCCGTGATGCCCTCCGCACGACCGGGGTCGATGCCCACCACGTCCACGGTACCCGTGTCGAGCAACTGCTGGAAGCCCGCGAGGTCCCACTCCTTCTCGCCGTAGGCGATGAGCGTGGTGGTCTTGCCTCGCAGGTTCCGGTACCCCTCCGGGTCCCACTCCAGCAGCGGCTCCTCAATCCAGTGGAGGCCATGCTCCTCGAACGCCTGGACGCGTCGGATGGCCGTGGAGACGTCCCACTTCACGTTCCAGCCGCAGTCGATCATGATCAGCTGGTCGGGTCCGAGGCCCTCGCGCATGCGCCGGATGTACTCCACGTCCCGGTCATGCTCGTAGCCCAACCGCGCGTTGCCGCGCTTGCCGAAGCCCACCTTGACGCCGTGGAGGCCCGGTGCGACCCATTCCTGGGCCTCCTCCACCATCTGGCCGATGTCCTCGTAGTGGGCGTGGCACGAGGCCACCACGGGCAGGCGCTCGTGGACGGCGCCACCCAGCAGGTCGAGCACGCTGGCACCCAGGAGCTTGCCCTTGATGTCCCAGAGGGCCATGTCGATGGCGGCCACCGCGTAGCTGCCGATGCCGCCCCGATAGCCGTACCACCACTTCTTGTCGCGGAGCTGGTACCAGATGGCGATGTTGGCGAGCGGGTCCTTGCCCACGACCCGCTCCGCCATGCCCTCGATGATGGCCTTGGTCGCGAAGTTCGCCTCCGGGAACTGGGTGATGGATTCCCCCCATCCCACGACCCCGTCGTCCGTCGTGATCTTGACCAGGCACAGGTGGCGCAGCGCGTTGAAGTCGTTGGGCTCCGGGTAGCTGACCGGGATCGGCTCGACCGTGGCGATCCTGCTCATGCGCGATCCGTCCCTCCTCAGGCTCCCGGCCGTGGCTGGCACCGTTTCCAGCCAGTGTAGCGCGGAGTGAGCCGGTGCCGGGGAGGGTGTGCGAGGGGGAGGGTGTGCGAGGGGGAGGGTGTGCGAGCCCGCCGGCGCGGCCGCTGTCGAGGAGGCTGTCGTCCATGGAGCGACATCGGTTCACCCACGCTGAACGCTCCGGGCCCGATCGCACGCCAAGGGGCAGCGCCGCGTGCCCCACGGCGCCTGACGGCAGCCGCAGCGCGACAGCGGTTCACGCCGGGTGGACGATCGCGAGCCCCTCGGTGACCGGATGGGGCCCGGGAGGTGTCGGGGGGCCGCGCGGGCGTGGCAGGTCGTGCAACGGCGCCGTTCGCGGTCAACTGGGATGAACACGTGAGCCCAGACCCCGATGTGCGGCCTTGCGCCCCGGCGGCGCCGGGCCACCGACCCGATGTGCGGCCCATCCGCCCCGGCGGCGCCGGCCCATCCACCCCGGCGGCGCCGGCCGTGCGCCCTTGGCGGCGCCGGCCCACCGACCCGATGTGCGGCCCATCCGCCCCGGCGGCGCCGGCCCATCCACCCCGGCGTCCGCCTGCTGTCGTGGCGCGCGATCGTCCCCGTGCTCCGGTACCCTCCGGGCTCGCCGGTGGGCAGCCAGTCCGCCGCTGGTCCTCGGGAGGCGGCGTCGTGAAGGTCGGATCGTCCAGGGTCGCGTGGCTCGCCGCGATGCTCGTGGTGATGCTGGCAGCATCGTCCGTCCAGGCGCAGGGCGACGCGGCTGTCTGGTATGACGGCATCGGCTTCAGGTTCGCCCCAGAGCTCGGACGGAGCGTGAACATCGCCCGTGTCCGCGCGACGCCACCCGATGCGTTCCAGGTCGGGGAGCCGGCACACGTTTCGTTCACGCTCTATGGCTCACGCGACGCAGGCGCGCGGCCACCAGCCATCGGAGGGCCCGCGGAAGCGCCCCGGGAGGTCCGGGTCTACCGGACGGCCGCGCTCGACGCGTTCGAAGGCACGCGCGACCAGGTGGCCGAGCTGCGGCGCCTGCTCGACGAGCGACCGGACCTCGCGAGTCACTCGACGGTCGGGGGGCCCGTCAGGATCGCGCTGCCCGAGGTGCCGCCGGTGACCGAGGCCGCCCGCATCGTCCAGGCACGACCGCAGTACATCGACACCCCGGAGGTGTCGGGCGTCGCGTATGTCGCCAGCTACGCGCAGGACACCCTGCCGCCCACGTCCAACGACCTGTACTGGCTGTTCGAGGGCATCAGCGCCGATGGGACGCGCTACGTCGCCATCTCGTGGGGCCTGGCCACCGATCTCCTCCCCGACAAGCTTCCCAAGGACATCTTCGACCACATCGACCGGGACTGGTCGAGGATCCTGGGGCAGTCCACGATGGCCATCGAGGACGGCGCACCCGACGCGTTCACGCCCAGCCTGGATGCCCTCGACGCGCTGGTCCGTTCGCTCGTGCTGCCCGGTGGTCCTTCCTCCGCGACGGCCCCGATCTCCCTGCCTAGCTCGCCCATGGTGTCCCCGGCTGCCTGAGCCCAGCCAGCTTCGGTCGTCGGCGACGCTGGTCGCCGGTGCTACCATCCGACAAACGTTTCCACCCGCCCAGACGGGCGGCGGCGGGCGATCACCCCGCCCAGCGAGGACCGAGCCGATCGGCGGCTCGCGGTCCTGGGCGGCGGCCATCGCCCGAACCCACGGAGGAGGATCGAACCGCATGGCCAGGCTGCGTCTGGGCGTCATCGGCGCCGGCTCATGGACCGTCAGCTCGCATCTGCCCAACCTCGTCCGACGCCGCGATGCGGGCGAGGTGGAGTTCACCATCGTCAACCGGCGGAACCCGGAACTGCTCGCCCGCATCAAGAGCGACTTCGGGTTCCAGCAGGCCACCGATGACTGGCATGAGGTCATCGCGGCGAGGCCCGACATCGTGGTCGTGGGCAGCCCGCCCGGCTATCACTTCGAGCAGGCCAAGGCCGCCCTCGAGGCGGGCGCGCACGTCATGTGCGAGAAGCCGTTCACCCTCGACCCCGCGGACGCGTGGGAGCTCGACGCGACCGTCAAGCGCACCGGCAGGCAGCTGTTCGTGAGCTATGGCTGGAACTACCGGCCGATGGTCATCCAGGCGCATCGCATGATGCACGACGACGGCATCGGCGAGATCGAGCACGTCTCGCTGCACATGGACTCGGTCACCCGCGAACTGCTGTCCGAGACCGGCGACTACCCCGGCGCGGACCCCGCCACGGTGCCCCAGGCGGACACGTGGTCGCGACCCGAGACCAGCGGCGGCGGCTATGGCCAGGCGCAGCTGACCCACCTCCTGGGTGTGGCCCTGTGGCTCACGGACCTGCGCGGCCAGGACGTGTTCGCGCTCATGAGCGCCCCCATGGGCGCCAAGGTGGAGCTCCACGACGCGGTCGCGATGCGCTTCACCAACGGCGCCATCGGCACCATGGGCGGTGCCTCGTCCCATCTGGGCGGGGCCGACAACCGCCACGCCGTGGAGGTGCGTGCGGTGGGCTCCCAAGGCCAGTTCCACCTCGACCTGCGGGACAACATCCTGTGGCGCTACCGGCCCGGGGACGACCTGCGGGTGCCGCTCGAGCCGGATGCCGGCCTGTATGACTGCCGTGGTCCCATCGACGCGGTGGTCGATGCCGGGCTGGGCCGCTCGCCCGCCAACAACTCTCCCGCGGAGCTGGGGGCGCGGACGGTGGAGATCCTCCATGCCGCGTACCGCTCGGCCAAGAGCGGCGTCCTGGAGCGGGTCTCCACCCTGGACCGTCAGCCGGCCTGAGCGCGGCGCCGCATCGGCCGGATGGGCGTCAGGGTGGTGGGCCGTCCGCCCACTTCGGCGTGGGGGCTCGCCACGCGGCCAGCCGGTCGAGCAGCCGGGCCGCATCGTCCTCCACCAGGAGACCGCCCGCGTGGGCAGGGTCGATGAAGCCGTCGGCGACCATCCGCTCCATGTGGGTGCGCAGGCCCGCGTAGAAGCCCGCCACGTCCAACAGCGCGCAGGGCTTGGCGTGGATGCCCAGCATGGTCCAGGTCCACGCCTCGAACAACTCGTCGAGGGTGCCCGCACCGCCGGGCAGCGCGACGAAGGCGTCCGCGGCCTCCGCCATGACCGCCTTGCGCTCGTGCATCGAGCCCGTCACGCGCAGGTCGCTCAGGCGCGGGTGCGCCAGCTCGCGATCGACGAGCGCCCGCGGGATGACGCCCACCACCCGACCGCCGGCGGCCAGCGCACCATCGGCGAGCGCGCCCATGAGACCCACTCGCCCGCCGCCGTAGACGAGCGTGATGCCGCGTCGGCCGAGCAGCCCGCCCAGCGCGGTCGCCGCCTCCTGGAACACCGGTTCGCGCCCTGCCAGGGAGCCACAGAACACGGCCACCGCCGAGAGCCCGCGCGCCGGTGCTGGGGCGGGCTCGATGGTAGGGTCGCGCATCGCCGCCATCCTATCGGTCGATGCCATGCGACGTTTGCCGTCACTCCCGCCCGTGTGCGATAGTCGGCCGGAGGGGAGGGCGGCGTGGAGCCGGCCGGACGCATCGGAGGGATGGTTGGAGAGCGCCGTGTCCGGCACCGGCTCGGATGCCCCGTCCGCGACCGAGGGGGACGCAGCCGTCGCGACCGGGCAGCCGCTCCTGCGTGTGCGTGACCTGTCCCGACGGTATGCCGGCCTGGTGGCCCTCTCGGGGTACGCGCTCGACCTGGAGGCGGGCACCATCCACGGGGTCATCGGGCCCAACGGCGCGGGCAAGACCACGCTGTTCAACCTGCTGTCCGGCATGGTCCGGCCCACGACCGGCTCGATCGCGCTCGCCGGCAGGGAGATGACCCGGCTCCGCCCCGCGCAAGTGGCCCAGGCCGGCATCGCGCGCACGTTCCAGAACATCCGCCTGTTCGGGGACATGAGCGTCCTGGACAACGTCCGTGTCGCCAGCCAGCGGCACGCGCCGGGCTCGTTCTGGTCCGCGCTGCTCTCCAGCCGAGGCTTCCGGGCGCGGGAGCAGGAGTCGATGGTGCACGCCGAGCGCCTGCTCCACCTGGTCGGCCTGATCCACCATGGCCATCGACCGGCCCGCAGCCTCCCCTACGGGGAGCAGCGTCGCCTGGAGATCGCCCGCGCGGTCGCGGTGGAGCCCCGGATCCTAATGCTGGACGAGCCCAACGCCGGGATGAACCCCACCGAGACCGCCGACCTGCTGGCGCTCATCCGGCGCATCCGGGACGAGCTGGGCATCACCATCGTCATGGTCGCCCACGACATCCCGCTGGTGATGGGCCTGTGCGATCGGATCCAGGTGCTCAACTACGGCCAGCTCATCGCCGACGGGCCACCAGGCACGGTGCGCAACGACCCCGCGGTGATCGCGGCGTACCTAGGCCAGGCGAGGCACGCGTGACCTCCACCGAGCCCGGGGCGGTCACGATGCCGACCGCTCGGCACGAGCCAGGTGCCGGCGCCGGCACGCACGCCGGCCCCACCGGTCCCGCGGGCGCGCTCCTCGCCATCGAGGGGCTGGGGGTGTCCTACGGCAGCATCCGGGCGATCGTGGACGCGACGCTCCATGTGGCGCCCGGCGAGCTCGTGGCGCTCATCGGCTCCAACGGGGCGGGCAAGTCCACGCTGCTCAAGACCGTCTCCGGCCTCCTGCGGCCACGCCAGGGATCCATCCGCTTCGACGGGCAGGCGATCGGCGGCGCCTCGACCGACCGGATCGTGGGCCTGGGGGTCTCCCACTGCCCCGAGGGTCGCCGGGTGTTCGGGCGGCTGTCGGTGCGCGAGAACCTGGTCCTGGGGGGCATCGGGCGACCGGTCGCGGACGCGGACCGCGACATCGACCGGATGAACGAGCTGTTCCCCCGTCTCCGGGAGCGGGCGGGACAGGCCGCGGGCACGCTCTCGGGCGGCGAGCAGCAGATGCTGGCCATCGCCCGCGCGCTCATGAGCGCGCCGCGGCTGCTGCTGCTCGACGAGCCCTCGCTAGGGCTGGCGCCGCTCATGGTGGAGCAGGTGTTCCGCATCATCGACGACCTGCGCGCGCAGGGCCTCACGATGCTGCTCGTGGAGCAGAACGTGCACCACGCGCTCGCCTCCGCGGACCGGGCCTATGTCATGGAGACGGGCCGCATCACGCTCGACGGACCGGCCTCACAGCTGCGCCAGGACCCGCGCATCGAGCGCTCCTACCTGGGCCGCTGACGGATGTTCGAATACTTCCTCCAGCAGGGCACCAACGCCCTCTCCGCGGGCAGCCTGTACGCCATGATGGCCGTGGGCCTCGCGCTCATCTTCAGCATCCTGCGGCTCATCAACTTCGCCCACGGCGACGTGATGATGGTCGCGGTCTATCTGTTCGTCTTCGCGGGCTTCGCGGGGCTGCCCGTGCCCGCGGCGCTGTTCGTGATGGTCGCGGGGACCATCCTCATCGGCCTGGCCATGGAGCGGGTGGCGTACCGGCCGCTGCGGGGCGGCCCCGAGGTCGCGCTGCTGCTCAGCTCGTTCGCGGTGGGCCAGATCCTCCAGAACGCCACGCTGCTCATCAGCCGCCTCGACCAGCAGCCCGTCCAGATCGCGTTCCCGGCGCCCGACCTCCTGTCGGGTGCGGTCCGCCTGGGCCCCATCATGGTGCCTCGGCTCAACATCGCGAGCTTCGTCATCGGGACGGTGCTCCTGGTGCTCCTGACGCTGTTCGTGAGGCGCACTCGGATGGGCCTCTCGATGCAGGCGCTGGCCGAGGACCTCACGGCCGCGCGCCTCATGGGCATCCGGGTCAATCGGGTGGTCGTGGTGGCGTTCGCGATCGCGTCCGCGCTGGCGGCGGTGGCGGGCTTCCTGTATGCGTCCCAGGCGGGCCAGATCAACCCGTTCCTGGGCTTCACCCCGGTGCTCAAGGCGTTCATCGCCGCGGTCATCGGTGGCTTCGGGAGCCTGTTCGGAGCGGTCGTGGGTGCCTACGTGCTGGCGTTCCTGGAGGTCATCCCCACCGCGCTCGCCGGGATCTCCAGCATCCTGCCACCCGGCTCGGTGTCACCGGAGGTCAAGGGCATCCTGGACACCATCCTGCCCAACGCGCTGTCGAGCTATCGCGACGCGTTCGTGTTCGTGTTCCTCATCCTGATGCTCCTGTTCCGGCCCCAGGGCATCCTGCGAGGCCGGGCGCGTGAGGACACCCCGTGAGGCTCGATCGGAGGCTCGTCACGGCGCTCGTCCTCATCGGCTCGCTGATCGTGGCGCTCGGGCTGGTGCAGGGTTCGGGCTCGGGGGTCCTCGAGGCCCAGGTGGTGATGCTGGGCATCTACGTCATCCTCACCGTGAGCCTCAACCTGGCGAGCGGGTTCACGGGCCTGTTCTCGCTCGGCCACATCGGGTTCATGGCCATCGGGGCCTACGTGTCGGCCGTCCTCACGCTCCCGGTGGCGAGCAAGGACTCGCTGCTCGACCTGCCCGACTGGCTGGCGGGCGTGGCCTTCGACGCGATGGTCGGGCCCGTGCCTGTCGGCTGGCTCGCCGCCACGCTGCTCGGTGCGCTGGCAGCGGCACTCGTGGGTGCCTTGGTCGGGGCCGTGGTGATGCGCCTGTCCGGCAGCTTCGTGGCGGTGGCGACCCTCGGGTTCCTCATCATCGTGCGGGTGTTCCTGTTCAACCTGGACGGGTTCACGCGTGGCTCGCGACCCTTCTCCAACATCCCTCACCTCACGGACCTGTGGTGGACGTGGGCCGCCGTCGTCGCGGTGGTGTACGTGGTGTGGCGCATCAAGCGTTCGCCCTGGGGTCGTCAGATGTTCGCCCAGAAGGCGGACGGCTGGGCGTCCCAGTCCGTGGGCATCCCGGTCCTGAGGCCTCGCCTCCTGGCGTTCGTGGTGAGCGCCTTCTGCTGCGGCGTGGCTGGGTCGCTGTTCGCGCACCACCTGACCACGATGTCGCCCTCGGTCTTCTACTTCGACATCACCTTCACGGTCATGACCATGCTGGTGGTGGGGGGCCTCGGCTCGGTGACCGGATCGGTCCTGGGCGCTGGGCTCATCGTCGCGCTCTCCGAGGTCCTCCGACGCGCCGAGGACGCGACGCTGCTCTATGGCATGAGCGGCATCGTCCTGGGCGTGTCCTTCCTCGCGGTCATCATCTTCCGGCCCGAGGGCATCATGGGTCAGCGCGAGCTGTCGCTCGGCGGTCTGCGCCGACTCGTCGGGCGCGGCACTGCACCTGCTGACCCGGTGGGCCCTCCGACTCCGAGCTAGGGCAGCAGCTTGAACAACTGGGTCAGCTGGGGCTCATCGGCGCTGACGATGAACAGCACGTCCCTGACCGGATAGACGTACGACGGCGGCACGGCCTCGTCGGGGTCCGCGGAGGGGTCCGGGCTGCTGTCGGCAGGCGGGCCGTCCGTGACCACGGTGACCTGGTGCCCGGCGATGGTGGCTGGTGTGCGTCGAGGGTCCTGGGGCTGGAGCACCATGTCCACCAGCTCGTCCTGGAAGGCCGCGACATCGGCCCCGGCGATGCGGATCGCGAACAGGTCGCCATACGTGGTCTCCGTGGCGAAGTAGGCGTTCGCGAAGCTCACGTCGTCGATGCTCTTCCCGTGCGCGGCCAGGACCTCCTCCAGGTCCCTGACGCTCGATGCGGCATCCGGGTCGTCCGGGTCGAGATCGGCCATGAGGTCCCGAGCGGTGTAGACGTCCACGACCATCTCGGCATCGCCCACGGCCGAAGGGATGAGGGACTGGAGGACCGGGTCGCCCAATGACGAGGGCTCGGGCACCTCGGTGGGTACCGGGATCGCGTCGAGGCGCGGCAGGACAAGGGCGGCGAGGTCGGTGAGCGCCTTGCGGAGGTCGGTCCCCTCCGGTGGCGTGCCGAACAGCTCGACGGTGAGCAGCATGTCGTCACCCAGGTCCACGAACAGCGCGAAGCCCTCAGGGGTGTACCAGGCCCGCTTGCCGGCCACCTCGACGAGGCTGCCGTCGGGGAAGATCTCCTGGGCATCCAGCTCGAAGTCCCCCGCGTCACGCGCCACGATGAGGCTGACGTCGCTCGTGACGAAGTCGGCGTCCCACGAGCAGTCGGTGTCGCTGCTGCTGCCCACCTTGAGGGTGACGCCGAGGGCCTCGCTGGCCTCCGCGGGCGTGAGGACCCCGCAGAAGGCGCTCGGGGCATCGACGGGCTCGACATCGATGCCGCCCGGCTCGCTGGGTGCAGGCTCCGCGGGAGAGGTGGGCGGCGCGTCGCTCGGGGCGGCGTCCTGTGCGCGGGCCAGCGGCGGGAGCCCCAGGCTCGGGAGGGTCAGCGCGAGACCGATGAGGGGCACCACCAGTGACATCCCACGGGATTGACGGGGCTGAAGCACGGACGGAGTACCTCGTGTGGGACAGGGTGCGTGGCCGACCGGATTGGGGCGGTCGGAGCGTCCGGGCCATGATAGAAGGCCCGCCCCGTCAAGGCGGGGCGGGCCCTCATGTGGACGGGTGACCCGGGGCCGGCTCGCGCGCCGGCTCGCGGTCAGCGGATGCTCAGGGGGCGGGGACGTACGTGGGCACCGTCTCGGCGCCCAGCGTGAAGGCGCCGTCCTTGACGGCGATCACGGTCACGCCCTTCTGGGGCACGTGCGCCTCGGGCGTGAAGGTGATGGAACCGGTGATGCCGGGGTAGTTCGTGGTGGTCTCCAGGGCGGCCTTGAGGGCGGCCCCGTCCATGCCGCCCGCGCGCGTGATGGCGTCCGCGAGGAGGCCGATGGAGTCATAGCCCAGGGCCGCGAACGCGTTCTCCGGAGCCCGGCCGTACTCGGCGGTGTAGGCCTCGATGAAGGCCTTGATGCCCTCGGTGCCACCCACGGGATCCATGAGCGCGTGGGTCGTGAAGTACACGTTCTCCGCCGCGGGACCCGCGACGGTCAGCAGGTCGGGCGTGTCATAGCCGTCGCCCCCCACGATCGGCCCGGTCAGGCCGGCGTCGCGGAACTGCTTGACGGCGGTGCCGATGTTGTGCGGCATCGCGGCGATGTAGTAGAAGTCCGGCTGCTCCGGCAGGGCGGCCACCTTGGTGATCTGTGCCGAGAAGTCGGTCGCCGTGTCCTCGTAGGAGTCCTCCAGGACGATCGTGCCACCGGCGTGGGTGAAGGCATCCTTGAAGTACGAGCCCAGCAGGGTCGTGTACTCCTGGCCCTTGTCCCACAGCAGGTACGCCGTGTCACCGAAGTTGGCCAGGGCGTACTCCGCGCCGGCGGCTGCCTGGACGTTGTCACCGAACGCGGCCAGGAACACCATGTCGCCCAGCTGCGAGGGCAGCTTGGGTGATGTGGCGCCGACGGTGATGTACGGGATGCCCGCGGTCTGGAAGATGGGCGCCGTGGCGATCACCGAGTCCGAGTCGTCATAGCCCACGAAGGCCTTGACGTGGTCCTCCTCCACGAACTGCGTGGCCGTCTGGGCCGCGACCGCGGTGTCCGTCTGGCTGTCATGGATGATGAAGTCGATCTGGCTGCCCAGGACGCCGTCCGCGGCGTTGAGCTCCTTGACCTTGAGCTTGGCGCCATCGGCGGCCGGCGCGTCCAGTGACGACATGGCCCCTGTGATGCCGAAGCCACCGCCGACCTTGAGCGGCTCGCCCGCCACAGGGCTCTGGGCGACCGTCATGGCCGAGCTGGCCGTGACGAGCATGGCTGCACCCGCGAGCAGGGCCACGCTTCGACGAACGTGCGACATCGATCCCCTCCGATCTCCTACGCCCCAATCGAGTCTGGGGCTGCATATCGTAACCAGCCGACCGACATCGGGAAAGGCGCCGGCCAGTCGCTGGGGGCATGGCCAGTGCCGCCAGACCCGGCTCATGCCGCCAGGTGATAGACGCGCTCCGCGTTTTGGCGACCGATGAGGCCGATGGCGCGGTCCGCGTCAGCCAACGACCAGTCGCCGTCCGCGACCCAGCGACCGAGCGTCCTCGCCAGCCCCCGGCGGAACAGGAACGCGCCTAGGAAGTGGAGCTCGGGGAGGCCCCAGGCATCCGACGAGAACAGGACCCGTGTCAACGGCGCAAGCTCCAGCGACTCGGCGATGACCCGCTCGCTCGCGACGCCCGTGTGGTGGACCGCCAGCCCCACGTCCACGTGGACGTGCCCGAACATCTGGGCCAGATACCCCGCGTCGCGGTGGAACGGGTAGGTGTGGAGCAGCAGGACGGGGCACAGGCCCTCCGTCTGGCGCAGGAACGGGGTGAGCAGGGTGGGGTTGGCGCGATGGAGGTCCAGGTCCGAGTCGCCGAAGCCCGTGTGGACCTGGAGCGGTCGTCCGGTCCGGACGGCTTCCCAGATCCCGAACCGGAGCAGCACCCGGTCGGTGAGCCGCGCGTCGCCTGTCCGCTCCACCACTGCGAGCCAGCGGCCCGCGGCCTCGATCACCGCGGCATCGTCCGGGGCCCCTGGCTCGATCTCCAGCCCGCCCCGATACGCCAGCACGGTCTTGAATGCGACGCTCGAGGCCAGGGCCGCGTGGAGTGCCGAGCGGAGGGCGGTCGGGTACCCGGCGGCCGTGGAGCCCGCTCGCGCCACGTCCTCCGCCACCGCCTCCAGCCGCACCACCGTCTCGGCGCGGGCACCCCCGAGCGCGCCCAGTTCCGATGGGGCAAGGAGCGTGTCACCGCGGAAGCCGGTGTCCACGAGGTACGTGCCAGAGCCAGCCGCCGGCAGGAACACGGACGCCGCCTCGGCCGGCCCGATCGCCAGACGACGCGCCAGGTAGGCCTCGCCGCTCGCGGATGGCGGGAGGCCCAGGAGCGGCGCGCACCATCGTCGGACCGCGATGCCCAGTTGGGTGTCCCAGCCGGCCGTCGCGGTGGGCCGGTCGGACTCGGTGAGCATCGCCAGGTACGCACCCGCGTCGGGTGCCCGGCGGACGATGGAGTGGACATGGTGGTCGACCAGGCGCACCCCGGCGACCGCGGCGGTGACCTCGGGCTCCGGGCCGCCGATGACGTGCCCGTCGATGACCGTCGGCGGCGCCATGCCTGACCCGCGGGTCAGGGGATGAGCGCGAGGACGCGCGCCGGGCTCCCGGACCCGTCCACGAGCGGCAGCACGCCCACGAACACCGTGGCGCCCAGGGGCGGCACCGCCTTGAGGTTCTGGAGCCCCTCCAAGTGCCAGACCCCCGCCGGGTGGCTCACCTGCCGATGGACCACGAAGTCGGTCGCCACACCCGGGTCGATGCCCAGGGTGTCCACGCCCAGGCCCACGACCTTGCGCCGCTCCACGAGGTAGCGCGCCGCCTCCGCGCCGAAGCCCGGGAACCGCAGGTCGCCTGGCTCGCCCGCGTAGCGCACCGGGTCGGTGTTGCGCTCCTCCCAGCCTGTGCGCAGGAGCGCGATGCCGCCCTCGGGGACCGGGCCGTGCACCCGCTCGAACGCCTCGACCTGGGCGAGGGTCAGGCGCGCGTCCGGGTCGTCGCCCACCTCCGCGCTGATGTCGATGACGGCGGCAGGCCGGATGAGGGTGGAGGGGTCGATCTGGTGCAGCCTCGCGGTGCCGTCCACCATGTGGCAGGGGGCGTCGAAATGGGTCCCGGTGTGCTCCGCGAAGGTGACCCGTCGGCTGTAGAACCCGTCCGGGACCACGCTCACAAGCACCTCGAACTCCGGTGCGGACGCCCCGGGCCACATGACGAGCCCGGGATGGATGGGCTGGGTGAGGTCCACGACCTGTGACATCTCGTCCTCCGTGCCCGGGTCGGCCCCCTCAGGCCGTGCCCGATGACGCTGTGTGGCCTAGAACACGCGCAGATGCGCCCGGCGCGCCTCCTCCGGGCCCATCGCCTCGAACGCCTCCGCCTCCGAGGTGCGGACCGCGATGATGCACCGTCCGAGCAGGTCGCCGAGCGACCCGAACAGCGTCTCGTCCGCCTGGAGCGCCGCAAGGCCGTCGCGCATCGACCCGGGCAGGGGCCGGACCCCGGCACGTCGGGCCGCGTCACCGGTGAGCGTGGCCGGGTCATGGAGCGCCGGCTCCGGTGGCTGGAGGTTGCGTCGCACGCCATCAAGCCCCGCCGTGATGAGCCCGCCCAGCGCGAGATACGGGTTGCAGGACGGGTCGCAGGCCTTGAGTTCCACGTTGGTGGACTCCGCCTCGCGCCCCCGGTAGGTGGATGCCACGCGCACGGATGCCTCGCGATTGTCCGGGCCCCACGAGACGGTGGAGCCCGCCCAGGAGTGCGGCTGGAAGCGGTCGTATG
>DAOTUX010000246.1:0-8359 GCA_034436475.1 Chloroflexota bacterium | reverse complement strand
ACCACCTCGTCGGTGGTGTGTGGCGTGGACTGGGTGACCCGCTGGCTCGCGGAGCACCCAGGTGCGCCCATGGTCGTCAACATGAGCCTGCGCGGACCCGACGAGTACCGCAGCCCGCGCGCGTGCGACGCGAGTGGCCGCGACCCGCGTGACCCCGAGCACCAGGCCATCTGCGCCGCGGTCCGTGCGGGAGCCGTGTTCGCGGTCGCCGCCGGGAACGAGTCGGACGCCGCCAGCAGGTACATCCCCGCGCGGTATGCCGAGGTTCTGACAGTGGGTGCCATCTCGGACTTCGACGGCGAGCCGGGCGCCCGGTCCACGCGCTCGCGTGTCACGGGCTGCTCGCCGCCCACCGGCGGGGAGCGTGATGACCGGTTCGCGAGCTACAGCAACCGTGGCTCCGCGGTGGACGTCGTCGCGCCCGGCACCTGCATCCGCTCCCTCGCCCCGAGCAGGGGCAACGACATCCGGACCGCGTACATGTCCGGCACCTCCATGGCCACGCCCCATGTCGCGGGGACCATCGCCCGGTATCTCGCCTCACACCCCGACGCCGCCCCCGATGTCGCCTCGCGGCTCGTCGCCGCCGGCGGGCTGGACTGGGTGACCTCGACGGACCCGGCGCTGGCGACCGACCCCAACGCCAACCCCCTGCGCCTGGTGGACGCGGGCGCGCTCCTCTCGGGGAGCCCTGGGCTCCGGGCCTGGGTGCGGCGCTCGATGATCACCGTGGGCAAGGGCGTCGCCCATCGCACGCTCCGGCTCGACATCCAGCGGGCTGGCGGGCTGTGGGGCCCGGTCGATGTCCGGGTGGATGGCCTGCCCACCGGTGTCGGCATCCCGGGCACCCCATCGATCAGCGGTGTCCGGGGCGACATCGTCCTGGACATCGACGCCGCGGCGACCGAGGGCGACCATCCCATCGCCATCCGCGCGGAGGCCGGTGGTGTCACGGGCGAGGCGAGGGCCACCCTGCGCATCGACCGGGAGGCCCCCGACGTGACGGGCTCCCTCCCCCGGATCACCCTGGGCAGGGGCGGCACCTTCGATGGCACCGCCACCGTGCGTGTCGCATGGTCCGCGACGGACTCGGGCAGCGGCGTCGACCGGGTGGACCTCCAACGATGGGGCCGCGGCACATGGAAGCGTGTCGCGCGGTCACAGGGCAGCGGCGCGGTGGGCAGCGGCGCGGTGGGCATCACCCTGGGCAAGGGGTCCAGCGCCCGCTTCCGGGTGGTGGCGCGTGACCGCGCGGGCAACACCGCGACCTCCGACACCCTCACCACCCGCCTCCAGGTGCGCGACTCGTCCGGGTCGCGAGTGGCCTGGACCGGGCCGTGGCGCACCCGCCACGTGTCCAGCGCGTCCGGCCGCAGCGTGCGTGCCTCGCGCGAGGCGGGCGCCCAGGCGACACTCAGGTTCACGGGTCGCGCGGTGGCCCTGGTCGCGCCGCGCGGGCCGGGCAGAGGGCCCATCGATGTGAGCATCGATGGGGCGCGGGCCGTGACGGTGGACCTCGCCGCGTCGCGGACGCAGCAGCGGCGCATCGTGTATGCATCGGGCGCGCTCGCGCCGGGCGACCACGTCATCACGGTCCGCGCGCGCGAGGCCGGCACGGAACTGGACGCGATCCTCGTCCTGGAGTGACCCCCGGGCCCCACCCGCACCATCAACGGCGGAGGTGCCGGTACGCCTCCTCATAGCGTGCCGCGGGCACGTCCCACGAGAGGTCCGCGGTCATGCCCCGCCGGACGATCGCGGCCCACCGCTCCCCGTCGTCCCATGCGCCGATGGCACGTCGCACGGCGGTCGCGAGCGCCCCGGCGTCCGCGGCGGCGAACAGGAACCCCGTGCCCGCCTCGGGGTCGATGTCGGCGTCCACGACCGAGTCCACGAGGCCACCGGTCGCCCGCACCACCGGCACGGTGCCATAGCGCATCGCGATGAGCTGGCCCTGCCCGGACGGCTCGAAGCGGGAGGGCATCAGGAACATGTCCGACCCCGCGTAGATGCGACGCGCGTCGTCGCGATCGAAGCGCTCCAGCAGCGCGATGCGATCGGGTCGCTCGGCGGCATGCACCCGCAGGCCGCTGACGAGGCTGTGGTCACCGGTGCCGAGCACCGCGAGACGGGCGCCCTGGTCGAGGAGCGCATGGGCGGCACCCGTGACCAGGTCAAAGCCCTTCTGAGGGTCCAAGCGACCCACCACGCCCAGGATGGGTCCCGAGGGGTCGAGGCCCAGACGGGCGCACAGGTCGCGTCGACAGGCGAGCTTGCCCTGCGGGTCCTCGACTGAGTAGGGCGCGGCGATGACGCGGTCGCGGGACGGGTCCCACATGTCGGGATCGATGCCGTTCATGATCCCCAGGTAGCGGTCGCCACGCACGCGCAGCAGGTCGTCGAGGCCCGCCCCGTACTCGGGGGTCAGGGACTCACGGGCGTATGTCGGGCTCACGGTGTTGACCAGGTCCGCCACCCGGATCGCCTCCCGGAGGAGGTCGACTCCCTCCGGCTCGCCCACGTCCCCCGGCAGGTCAAGCGACCAGGCGCGATCGCGCGCCACCCATCCGTGGAAGGCGAGGTTGTGGCACGTGAGCATGGTGCCCGTCCGCGCGAGGAGCGGATCGTGGCCATAGCGCAGCCGCAGCGACAGGATGGCGGGGCCGCCCTCCCAGTCGTGGGCGTGGAGCACGTCCGCGGGTCGCGCCTCGATGCGCATCGCCTCCAACGCAGCACGCCCCAGGAGCGTGAAGCGGGCGCCGTTGTCCGGGTAGTCACCCGAGGCATCACCATAGAGGCCGGGCCGATCGAAGCTGGGTGCGTGGTCCACCAGACGGATCCGGTAGCCGTCGGCCTGCCCGGTGCGGAGCACCAGGCGCACTCGCTCGAAGCCATCGTCCGTGCCACTGGCCGGGTCAACGCCCATGGGTACCGCGAGTGCCATGGCATCCAGCTCAGGGGGTGGTCGGAGCCCCCGGTAGAGCGGCAGATAGACGTCGACCTCGTGACCCCGGGCACCGAGTGCCCGGGCGAGCGCGTCGACCACGTCGGCGAGACCGCCGGTCTTGGCCCACGGCTCGCACTCGGAGGTGACCATCGCGATACGCATCACGTGCGATGGTAGCGGGCGCGAGGGCGCCCACGGGCGCCCGTCCGGGGACCCGACGGACGAGCCTGGGGCATCGTGGGACCGTCCGAGGGCGTTCGTCGTGTAGCATCCCGCTTCGTGGCCAGCCAGCCGAGCATCCCCACGCTGCCCGTCACCACCCTCCGCCTGCCGGCGCAGCTGCATGGGCTCCAGCGCATCGCCTATGACCTGTACTGGTCGTGGCATCCCCAGACCCGGGCGCTGTTCAGCCGTATCGACCGCACGGCGTGGCGCCGCTTCCGTAGCCCAGTCGCGGTCTCCAGGCGCACACCGGGTGGTCGGAGCTGCTCGACGACACCGATTTCATGGTCCAGTACCGCCGGCATCTGGCGGCCTATGACGAGTACCGGGGCAACGGCAAGGGTGGCTGGTTCGCCCGGCACCACGCCGCGGGACTGGATGGGCCGGTGGCCTACTTCTGTGCCGAGTTCGGGCTCCACGAGTCGCTGGGCATCTACTCGGGCGGTCTGGGCGTGCTCGCCGGGGACCATCTGAAGGCGGCGTCCGACATGGCCCTGCCATTCGTGGGCGTGGGCCTGTTCTATCGCCACGGCTACTTCCGCCAGACCATCGACGCAGACGGGCACCAGGAGCACGCCTACCCCGACCTCGACGTGTCGCACCTGCCGCTCCAGCGCGTCGCGGACCACGACGGCGACCCCCTCGTGGTCCCCGTGGAGCTGCCGGGCCGCACCGTCCAGGTCGCCGTGTGGCTGGTCCAGGTGGGTCGCGTGCCGCTGCTGCTCCTGGACACCGACACCCCGCTCAATGACGAGGACGACCGACCCATCACCCACATCCTGTACGTGCGCGGTCGTGAGATGCGCCTTCACCAGGAGCTGGTGCTGGGCGTGGGCGGCGTGCGGGCGCTGCGGGCGCTGGGCATCCGGCCCGCCGCGTGGCACCTCAATGAGGGCCACTCCGCGTTCCTGCTCGTCGAGCGCGCACGGGAGCGGGTCGCGCGGGGCGAGTCCCTCGACGAGGCCCTCGATGTGGTCCGGAGGCATTCGGTCTTCACCATCCACACCCCGGTGTCGGCCGGCAACGAGCGCTTCGACGCCGACCTCGTGCGCCGGGTGGCGAGCCCGTTCCTGGAGCCCTCGGGCGTGGACATCGAGCGCATCCTGGCGGTCGGCCGGGGCCCCGACGACGATCCCGGCCAGTTCGACATGACCGGGTTCTCGCTGCGCACGTCGCACGCCGCCAACGCGGTCAGCCAGCTGCATGCGGCGACCGCCAACGCCACGTGGCGCGACGTCGTGGGACAGCCCATCCTGGGCATCACCAACGGCGTCCATCCGGGCACCTGGCTGGGCGGCCCCATCCGGACCCAGTACGGCCTGGTGGGCGCCGACCTGGACAGGCAGGACGACGAGCGCCCCAAGGACCGCTTCTGGGACCGCCTGCCGCGGCTCTCCGACGAGAAGCTGTGGGATGCCCACCTGGAGCAGAAGCTGGAGTTGGCGCTCTTCGCGCGGGGTCGCCTGCGGGCCCAGTGGGCACGTCACGGGGAGTCCCCCTCCGAGCTGGCCGAGGTCGAGGGCCTGCTCGAGCCGACCATCCTGACCATCGGCTTCGCGCGTCGCTTCGCGACCTACAAGCGGGCGGCGCTGCTGTTCAGCGACGAGGAGCGCCTGGCGCGCCTGCTGTGGGACCAGGAGCGACCGGTCCAGGTCGTGTTCGCGGGCAAGGCGCACCCAGCGGACCGCCCGGGCCAGGGCGTCATCCAGCAGATCTTCGCCCGCAGCCGCTCGCCGCGACTCAAGGGACGCGTGATGGTGCTCGAGGACTATGACATCCGTGTGGGCCGATACCTCGTCCAGGGCGTGGACGTCTGGCTCAACAACCCCCGTCGCCCGCTGGAGGCATCCGGCACCAGCGGCATGAAGGCGGCGATGAACGGCGTGGTCAACTGCTCGGTCCTGGATGGCTGGTGGGACGAGGGCTGGGCCGGCGACAACGGCTGGGCCATCGGCGGGCGTGAGACCAACCCTGACGAGGCGGCCCAGGACTGGGCCGACGCACAGGCGCTCTATCACCTGCTGGAGCAGGAGATCGTGCCCCGCTGGTACGACCGCGATGCGAACGGCCTGCCGCGTCGCTGGCTCGGCACGATGCGCCGGTCGATGGCCTCGACCGTGTGGCGCTTCTCGACCGCCCGGATGCTCCAGGAGTACGTGGAGCAGATGTACCTGCCGGCAGCGGCCGCCGTCGCAGAAGCGCCTGACCTGGAGGTGGCGGCGGCGAGCGCCGGCTGAGTCACGCCGGCGTCGGAGACGACCGATCGACGTGACCCGGCGATCGTTCATCCCAGTTGGACGCTCGAGGCCGGATCGCACTGCCTCCGGCCCGGCCGGCCGGGCTGGCGGCACCGCGACCCACGCGATCGGTCACTTGACTTGAACCACTGCAGACCTCGGGCGCGTCCTGCGCCGGCAGGGGTCCTCCCGGGTCATGGCGAGCGCCCAGGGATGGGCGGCGTCCTGACGATCGCCAGGGTGCGCGTTCAGGTGGAATGAACCGCCGCCGAGGAAGGAGGCGCATCCGTCGCCGCTGCGCGGGTCCGTCGCCCGGCGCGAGTCCGTCGCCCGGCGCGCGGGTCCGTCGCCCGGCGCGGGTCCGTCGCCCGGCGCGAGTCCGTCGCCCGGCGCGAGTCCGTCGCCGCTGCGCGGGTCCGTCGCCGCTGCGCGGGTCCGTCGCCCGGCGTGCGGGTCCGTCGCCCGGCGCGCGGCCGCACCAGGACCCGCGCCCCGAACTCGCGCCACCACGCGGCGACACGCTACGATCGCGCTGCATGACCCACGCTCCTGCGCGACCTGACGCCGGGTCGCCGGTCCGCGACCTCGACCTCGGCCCTGGCAGGACCCGCCCGGTGCTGCTCGTCCACGGCCACTTCTACCAGCCCGCCCGCGAGGATCCGTTCACGGGCGAGGTGCCCCGCGACCCCAGCGCCTCCCCAGCCCACGACTGGAACGACCGCATCGCCCAAGAGGCGTATGCGCCTAACGCGGCGCTCGGCAACCTCGGCCGCATCGGCTGGGACCTGGGGCCCACCGTGGCCCGCTGGCTCCGGGAGCACCGGCCCGAGCTCCACGACGCGATGATGGGCCAGGCGCGCAACGGCAGCCTCATGGCACAGGCCTACCACCACGCCATCCTGCCCCTCGCGTCGGTGCGCGACCGCCGCACCGAGGTCCGGTGGGCGCTCCGTGACGTGGAGCTCCGGACAGGCAGCCGGCCCGACGGCCTGTGGCTGCCGGAGACCGCCGTGGACCGCGTCACGTTGCGCATCGCCGCCGAGGAGGGGGTGCGCTGGACCATCCTCGCCCCGTGGCAGGCCGGGCATGGGGTCGACACCCAGGCGCCCGCGCGAGTGGACCTCGGCGACGGTCTATGGATGGTGGCCCTGTTCTACGACGCCGCGCTGTCCACGACCGTGAGCTTCGACCCGGCGGCCACGGTGGACGCGGACAGGTTCGCCCACGATATCGCATTGCCACGGCTCTCGAAGCGCCCGACGACGTGCCCCAGCATGGCTCTCGTGTGCACTGATGGCGAGCTATACGGCCATCATCAGCCGTTCCGGGACCTGTTCCTCGACCGGCTGCTCACGACGGGAGCCGGTCACGCCTCGATGACCGCGATGACCCCCGGTGAGTGGCTCGCAGGCATCGACCCCCTCGGCCTCCCGGCGGGGAGTGTCGTCGAGCACACCAGCTGGTCGTGCCATCACGGCATCGCGCGCTGGTCGGGACCATGCGGCTGCACCGCCGACGGCGGCTGGAAGGCGCCGCTGCGCCAGGCGTTCGACCGCATCGCCAGCGCCATCGACACCGCCACCGAGACGCACCTGCGGGCGCGGGGCGTCGACGCCTGGGCCGCCCGGGACCGCTACGCGGATGTGGCGAGCGGTTTCGCGGAGCCGGGGGAGTGGGCGAGCGAGGAGCTGGCACGCGCCCATGACGGCGCCGCGGCCGACGCGACCGCGGACCTGGTCTCGCTGATGGCCGCCCAGGCATCCCGGCTTGCTATGTTCGCGAGCTGCGGCTGGTACTGGGACGACCCGCGACGGCTCGAGACCTGCCAAGTGCTCCGGTTCGCGGCCCACGCGGTGCGGACCGTGGACGAGGTGTGTCGCACCTCGCTCGAGGAGCAGCTCGTGGACGACCTGTCGGCGATGCCGGTGCCGGGCGGGTCGGACGGCGCGACGCTCTACAACGAGGCCCTCAACTCAATCGGCCGGGCACGCATCAGGCGTGTCACGTCAGCCTGAGTCCCAGGTCCTGGTGGGGCAGGTCGTCCGGCCAGCCCAGCCTCCGCGGAGCGCTCCGCGGGCAGTCCCTCGCCGCGCACGGAGGGACAGACCCGGGCGGCCCCGTGGATCGCGTCGCGCGTGCCGAGCATCAGGACCCGGCGAGGTTGGGCCGCGGTCGCGCCGCCGGCAGGCCTCGAGCATGCTCACCGCAAGGGCCGGCGTCGAGGCCGATGATGCCGAGGTCCGGCCAGCGGAGGGGGCTACTCCAGCGGCGCCAGCCAGCGCGACCAGCCGAAGGCGTGCTGGAACCCGAGCTTGCGGTACACGTGGAGCGCCGTCTCGTTCGCCTCGTCCACGGACAGCCACACGATGCGGTTGCCGGTGGCCATGCCGGCTCGGGTCGCGACCGTGGCGAGCAGGGTGCCATAGCCCTTGCCCCGCCAGTCGGGAACCACGCCCAGTCCGTGGATGCCCGCCACGCCTTCCCCCTGGGACAGCCGCGCCACGGCAATGGGCTCCCCCTGGAGTCGCAGCAGGAACGCGCGCAGGCGTCCGCCCGCGAGCGCCTTGGCGAGCTCCTTGCGGCGCGCCTCCGCGCGCGCTGGGTCGGCCCCGAACACGCGACGCTCCAGTTCCTCGTGGTCGGCCACGCTGCGAGGCTGGACGGCCTCGAAGCGGAGCGACCGGTCGAGGTGCGACACCACCGAGGCATGGGCCACCCAGAGGACCGACTCCCCGCTGATGCGGCGCCAACCGAGCGAGCGGACCGCACGCTCCAGGCCGGGTGGGCGGTCGAGCCGGTCCGCGAGCAGGATCGAGGGCCACGTCCCCTCCCCCCGCATCTGCCCCACCACGCGCTCCAGGGACGCGCGCCAGTCCTGGCTCGTCCAGCGGGGCAGCGCGGCGTAGTCCATGACCGCGCCCCCACCCGGGAGGCGCACCCGGAGCACACCCGA
>DAOTUX010000245.1:0-3258 GCA_034436475.1 Chloroflexota bacterium | reverse complement strand
TATCACGGCCGAGCCCGCCACCTGGGCGGAGCTCACGGAGGCCATGGCCAAGCTCAAGGCCGCAGGCATCGTGCCGTTCCTTACGGGTGGCGACTGGGTCCCTGGGCACCAGTTCCACAACATGGCGCCGGGTGACGTCTTCGGCCAGAACCCCACCTGGATGCAGGACCGCAAGGCAGGCACCGTCACCTTCAAGGACAGCGAGTGGGGTGACCTCCTCCGGCTCTGGGCGCAGTGGCGCGACGCGGGGTACTTCAACGAGGGTGCTCTCAACGACGGCTTCGAGCAGGTGATGCAGAACTTCCTCGACGGCCGGGGCGCGATGATGACGATGGGCAGCTTCGTCATCCCCACCTTCGAGGCGGCGGACATCGACTTCGAAATCGGCGTGTTCCTGCCGCCGACCAACGACGGCAAGCCCCGGGTGGCAGGCAATTTCGCGGCGAACGGCTACAGCGTGTCGGCGACCACGCCGCATCCCGACGAGGCGTTCGCGTTCGCGCGATTCATGGCCCTCGATCCGCGGGCGCACCTCGCGGCGCTCGAGGTGAGCCGGCTCATGTCCGACTTCGACCCGCCCGTGACCTACCCGGCCTCGAGCGCGCTCGCCGAGAAGGCCATGGATCTGGCACTGGGCGCCGAGTTCCTGCCCACCTCCGATGGCGCCGGTGACGGCCGGTCCATCGCGGGCACGTTCGATGCCATCAACGAAGCCGTCCAGCGCGTGATGCTGGGCGAGGATCCGGACACGGTCCTCACCGATCTCGACTCATGGTGAGACGGGCAGGCCAGCTAGCGAGCTCGCATCGTGCGAGCGGTGACGCGCATGGATCCACGCCACCGCCCCGGCCCACCGGGAGCTGACGCGACCCAGCCGCTCGACCGCTCGCACTCCCGATCCGGACGCGGCCTTCGCCCGGGCCGGCTCCCGGCGCTGCTCATGGCCGCGCCGGGACTGGTGCTGTACACGGGGCTCATCGTCATCCCACTGGGCATGGCCGTGCTCGCGAGCCTCACCGAGTGGCGGGGGTTCGGGAGCGAGCCCGTGTTCATCGGGCTCGACAACTACACCGAGGCGATCGTCGACACGGGGGTCCACCGGACCCTGCTCGTGACCGCGGCTGTAGCCCTCGGCTCGACCATCGTCATGACCGTGGTTGGCCTGGGGCTCGCGAAGATGCTCGACTTCTCCGGGCGTGCCGCCACCTTCTACCGGGCGCTCATCTTCTTCCCGATGATCATGAGCCCGGTCGCGGCCGGGTTCCTGTTCCGTTCGCTCCTGTCGTATCGCGGGGCCGTCAACGAGGGTCTCGCCGTGCTCGGCATCCGACCGCTCGATTTCCTGGGCAAGCCGGATACCGCTGTCGTGGTCATCACCGGCGTGGTCATCTGGCAGACGATCGGGTTCGCGACCGTGCTGTTCCTGGCGGGGCTCCAAGGGGTGCCATCCGATCTCGTGGACGCCGCCCGCGTCGACGGCGCCAGTGGTCGCCAGGTGTTCCGACACGTGACGCTGCCCGCGATCGCACCTGCGATCACCGTGACGGTGGTCACGTTGGTCGTGTTCGGGATGCGGGAATACGACCGGGTCGCGGTGCTCACCGACGGCGGACCGGCGCGCCTCACCGAGACCATCCCGTTCGCGATCATCAAGGAGGCGTTCACCTACTCGCGGGTGGGCTACGCGGCCGCGATCTCGATGATCCTGCTGGTGGTCGTGGGCATCGTGGCGAGCGGGCTGCTCTATCGGCTGCGGCGCGCCGAGGGTCGCGGGCTGTGAGTCGCCCCAGGACGCCCCGCTGGGTCCACATCGCGTTCTCGCCCATCGTCCTCGTGCTCGTCGTGCCGCTCTATTTCCTCATCATCAACGCGTTCAAGCCCCAGCAGGCGATCGTCCGCGACCCGTTCGGCATCCCGTGGTCCGACCTCACCATCCGACCCCTCACGGAGGCTCTGGCCGGCGTCAACGGGATCAACGTATCGGCCGCGTATCTCACCACCGGGATCATCACCTTCGGTTCGGTCGCGCTGACCATCGCGTTCGCGGCGCCGCTGGGGTACGTCATCGCCCGCGGGCGGGGCCGGGCGGCCAACGCGACCTTCCTGTTCGTCATCGCGGGCATCCTGGTGCCTTCGCAGGTGATCCTCATACCGGCCATCCAGGTGCTCCGCGCGACCGGGCTCATGTTCACGATGCCCGGGCTGCTCTTCGCCAACGCGGCGCAGTACCTCGCATTCGCGACGTTCATCTACGTGGGCTTCACGCGGCGTCTACCGCGTGAGCTCGACGAATCCGCGATCGTGGATGGCGCGGGTACGTTCACGACCTTCTGGAAGGTCATCTTCCCGTTGCTCCGGCCGCCCACCGCATCCATCGCGATCATCCTCGCGCTGTGGTCGTGGAACGACTTCCTGAACCCGCTGCTCATCCTGGGCCCAGGCAGCGGATACACCATCACGTCGGGTATGTACCGGGCCATCGGGAGCTTCACGACCAACTGGGAGCAGGTGTTCTCGTTCCTGTGGCTGTCGTCGATCCCGATGCTCATCGTGTACCTGTTCCTGCAACGACAGTTCATCGCGGGTCTCACTGAAGGTGGAGTGAAGGGGTAGCTCATGCGGATCAAGCAGGTCGAGGCGGTTCCGCTGCTGGCGCGCCTTCCCACGCCGCAGCGAACGGCGCAGGACTACAAGGTCGATGTGGCGATGGTGCTTGTGCGCATCGAGACGGACGATGGCATCGTGGGCTGGGGCGAGACCCTTGGCCGCTGGACCCCGAAGTCGTACGCGACCATCGTCGACGACCTGCTCGCGCCACGTCTGGTGGGACGGGACCCGTTCGACGCCGGTGCGATCTGGGATGACATGGCGGGAGCCCTCAGCGGCCGGGGCGGCGGGATGCTGGTCGAGGCCATCGCAGGGGTCGACATCGCGTTGTGGGATGTCCTGGGCCGCGCGCTGGACCAGCCCATCCACCGGCTGCTGGCGGGAGCGGGGCGGCAGCGGCTCCCCGCGTACGCGTCGTCGATCATGGTCCTGCCGCTCGACGACACCGTCCGCGCAGCCGAGGAGCTCGCCGGGTCGCGGTTCAGAGCCGTCAAGCTCAAGGTGGCCGCGTCCCCGGCGTTCGAGGCCGAGCGGATCCGGCGTGTGCGCGAGGTGCTGGGTCCGGACCGCGAGCTGTTCCTCGATGGCAACTGGGGGTACACCCTCGCGACGGCCACCGAGATGGCGAGAAGGGCCGCCGAGAACGACGTG
>DAOTUX010000244.1:0-8157 GCA_034436475.1 Chloroflexota bacterium | reverse complement strand
GGCCCAGGAAGGCGACCTGCCTCGGCCGATATCGCTCGACCCGCGCAACCAGGTCACGTGCGCCATCACGCAGTTCCGCAGGTGTCAGTTCGGCAGCCGTGGCCGTCGCGCGTGCAACAAGGTTTGTGATCCCGATGCCGAAGCGCAGCAGTTCCCCTTGCTGGGACGGGTCGAGGACCCGGTCCACCAGGCCAGCCCAGGCGATTGCCTTCCAGAACCGGTTGCCAGGTCTGGCGAAATGGAACCCTGTCGCACCCGACCACAACCCCGGGTTGATGCCCACGAACAGGATGCGCAACCCCGGCCCGATGACGTCGGGGATGGTGCGGTCGGCCGCCGCCAGGAGGTCACCCTCGGTGGGTCGGGCGTACGAGACGGGCACGCGCGCTCAGCCCTGAACGATCCGCTCGTCGATGCGACGCACCACGCCCATGGTGTACGCCGTGAAGTGCTTCAGCCAGAAGTTGCGCGCGGTGTAGTTGAAGCTCTCGAAGTCCATCCCGCAGCGCTCGTGGCCGTGCTCGCGCAGCCAGTCGAGCAGCCACGCCAGCAGCGCGGTCGCCACGCCCGTGCCGCGCAGCTCCGGCAGGGCGTACGCGGCGGTGATGCTCATCATGGCCGGGTCGTCGCAGACGAAGTTCTCGCCTGACTCCTGCCAGCGCAAGTAGGCCACCGGACGGTCGTCATCGAACGCCGCCACGAACCGATAGCGTCCCTCGTGGATCCAGCGGGCCATGACCTCGGGCGAGGCGGCCACCGTGAGCGGCATGAACATGGGCGGCTGGCGCAGGTGCTCCATGAGACCCTCGTGCAGCGGGGCGATGGCCTCGACATCGGCGGCCTCGACCTGTCGGAGCGTCAGGCCGTCCGGGACCGAGGCGTCGATCGGGCTGACATCGCGGATCGCATCGATGGTCCGGATGCCGAACCCGTTGTCGAAGAAGCTCCCCAGGGCCGCCGCGTCGTGCGCGTACAGCCCGATGGCGTGGCTGAGCACGCCCATGGCGACCCACTTCGCGGACGCCGCCTGGTAGAGCCGGTCGTAGACCCGGCCGCGGTCATGTGGCACGGTCGCATGCGCATGGATGGGCGAGAATGTGCCCCGGACCTGTCCGAACGCACCCTCCCATGGGTCGGAGCAACCCAGGAACCCGACCAGCGTGTCGCCCTCGAGCGCGGCCACCCCCAGACCGTTCGCCACGACCTCGACGAGGTCTGGCGTCTCGTCCACGGCCGGCAGCGCGGGGACGGCGTGTCGCTCCGCGGCGTATGCCTCCGCGGTCAGCCGACGCGCCGGCTCGATGTGCTCCGCGGCTAGGTCAACGATGCGCATCGGACCGGGGTCTCCCCTGTGCTCCACGCTCCATGGCGGTCAGGGTATCGCCTGCGGATGTCGACCCTTCGCACGCTTCGACGTCGTAGCGCTATGCTGGCGGCCATGGCGACCTCCACCCGCCGCAAGGTGACCCTGTACGTGGACGAGGACGTGCTGCGTGCCGCACGTGTGCGAGCCGCTCGGACCGACCGGCGCGACTCGGACATCGTCGAGGACGCACTGCGCTCGTACCTCGGGTTCGACGTGGTCGAGCGCTCCTAGGCACGAAGCGACCTCGACGAGGACGAGGCGATGCGCATCGCCGTCGAGGAGACCCGAGCGGTGAGGACGCCTCGCGCCACGAACGCCCGTCCCCGTGCCGCGCGCCGTCCTTGACACGAACGTCCTCGTCGCCGCGCTGATCTCCGGGGTCGGTGCGCCGGCCGGGCTGCTGCTCGCGCTCCGGATCGGCGCCTTCGAACTCGTGGTCTCGCTGGCGCTCCTGGCCGAGCTGCGAGAGGTCCTGCGCCGTGATTGGTTCCGCGCCTACGTGACGGTCGAGCAGGTGGACGCCTACGTCGCGATCATCGAGCGCGATGCCATCGTGGTCGCCGATGCGCCGCCCTCGACAGGCACACCGGTCGCGAGCGACCCCGATGACCAGTACCTGGTGGGCCTTGCCCGGGCGGCACGTGTCAACGCGCTCGTGAGCGGTGACGCTCGGCTGCTCGAGTTGGCCGGGCGACTGCCCGTCATGACCCCTCGCGCGTTCCTCGAGGCGCTCGACATCGAGGGCTGATCGGGCGTACCACGCGGTCACGACCTGCCCACCACGACGTTGCAGCGCGCGAGGACCTTCTCCACCAGCGTCATGCCGAGCGGCGTGTCGAGGTGGCGCACCACGTCGCCGGTGACCGCGGCCACGGGCACCCTGTCCGAGAACAGGACCACCGCCTCGTGCAGGTTGTCGCGCTTCGACATCCAGACCAGCCCCGCCGCATCCGGCGCCCAGCGGCGGATCGCGGTCGCCCACCGCTGGGTGATCGGAAAATCGACCTCGTCGCACGCTGAGAGCCATGCGTCCTGGCCGATCCGGCCCAGCCCGGCCGACCCGCACAGGTCGACGAGCGCCAGCTCGGCCGTCAGACGGAGACGTGAGAGCACGCGCCCATCCAGCCGAGCCCGACGCATGAACCGGGCGTTCGGGTCCCGGACGACCGGCCCTCGAAGGAATGCCTCCGCGATCGTGGATGCCCTGGTCTCGCCTGCGTAGAGGTATCCGTACTCGCCCGCCTGGCAGTCGAAACGGCCTTCGATGCCGTGGGTCCTGGGGTCCGCGCGCTTGGCCTCGGCCCCCGTGTCACGGAATCCCCGGGGGTCGTGCCCTGAGCCGTGGATGCGCCACCAGGTCGTGCCGCTTGCGACGACACGGATGAGCGGGCCGTCCGGTGAGGGGCAGTCCAGCGGCGGATCCGAGCGCGGCATCAGCCGACGGGTGCGAGCTCGCGTGCTGCGGCGGCCTTGACGTCGGGTGCGCGTATCTCGTCCGACACGAGGTCGGCGGGTCGGGCGTCCAGGCTCGGGTCGTGGCCGAACCAGAAGCTGGCCACACCCCACGGGTCGTCGGCTGCACCCAGGACCTCGTTGACCTCGAGGGCGATCGGCCACAGCCGTCGGCGCGGCTCGTCGAACTGGAACGAGGGGAAGACGAACCGATTGGCGATCGGCAGAGCCAGGACGCCCGGCCGCGCACGCAGCCGGCGTGCGTACTCCCGGACGTTGGCGGAGCGCGAGCCCATCGCCCGGGCCGCCCGGGCCGCGTCGAACATGAGGTTGGAGAGGACCGATGCTTCGGCCTGACCGTGGACCCGGGCGATCCGCAGGATGTCGTCCGGGGTGGCAGCGTCCTCCACATCGTCGGCCGCGGCCGACGGGACGAACGCCTCCGTCACGGCCCGCGACGCGATCGCGCTGCGGAGGAGGGCGCCGATGCTGGGCGCCGTCTGCGCTAGCAGTGGATCGGCCGTGACCATCTCGTCGATCAGGTCGACGAGCGCCGCTCGGTCGGCGTCGCTGGTGATCAGCCCAGCACGCAGGCGCGATGCGAGCGTGGCTCCGTACGCCTCGCCCGTCGCAGCGGCGAGCCGTTCGGCGATCATCCGTTGTCGCCGCGCATGAGCGGTGGTCGGGTACTGGTTCGGCATGACGGTTCGGACATAGGATCTCATACGTCAGAGACGTCCGTCAAGGACGCGAGCGCAGCGCCCGCGCCAGGTCCGACGCGTGATGGTCACGTGTCCCGTGGTGATCCGCAGGTGCTGCGTCGGGGTGTGCAGCCGGCCCTGCCGATAGGGGATGAGCTCGATGCCCGGTGCGCTGCGCCGACGTCTCGCCGGATCACCGACTGGGCCGCCACGAAGCGTCCGAGCAGGACCTCGACATCGAGCGATCCCAGCTCGGCGCGCGTCCGCTCGCCGAGGGCGGCCAGCGACCCGCGGAGCGGCGTCGGCTGACGCCCTGCCGCGAGGTCCGCCACGTTCCGCCCGAAGCTCTCGTGCCAGAACACGATGTGCGCGAGCACCATCCGCGCCGACCACTCGCCGGTCGTCAGGACCTCGAGGTCCGGCAGCGCTCGCGCCGCGGCCGCCATCCGCTCGACCGCCGCGTCGAGCGTCGAGATGCGTACATCGAGGTCGGGTCCACGCCCTTGAGCTGAAATTGCCGCGGTGGGCTACAGCGGGATGCCCAGAAACACCTGAGGATCGAGGCGCGCTCGCTCCCGCACGGACCCGTCGAGGACATAGAGTCGCGGGTCGCGTGCGAACCCGTGGACTCGGTAGAGCGAGAACGCATCCGACCGGCGTTCGGAGAACGAGACCTCACCCTTGGTGATGAAGAAGGGCGTTCGGACCCCGTAGTTGGTCGTCTTGACCTCGATGAACCGTTCGCGACCATCGGGAAAGAAGCTACCGACGTCGTAGCCGAGGCCGTCACCGATGTCGCGGGCGGCCCAGACGACGCGACCGGCGAGATCGGATCGACCTGCGCGAGCGAGCTGCTCCTGCTCAAGGTTGAGTACCCATTCCTCGCCGGCATCGCCGAGTGCCTTCGTCTGGAAGTCACGAAGGGCCGGGATCGTGCCTCCGGTCAGCCCGACACGCGATGGCTGCACGCCTGGACCCCTGAGGCCAGGAGCCACGACGAGCACATCGCTGGTAGCCAATGGGCGAGCCTGCGAAGCTGGGAGCGCGGTGCTTCCGTAGACCTCAAGGGCTTCCGCCAGGCGTCGTTGGCTCCCGACCGCCTCCGCGACCGCGATCGCGAGCTCGTCCTGATAGTTCGACAGGGGCTTGTACCCGTCGATCCAGGGCAAGCCGGCCTCATCGAGGACTGCGCTGATGTTCTGGAACTTCCGCTCGACAGAACCCTTGGAGCGCGCGGGCAGCAGCTGGCCCACTTCTCGAACCACGCTCGCTTTGACATAGGGCTCACCCCGCCGCTCCTTCTGGAGCATGTCGAGGTAGGCGGCTACGGCCGCATTGATCTCCCAACGGGTCCACGCCTTGCCCGTCTCGCCACGCGCGAAGTCGATCACCGATTCCTCAGGCGACTTTGGCTCGTCGCCAGGGTACCGTGACGGGTGCGTGATCCGCATGGTGAAGCTGCGAGGTGCGATGGCCACGACCGAAGTGCTGAGCGTCCTGGACAGGCACGGGCCGTACATGTCCGCTGCGGACGAGGAGGAGATCATCCGGCGCATCGGCGCGTCCGATGACGTGGCTGATCTGGCCGTGCGGACCTGCGTGTGCGGCCGACCAGTCGACGGCTTCGACGACTACTTCGAGCACCTGCGTGCGGTCATCCGGGAGCGAGTGGCGAGCCCTTGATCGCGGCGTCGCGAAGCGCCGTGGCCTCGTTCCTCCATCGGTCGTGCACCACATCTGCGAAGGCCCGCCCGTACGGAGAGAGCGTGGCGACCCGCTCGCGGGCTATGTCGGGGCGCATGCCGCCGTAGATGCAGCGGAAGAAGACCTCGTACCAGAGCTCCTCCTCGGTCGCGGTCCATGGCGCGGGCTCGGCTCTCACGGCGTAGCCACCTCCACGAGTCGGCACAGGGCGTTGACGAGCTGGATCTGGCGGGGCGTCCGGCATCGGACGCGGACCAGGTCCGGTGATGCGACGACCACCGCGAGGCATCGGGCGCGCGACGTCGCCACGTTCAGCCGGTTGAGCGAGTACAGGAACTCCAGGCCGCGCGGCGCGTCCTCGGCGCTCGAGCTCGCCATCGAGTAGATCGAGATCGGCGCCTCCTGTCCCTGGAACTTGTCCACGGTACCGACGCGCACGCCTCTGTGCCCCGCCGCGTGCATCGCCGCCTCGACGAGCCCCTTGTGGTCGTTGTAGGGCGTCACGATCAGGACGTCCTCGGCGCGGATCGCGCGCTCCACACCGTCGCGGTGCGTCCAGGTGGCCCCGGAGCGGAGCAGGTCGCCCACCATCGAGACCAGGGCATCCGCCTCGTCCGGCGAATCGGTGGCATCCCGGGTCGCGTGGGGGATGGCGACATAGCGGATGCCGACACCATCGAGCACGCCCGCTCCCACCAGCGCCTGCCGGTCGTTGCCTGCCTCGGCCTCGAGCGCATCGGCATAGAACAGCTCGGACGTGAAGTCCGTGATGGCCGGATGCATCCGCCACGTGCGCTCGAGGAACAGGCCCAGCTCGGGTGGCATGGTGGGCTCGGCCTGGAGCAGATGCGCCAGGGCGCTCCGCTGGGCACCCGGTGGGTGGGTCCCCTGGGTGGGCTGGTCGAGCTGTTGCGGGTCACCCAGCAGCACCATGCTCTCCGCCGCCTGCGACACCGCGACCGCGTTGGCCAGCGAGAACTGCCCCGCCTCATCCACGAACAGCACGTCGACCGCGCCCGCGAAGTCCTCGCGCGCCCACATCCAGGCGGTCCCGCCCATGACGTCCACCTCGCGCGCTGCGATCGCGCTGCGCGCGACACCGTTGTCCTCATACGGGGACGCCGACCCGCACGTGGGCGTCTCCCCGTCCTTGGGCTTCTGGCCGATGCGTATGGGTCGCGCCAGGAACCGCAGGTCCTTGGCGCCTGCGCACGCCACCTCGTCGAGCAGGTTGCCGATGACCTTGTGGCTGTTCGCGACGACACCCACTCGCCTGCCCGCGGCGACGAGGTCCACGATCATCCGCGCCCCGGTGTACGTCTTGCCGCTGCCGGGTGGGCCCTGGATGGCGAGCGTGCTCCGGTCGAGTGACAGGGCGTGGCGGCGTGCCTCGTCCGTGGTCGTGGCACCCGACCGACACAGCGGCTCACCCGGTGTCTGGCCCACCCGCGGATGGACCCGCAGCAGCAGGTCGCGCGCGGCACGATAGTCGCCGTCCACCTCGATCCCGTGCTCGACCACCCAGCGCCCGATTCGGAGCAGGCTCTGCTCCAGCTGGTCCGTCGAGATGACAGTCTTGGGCACGAGCGATCGGGGATGGGTACCCTCGCGACCCCGGACGTGACGCATGACGATCTCACGGCGCTCGTCATCGACCAACTGGATGTTGACGGTCCTCCTGGTCTGCGGGTCGTACACGTCGCGCTGACCCGCACCGATGTCGTGCTCCTGCTCTGGGTAGCGATAGCGGAACAGCCGACCCGAGTCGTCCTCCGGACCGATGAGCTCGAGCATCCCGATGGGCTCGGGCTCGGCCACCCGCTCCTCGTCCGTCAGCTCCAGCAGCAGGTGGTAGTAGCGCCACCACGCAGCCTTCGCCTCGCGGCGATGCCACGGCAGCAGCTGCGCCAGGAGCCACCGGGCGTGGTCGGCCCCCTCGAGGCCGTCCGGCTCGTCGGGCAGCCCCGCCGTCAGCTGCAGCGAGACCTCCCGGACCTGCTGGAGCCACTCCGCGAGCTTGGGGCCCTCGTCGGCATCGGCTGCCTCGGGTCGTGGCACATCGGTGCCGAGCATCCGGGCAAGCTCCGGTCGCAGCCCCTCCAGCCAATCGCGGAGCCACCAGGTGGAGAGCACGTCATCGCGGTTGTAGCGCTCGATCTCGCGCAGGATCATGTCGCGCTGGGCGGAATCGTCCGGCCCGCTGCCCAGCTCCAGCCACTCCTCGAACATCGCGATGGAGTCTCCCGCTGCCCGCAGCTCCGCCTCCCGATGGAACCCGTAGTGCTCCTCCAGCCGCTTGATGGAGTAGCTCTCCACCGAGGCCCGTATCCCCTGGCGCACGACCCGGTACAGGTCGACCAGCACCCGACCTCGCAGCAGGCGGTCGACCTCCACCTCCCGGGTGGCGTATCGGCCCATCAGTCGCTTGAGCGCGGTGGGCTCGTAGGGCGCGTAGTGATAGACGTGGAGCTTGGGGTCGTGATCGAGGCGCTCGACGATGAAGTCGATGAGCTCCTCGAACGCGCGGCGCTCCGCGGCGTGGGTGACGGCACCGGTCTCGTCGCGGGACCAGAAGGCGGTGAACGTCGGATCGCCGTTCTCGTCCCGGCGCCCAGGCTCCAGGATCCCGAACAGGTAGTCGATCCCGTCGTCGAGCGCGAACGGGTCGCCCTCGAGGTCGAGGAACAGGTCGCCCGGGCTGGGCTCGGGCAGCGCCAGCAGGCCCTTGTCCGGCTCGAGTCCCTTGTCGACGAGCGTGCCCTCGTCCGTCCGCTCGCGGAGGCGGGGAGGGGGCAGGAGCTCATGGCGCGGGGTGCCGAGGTCCTCGCCTTCCACCTGGATGCGCGCCTGCTCCCGGACGCGCTCGAGCGCGGCCGCCTTGGTGTGGGTGAGCGCGGTCACCGGCAGGGGCATGGCGGCGAGCGCGCGTCGGGT
>DAOTUX010000243.1:0-7663 GCA_034436475.1 Chloroflexota bacterium | reverse complement strand
GGACCATCGATGGCCGTCTCGAGCCGTCGGCCACCGCCACGCGTCGGTTGGTGCTGTTCATCCTCACCCCTGACTTCAGCCAATGGCGTCAGCCGTCATTGAGCACCCCGCTCCTGCCGGACATCTTCAATACACTTCTGACCTCGCCCCAGTTCGGCAGCCGCTTCATCGACATCGGCATCGAAGGCGGGACCTACCGCTGGCGGGACGGCGCCCTCCCCATGGACATGGTCTGCAAGGGTCGGCGGCCGACCGGGTTGGGGATTGCCACGGTCACACGGATCCGGGATACCTGAGCGCCCGTGGGCTGGCGGTCGGCGGGCTCTGGGGCAGCGCCCATACGCGGGCGGTCGGCGGGCTCTGGGGCAGCGCCCATGGGCGGGCGGTCGGCGGGCTCTGGGGCAGCGCCCATGGGCGGGCGGTCGGCGGTCCTTGGAGCCGCGGTGCTGCTCGCGATCACCGGAGGGTCGGTGTTGCTGGCGACCCATTCGGGCGCGAGCGCGACCGACCCGACCCACGGATCGGCTGGCATGATCGGCTGGTGGCGCTCCATCGGGCTCATGGACGGTCCAGCCCCGGTCCGGATGGGGGATCTCCTGGTGACCGTGGATCGGGCGGGGTCCCTCGCGGCGCTTGACCCGGTATCGGGGCGCCCCAAGTGGCGGGCGCCGATGGCGGGCGTGGTCGCGACGCTCGATGCATCTGCCCCGGGTGGCCTGGCGGCGGCCGACGACGTGGGCACGCTGGCGTGGGTCGACCCGGAGGGGCACGACATCTGGCGAGCCCACCTGGGTGTTGGGATCACCGGCCTGGCCGTCGGGGAGCGCCTTGTGGCCGCGACGGGCGGATCGACCGTGCTCGTGGTGGATCGGTCGGACGGATCCGAACGCTGGCGCGTGGACCTGGGTGGAACCGTGATGGCGGCCCCGCGGCTGACCAGCGACCAGGTGGTGGTCGGCAGCGGGGAGTCGATCGTGGCCCTCGCCCCGGACACCGGGGAGGTGGCCTGGTCAATGGGGCTGGGCGATCCCGTGACCCGCGGTCTCGCGCTCGCGGCCGGGTTCGTGGTCGCTGCAGACTGGGCCGGTGACCTGGTTGCCCTGGACCCTTCGACCGGAGCCCTCCGTTGGCAGACGACCCTGCCGGCCGGTGTGGATGTCGACCTCGCGGCCGAGGGCGATGCCATCGCGCTCGTTGACAACGCTGGGTCGGTGGCCGTGCTGGATGCGGCGACCGGTGCGCTCCGCTGGCGCCACGACACGACCGACAGCTGGGTCGCGTTCGGTTCGCCCCAGTTGGCGGACGGCGTCATCCGGGTCGTGGACACAGACGGGTCGCTCCACGTCCTCGACGCCTCCGATGGCTCCGAGCGATGGTCCTACGGAGTGGGTCTGAGCGAGTGGGCGCCCGTCACCGCCGACGGGCTCATCCACGTGCAGACCCTGGAGGGGCCACTGGTGACGTTGGGCGCCGTGGCCGACCCTCGTCGTCCAGCGCGACCATCCGACCCAGATACGGTCGCGTCGGCGTCCGGGTCCGCGCCGATGGCCGGGGGCGGACCCGCCGGGACCGGCTGGCGACCGGGTCCGGGACCTGTCGGCACACCCGTGGTCCTGTGGCGCACCGAAGTCGACGGTGAGCTCACCGGCGGGCTGGTGGGCGATGGCGACCTGGTCACGGGCGGCGGCCTGGGATCGGTGCTGTACGGCTTCGACGCGCTGACGGGTGAGGTGCGCTGGAGGTTCGCGACCGCCCACTGGATCATGTACCCGCCGGCGATGGTCGGGGACCAGGTCATCGTGGGCGATGAGGCGTCACGCGCGTATGGCGTCGACCGCGGGACCGGCACGGGTCGCTGGGCGACGGCCCTGGACTCGCCGCCCGGGGCACCCATCGTGACCGACGGGGAGCGCGCCTATGTGCTGACACGTGCACGCACCCTGGTGGCCCTCGACGCGGCGACCGGGGCAGTCGCGTGGACCCTACCGAACGCGAGCGCCCCCGCCGTCGCGGGCGGCGTCGCCTGGGTCGTGACCGAGACCGGGGTGGTGGCGGTCGACGCGGCGACCGGCACGCCGCGCTGGAAGCAGCCCGGCGACTTCCCGCGCCCCTACCGACCCACGCTGGGTGGCGAGCGCCTGTATGTGCCGGACGGCACGCTCATCCAGGTCCTGGACGCAGCCACCGGGGTGCCGGAGCCCTTCGTGTTGTATGGCGGTGCGACGGGGATGACCATGGGTGACGGGGTGGCGGTGCTCGCCACGGGTGGCACGGTGTCCGGGCTCGACCTCGCCACGGGCTTCGTGCGCTGGACGAGCGCCTCGGTCTCGGGCGAGTTCGTGCCCGTGACGCCGACCCTCGTCGGCGACGATGCGTACCTCGCGACGGGGGACCTGAGTGGCCTCCTCATCGCCCTGGATGCGCGCGATGGGCTGGAGCGCTGGCGGTTCGACACCGGCAGCCGGCTGATGCTCACGCCACCAGCCGTCGTGGGCCAGCGGGTCTTCCTATCGGTGGGATCCTCCGCCCTCGCCCTGGGGGACCCGGGCATGGTCGTCACGGCGGCGCCCTCGGCGTCGCCGGCCGTCGGAACGGCACTGCCCGCAGGGAGCACAGGCCCGGCCGGCGGCCCGCGCACGACCGCGATGGCCGGGGGCGATGCGGCTCGGTCGGGGACCGAGCCCGGCCCCGCGCCGCAAGGCACGATCACCGAGCGTTGGCGCGTGGAGGCCCCGGGTGAGATCACCGGTGGCCCTACGCTCACCGCCGACCTGATCGCCGTGACGACCGACGAGGGATGGCTCCTGGCTCTCGATCCCGTCACCGGCCACGAGCGCTGGCGCACGGCGATCGAGCCGGGTGGGGCGGCGACGCCGCTGATCGATGGTGACGTGGTCCATGTGGTGGACGGCGGAGTCGGGGCCTTCGATGCCGCGACCGGGGAACTGTTGTGGAGGATGGACGGGGTGGCCAGCACCGATCCACTGCTGGCCGGGCATACGCTGCTGGCGTCAGGACCCAGCGGCCTGGTCGCGATCGACGTAGGTGGGGCTCGCGGTCTCGAGTCATGGCGCTTCCAGCCGCACGCGACCGGCACTGTGGGCGATCTCAGCCGACCGACCCTCGTGGATGGCGTGGTCACGCTCGTGTCGCCCGCCACCCGGGGCGGGCCCGGGAACGTCTGGGCGCTCGACCTCACGACCGGCAGCCCTGTGTGGCAGCGCGACGACCTGGCAGCCGTGACCTCGTCCACGGCCACCGGTGGGGTGGCGGCCGTGGGCACGCGCCGCGACACCATCGCATGGCTGGATGCGGCGAGCGGTGAGACGCTCAGCGAGGCCGATATCGGCGGACGAGCCGCCTCGGCCCCGTCCACGGATGGTGACACCTGGTATGTGGGCACGGACGAAGGCGACCTGGTGGCTGTCGATCGCGACGGCGCGGTCCGCTGGACGTTCACCACGGACGATTCGATCGTGGCGCAGCCGAGCATCGCAGGCGACATGGTGGTGGTCGCGTCCTACGACGGCTTCGTCTATGGCCTGGAACGCTCATCGGGCGCGGAGCGCTGGCGGTTCGAGACTGGTCGCGAGATGAAGGACGCCCCCTCGGTCGTGGACGCTGTGGTCATCGTCGCTGCGGGGTCAGAGCTCATCGCCATCCAAGGAGGTCACTGATGGCCCGGCACCACGGTCGCTCGGGGCACCGGCGCAGGCCATCGGCCGCGGCCCTGATCATCGGCTTGACGATGATCGGCGGCTCGTCCGCGATGGCGGTGGAGGACGTGACGTGTGCGCCGCTCCTCGGCATGGACCCGCCCGCAGTGCCGGGCGGAGATGCTGCGCTCGCCGGCTCTCAGCCCGGCCCGGCCCCTGCCAGCGAGCCCGGCCGCTGCTGGTTCGCACCGGTGTCGCTCAACGTGCTGTCGGCCGATGCGGTCGCCAGCGGTCCTGTGGTCGTCGTCGCGGACGGGTCAGGCCAGGCGGTCGCAGTGGCCGGCGTCGACGGCTCGGAGGCCTGGACGTATCGCGTGGCAGACGAGGGCGAGGGCCAGGTGCACGGTCTGGCCGCCGGACCCGACGCGGTCTATGTGGCAGGCCCGGAGGGGCTGACCGCGCTCGACCCAGCGGACGGCACGCGCGACTGGCGGTACCGGGTGAGGTCGGACGCCGCGCTCACGGATGCTGTGGGCGTGTACTGGCCCGTGGTCCACGGCGACACGGTCTATGCGCTCCAGTCCATCAGCGACGATGACGTGACATTCGAGCGTGGGGTCGTGGCGGTCGACGCGGCCAGCGGGGACGCGCGCTGGACCACGACCCTGCCGGGGACGCTCGGACCGCCGCCATCTACCGACGGCGCGATCGTGGCGGTGACGCTCGGCGATGGCTCGCTGATCGCGTTGGATGCGAGCGGCGGCGCGACCGCGTGGACCGCTGCGGCGGCGGCGCTGGGGGCGGCCACGTACATCCGCCCGACCATCGGACGGGGACTCGTGCTCGTGGGCCTGAGCGATGGCGGCACTGCCGCGCTCGACGCCGGGACCGGGACCATGGTCTGGCATCGACCCGGACAGGGGGACACCATCGCGTCGATCAGCATCGCCGGCCCGGACGTGCTCGTGAACGCGTCGACGACGCTGACCGCGCTCGACGCCGAGACCGGCACCGTCAGGTGGACCGCGTCGGTGCAGGCGTCGGGACCGATGTTCCCGCTCGCGTCGATCCCGGGCGGGACGGTCGACACGATCGTGGTTGGCTCGACCGACGCGATGGATGTCGCATCAGTGCTGGCGCTGGACGCCGGCACCGGCACCGAGCTCTGGCGGGTCACGACGGATGCATACGGGGCCATCCTTTCGCCCCTGGTGACAGGGGGCCGAATCGTCGTGCCGGTCTTCGATATGGTCGGGAACAGCGGGCTGCTCTCGCTGGGCCTCCCGGCGTAGTCGCGGGCGATTCGGCTCGGCGTCACGGTCGGCCGGGCCGTGCCGCGCGACGCTTCGCGCGATCGGGGGCCGGGCCGGGTCGCTGGCTCGGCGCGCGGGGGTCCGCCGGGCCGTGCCGCGCGACGCTTCGCGCGATCGGGGGCCGGGCCGTGGTGCGCCGGGCCGGGTCGCTGGCTCGGCGCGCGGGGGTCCGCCGGGCCGTGCCGCGCGACGCTTCGCGCGATCGGGGGCCGGGAGCGGTTGCGGAGCGCAGCCGGGGAGCAAGCGCGCCCGCCAACTGTGCTGGCCCCCCTCGGACCGACGACACACCCGAGGATTCGCGCGATTCTTCGCGCGCCCTCCTCCCTCCTGGCACCGTGGCTGGATCCTGAGTGGCTCAGCCAGACCGGCACCGCCGACTGCCAGACCGGCACCGCCGACTGCCAGACCGGCACCGCCGATGATCGCCAGATAAGGATCGTTGCCGATGATGCGGTGGATGACCCGGCAACGTCCGACCCAGACCAAGGCGTAGCGCAGCGGCAGAGCGAGAGCCCGTGCCGAGATCACGGCCGTCGTGACCGCGCTTCGCAAGGCTCGCAAGGAGGCTGGGCTCAGTCAGCGCGGTCTCGCCGCGGCGGCCGGACTCGGACCCTCGGCCGTGCGTGAGGTCGAGGATGCGAAACACGAACCGACCATCGGCGTCCTGGCACGCATCGCAGCGGCGCTGGGTGGCGAGGTCGCGGTGCGCTACTACCCAGGGTCAGGCCCGCCCATCCGCGACCGGCTCCAGACGCCCATGATCGACGCGCTCGTGGCAGGTCAGGTGGCTGCACGCCAAGGCGCAGGCTGTCGCCGGACGCGGCCACACGGCTCCGTCCAGCCTGCTCCTGCTCCGTGACCACCCCACGACGCGCGCGGTCGCGATCCAGTACGCCGACTACCTCGCGACTGCCTTTCCGGCGCGGCATCGCGACGCGGTGGCAGCTCTGACTGGCCAGGCGCCATGGCCCGGCGCGGCCGTCGTCTGGATGAAGGCCGCCGGCGGCCACGCGGCCATCCTCGATGAGCCACCGAAGGGCGTCGTGGTCGGCAGGTAGGGTGCCGCGGATGCCCACCGATGTCAGCTCACAGGAGCTCCCGATCGCGCGGATGCGCCGTCAGAGGGGCGCGCAGTACCTTCCACGCACGCCGTGGGGGTCTGGCCTACGACCGCTGGACTGGAAGGAGGTCGGTAATCGGGCGTCGTCGACAGCGATCAGTCCCGACGCTCGTCAACGGTGAGGCCTACCGCGCCAGAGATGCTGCGAGGGTCGAGGCCGGCCGCTGTGACCGCCCTCCTGATGACCGCCTCCGATGCTCCCTCGTACAGCAGGAGGCAGCTCCCGTCATGCGGCACGAACAGCAAGCGCAGGAAGCGGACGTCCAAGCCATCGCGGGCCACCTCGGATGCCGCCTGGCGTGCTCGCACCGACATCGTCTGGACGGAGGGCAGCCCCTCCGCCGAGGGACTGACCTCCACGAGGTACCGCGCCAGCGGTCCCGGGGCATGCTCCCGTCCAGGGACGACCTGAGCACTCATCATCTCCTCCGTGGGCCACGTGGGCCGCGCGCTGGCACGGCTCGTCGATGGACGTCATCGTGGCCGACCCGATCGACGGGCGGCCCCCGATCGCGGGGCCCCAGTCGCAGGGCCCCAGACCGCGGGGCGGCCCACAGGGTGGTGGCTCGCCCCGCGGTGGATCACGACCTACCTCGTGAACTGGAACGGTGCCGTGTGGACGACCCCTTCACCCAGGTCGAGGCGCATGGTCTTGCACGACCGCGCGTACGACTTGGGAGTCTTCCAGTTCAACTGGTAGTAGCCGTCACCGAGGTCCTGGAGGCCCGAGCCACCGGTAGCCTCCTCCTGGATCTGGTCGGCCGTCGCCCCGGCCGAGCAATCGAGGCCCTTCACGGTCACCGTGGCGGTGGCCAGACCCACGACCGGCGCACCTGACGCATCGGTAAGGCGCCATTTCAGCGGGATCGCTTGGCCGGCCTTGGCCACGTTGAGCACGTCGCCGCCATCGACCGGTGCGAAGAACCCCTCGAAGACGTACGCGACCCTGTACGAGCAGCTCACGGTCGTCTCGTGACCGGCCCTATCCCGGCCGCTCAGTGCGACGGTCCGCTCACCGACATCCGACGTGTCCGCGGTACCGGCCACGGTCTCATCGTCTGGCCCCGAAAGGGTGTCGGACACGATGGCACGGACTCGCGCATCGGTCGCGCCGAGCACGAACGTGGGCCTCGGTGACTCGCACGTGACCTCAGGGGCCGTCGCGTCGATGGAGAGCGTCAGGCTGCCCCTCGCGCAGTTGCCCGCGGGGTCACAACTCCGCTCGCTCGTGTACTCGATGTCGCGACCCTCGGTCTCCGCGCGCGTGTCCGGCGGGTCATCGGGCGCGCCCGAGCTCGGATCGGGGTCGGTCGCACGCCAGTCGATCATCACGGCCCGGGCGTACCAGCCGTTCGAGTCGGGCTCGCGCCCAGGGACGCCGACCACGTCCGGCGGCACCTGGTCGTCGACGATCACCGTGGTGCGCTCGACGGCGGAGTCGTTGGAGGCGTCGGGGTCGGCGACGTCCGAGCGCGCGTGGGCCGAGAGGGAGAGGGTGCCGGGCTCCCCGAGGGCGGCGTGGACCCGCACCTGGAAGGACGCGCCGGCGGCCAGCGACGGCGCGTCGCAGGACA
>DAOTUX010000242.1:0-18870 GCA_034436475.1 Chloroflexota bacterium | reverse complement strand
GCATGGGGACCACCCGCTCCTTGTAGGGGACCGTGATGTTGGCGCCCAGGGTGTCGGCGTCGCGCAGGCCCGCGATGGTGTCGGCGAGCTCGATGAGCGGCCTGTCCACCAGCTCGTAGCGGGCATCGATGCCCAGGGCATCGAAGGCGGCCTGATGCAGCACCCCGGACAACGAGTGGGTGACCGGGTGCCCGATCAGGGCGACACGCTTGCTCATACGACTCTCCAGCACGAGCGGCCGTCGGTGGACCGCCATGGACTCGGTTGGACCCGCGCGACCGCATCGTCTGACGACTCCCCCCAGGGCCCGCGCGGTGGCCCCGATGATACCCCGGGTGTGCGCCCGAGGGTCGGGTGCCAAGGGCTCGGCCATGGGCTGTGCCGAGTCCGCGGCCCCCATGTCAGGGGTTCGTGGGATTCGCAGCGGTGGGATGGGCTAGCATGCTCGGCCGATCTGGCAGCGCGGGGGTCGGTGTGCGCCCTCGCTCGGACGCATCAGGAAGGTGGAGTGACAGGACCGTCAGCCGCGGCCTCGCCCGCGCAACGGGCGGACTTCGGGCGCGCGGCCCGCCACGCCGCCCCGCGGTCATCATTCGGGGATTGGCGGCCCTCCCCGAACCGCCCCGACCCCGTCGCCCTGCTGCGATCCCAGGACGCGGGTCGCGTCACCGACCTTGTCCCGGTCCGGTACGGCCGGATGCTGGCCTCGCCGTTCACGTTCTATCGCGGTTCGGCAATCCTCATGGCGGCCGACCTCGCTGGCCGTCCGACGTCGGGCTTGGTCGCCCAGTTGTGCGGTGACGCGCACCTGGCGAACTTCGGGCTGTTCGCGTCCGCCGAACGCAGTCTCGTGTTCGACATCAACGACTTCGACGAGACACTGCCCGGGCCCTGGGAGTGGGACGTGCAGCGGCTCGCTGCGAGCCTCGCGCTCGCGGGCCGTGACAATGGGTTCGGGCCGCGCGACCGGGAGCGAGTGACCCTCGATGGCGTCCGCGCGTATCGGGTGCGGATGCGCGAGCTCGCGGCGATGCGGGAGCTCGACGTGTGGTACGCGAAGTCCCGGGTGGAGGCTGGCATCGTGCCCGGCGGCGTCGACACGCGGACGAAGCGCCTCCTGCGCCACACCGCCGAGCGTGCCCGGGCCCGCGACCACCTGCACGCCCACGAACGACTGACCGAGCTGAGGGACGGGCGGCGCAGGCTGGCCAACGACCCACCGCTCAGCGTCCCCATCGCCGACCTCGTGGGCGCGACCCTCGCTCGGCGTTACGAGCGAAGGCTCGGTGCGCTCTTCGACATCTACACCGCCAGCCTGGACCCCGCTCGGCGGCGGTTGGTCGAGCGCTTCCGCTGTGTGGAGATGGGTCGCAGGGTGGTCGGCGTGGGGAGTGTGGGCCTGCACGCCTGGATCGTGCTGCTCCTGGGTCGGGACGAGGACGACCCGTTGTTCCTCCAGGTCAAGGAGGCGCAGGCGTCCGTGCTCGAGGCGCACCTTGCGCCCAGCGCGTACCCCAGTCACGGGCAACGGGTCGTGGTCGGACAGCGCCTCATGCAGACTACCGGTGACATCCTGCTCGGCTGGCTGCATTCGGATGGGCCCGATGGCTGGGAGGCCGACTACTACGTGCGCCAGCTGCGCGACTGGAAGGGCTCGCCGCCCGTGGAGGACATGGGCCCCACCACCCTGGCCGCCTACGCCCGGGCCTGTGGGGGCGTGCTCGCCCGTGCCCACGCGCGCACCGGCGACCGCATCGCGATCGCGAGCTATCTCGGGAAGGGGCCGACGTTCGACCGGGCGATGGCCCGGTTCGCCGAGGCGTACGCGGACCAGGCCGAGCGAGACCACGCCGCCTTGGTGCTCGCCGTGGAGGAGGGGAGGATCGGCGCCATCCGAGGGCTGTAGTGCCTGTGCGGGACGACCGCGCAGGTTGTCTGTGGCTGGTCTGGCTGGCCACTCGGAGTTGCTGGGAGGCGCATGGGCAGACCCTGGGGACGCGCTCGGTGGCGCTCGCCGATGCGCCCAGCGGATGATCAGGCCGTTCGGTGCTCCGGGTATGGCCGTCGTCGGCTGGATCGGTCATCCGGCGACTCATGCAGCCGACGATCGGTCCTTCGATGCGTGCGGCGGATACTGCGGCCTGCGACCCACGTACTGATGGGTCAGATCGGCCCGATCATGCGCGTCGCGGTTGGGTGCGGGTCGAGAAGATGGGCGGCTCCGCGGTGACGGGGACCGATCAGTCGCCCTCGGCCGCTGGGGGCGGGTCGCGAGGGCTCGAGACGGGCCCGGATGCTATGATCGGCGCCGCATCAGGCACGGAGAGGTCGCATAGAGGCCTAGTGCGGCGGTTTGCTAAACCGTTGAGTGGGGTAACCTGCTCCGAGGGTTCGAATCCCTCCCTCTCCGCCATCCGAACGCCGGATGCAGCGCGTGCGCCCGTAGCTCAGTGGATAGAGCGTCAGGTTGCGGACCTGAAGGTCGTGAGTTCGAGTCTCGCCGGGCGCGCCACTCCCTGACCACGACTTGACCCTGTCGGGAGACCGACCGGCTTACCGTCGGTCGATCTGGTGGACCAGGATGCGATCGACCGGGCAGGCTGGGTTGGGTCGGACCACCCACCCGGGGACACCGGGACCAGGACCAGTGTCGGCCCAGGGGTCCCAGCCGCCCATGGTGCCCAGCCGGTCGCCATCCTCCAGCCAGATCCAGCCCCGGTCGGCGTCATGGAACCGGATGCGCTCGCGCTTCGCGTCCCAACGGACCTGGCCTTCGCGGAACACGAGGGTCGCGCGGGCGCTGTTCGCGCCGCTCGCGAAGCGGATGATCACGCATCGCTCGCCGATGACGAGGCTGCCACCCGCCACACCCGTGTCCGCCAGATCCGCATCGCGAGCCTTCGCCAGCGCCATCGGCCCCCACGCCGCGGTGGGCGCGGTGGGCACGCTGCGCGCCAACACCCAGGTGCTGAAGGCCGGGACCGATGCCGCGAACCCGTCGCGGACGATCGTCGTCACGCCGTCCTGCGAGCGCACCCAGGCGACCTTGATGCGGGGGGTCGACCAGGATCGGGACAGCCACCCGGTGGTGCGCTCGGCGCGCCACGTGAGCCTGCCGTCCGCCCAGCGCACGACCTCGATTCGACCGGAGGCGTCGAGGGTGAAGGAGCCCGCGCCCGTCCCGGGAAGCGTCCGGCTGGACAGCGCGTCCATCTCGTCGAACCGGGTCACCCGGAAGCGCAGCGCCCCCGACGCGAGCCGGTATGTGTATCCCACGACCGGCTTGCCTGCCGGGTCGATGACCACGCGATCGAGCACGGCCCGCTCCTCTGTTGGCTGGCTCGCCCCGTTGGCCATCCACCGGCCGTCGATGCGCGTCGTGAGGTAGACGCCCCCGAGCTTCGTCTGCCCCCGGCACTGACCGAAGGGTGCCATCCCGTCGCAGCTCGTCCGCATGAATGCGATGTACGGGTTCGCGCCGCTGTCGAGCGCGATCGAGGTGCGAGCGGTGGACGTGAGCGGCGTCCTTGTCGACCACACCTGCTGGTCGGCCCAGAAGCCGGTCCGGTTCGTCAAGTGGCGGATGCCCGTCAGGTGGTTGTACGCGATGTGGAGCTTGCCGTCACGCATCCGAAGCGACGGCCAGTAGGCAGGTGCGGTGCCCGAGAGCCGCTCGGTCGTCCAGGTGCCGGACCGGTTGGTGGCGAGGTACAGCCCCATGTTGGGATCCGTCCTGCAGCCCTGCTCGTCGGCGGGGCAGTCGCCGATCCGGGCGTACACCACATACACCGTGCCGGCCGACAGTGCGATGCTCGGCTGGCTCCCGAAGCGGGTGATGCGCGTGCCGGTCCATCTCCCCGTGGCGTTGGTCATGTAGCGCAGGCCGGCGCCGTCCTCCGTGACGACATGCACATGCCCGCGATCGTCCGTCGTCATCGTGACGGGTGGATCGTCCGCGACCCGCCGCTGGGACCATGTCGCCGCCGCCGACACGCCGCTGGGCGCGACGAGCGTCAGGATGGCCACCACCATCGTGACGAGGATCGCGCCCGGTCGTGTTCGGACGTGGGATGTTGAGCCGTCCATCGCCTGACCTCCGTGATCGATTGGGCCATGCCTCCCTGGGCCCACCGATGAGACGGTCGCGCAGCACGATCGTGTCACCGCGATGATGAGGCGACGAATGCGACAGGGCTAAGGAATCGTCACTCCGGGTGACATGCGAACAGCGGCCGGATGGCCCGGTATCCTGCGCGCATCCATGCATGGTGCCCACGCGCAGCGATCCGACGAGCCGACCGACGTCCCCGGGTGGGCACGGGTCGTCGGGCCCCTGGCACGGGCGGCCATCGTCATGGTCGGCGCCGTCGCGATGCTCCTCGCGAGCGCCATCGCCACGGGCGGGTCGGAGATCCGCGCGGCCGAGCCCGGCTTTCACCTCGAGCCCGTCCTGTCGGGCTACTCGCGCCCCCTGTTCGTCACGGCCGGCTCGCACACGAACCGCCTGTTCGTGGTGGAGCAGGGCGGTCGGATCAGGGTCGCGACCCGTTCGTCCCCGGCAGGCCGATGGCGCAAGGCTGGCACGTTCCTCGACCTCCGGTCTCGGGTCGCGGGACCGCTCGTGGGTCGGGGCCTGCTGGGTCTCGCCTTCCACCCCCGCTACGCGACCAACGGGCGCTTCTACGTCCTCTACACCAGACGCCACCGAGACGCGCGGAAGAACGGGGACATCGTCATCGAGGAGTATCGACGCCGCACCTCCACGCGCGCCGACCCGAGCTCGCGACGCCGGGTGCTGGTCATCCCGCACCCGTCCGAGTACCACTTCGGCGGCTGGATGGCCTTCGGGCCGGACGGCCACCTGTACGTCTCGACCGGTGACGCCGCGATCCTCCGCCTGGGCTACCCACAGGACCTGGGATCCCGGCTGGGCAAGATCCTGCGCCTCGACCCCAGCAACCCACGTGGCCCGGCCCGCTACTCGGTGCCCCGGGACAACCCGTTCGTCGGGCGTCGCGGTGACGACCTGATCTGGGCCTACGGCCTCCGTAACCCGTGGCGGGCCAGCTTCGACCGCCTCACCGGCGACCTGTGGATCGGCGACGTGGGCCAGAGCCGATACGAGGAGATCGACCGCGCCGCGCCCGCCTCGTCCGCAAGAGGCGCCAACTATGGCTGGAGCATGTGCGAGGGGAGCGTCGCGTACCCGCCCCCTCGCGTGGAGCCGCCGCCCTGCGAGGCGCGCGGGGTCGTCGCCCCGCTTCACGAATACCAGCACGTCCGCGGGCGATGCTCGGTGACGGGTGGCTATGTCTATCGCGGACCACGCCAACCCACCCTAGAGGGACGCTACTTCTTCGGGGACTACTGCACCGGGGAGATATGGTCGATGGCGGCGGACACGCCTCAGGAAGGCCCCAGACGGTGGGCATCGATCGATACCGGCCTGCTCATCACCTCGTTCGGCGAGGATGCGCGCGGCGAGCTGTATGTGGTCGACGGGAAGGGGGCCATCCAGCGAGTCGTGCAGGACCCGCCCTGATCGACGGGCCCGGCGGGCCGACCTGGTGACCGATCGCCCTCGAGGACCCGCACCGCCGACATCGCCCGGCCAGCCTCCACAGCCGATCGTGCAGCCGATCGCTCGCGCGTCAGCGCGACCACCCAGCGGGGCGGACCCGCCACCCGCCGCGAGCGTCTGCCGCTGATAGCGTTTCGGAGTCAGTCCCGGGCATCGTCACAGCGCCCCGTCACGTGCCCGGTCGTACGCTGGCGTGGACGTCGTCTGCGGGGCCGCTGGCCCAGGTCCCGCAGCGCGCGCATGTCCTTCCAGGCTGCGATGCACGCTTCCTGGACCGCATCCTGGGCGCGATCGCGGTCGCGCAGGATGAGGTCGGCGACGCCCGCGAGTCGTGGCGCCGACGCCCTCACCAGCTGTGTGAAGGCATCCGCATCGCCGCTCCTGGCCCGTTCGACCAACTCCCGTTGCATCGACGTCACCGCTTCGGCGCGGGTCCCTCCCGCGCTCTCGAACCGTAGGGCATCGCAGGTGCCCGTCCTTATCCCGTCGTCGAGCCGATCATCCGACCGACCCACCGCCATCGCGCGCCGCCGGCCGGGGCGCCCACGGTCCCCGGCTGCGTTCCCGCTCGACCTCCGTCCCGGGCCCGCCTTGCGATACGTGTCTTGACACCCGTACTGTCGGTCATACCCTTCAGGGCGCCGCGAACCCACGTGCATCCGACCCGATGCCTCGCGGTAGGAGGACCCCATGCCCAGGTTCCTGTTCTCCGGCAGTTACACGGCCGAGGGTGCGCGAGGTGTCCTGGCCGAGGGCGGCACCGGCCGTCGAGCCGCGACCGAGCGCCTGGTCGCGTCGCTGGGTGGGACGGTCGAGGCGTACTACTTCGCCTTTGGCGCCGATGACTTCTACCTCATCGCCGACCTGCCCAGCCAGGCGGCCGCGGCCGCGGGGGCCCTGACGGCCGCCGCGTCGGGAGCGCTCACCACGCGGACCGTGGTGCTGCTCACACCCGAGGAGCTGGACGCGGCAACGAAGCTGTCACCCAACTATCGGGCTCCCGGCGCCTGAGCTTCCCCGATCGTGCCGAGGCGCCGCTCGGGCTCGCCCGCCCGCGCGACCCTCGGCACGGCGGCGCAGGGCGATGTGACACGATGCTCCGCATGGGCCGGAACGCGGACGCCCGATGACGCACATGGACGCACATGACTGACGAGCACCCGCCCCTCGGCCTCCGGCCGGTCGCCGACGGCGCACCCGTGCCCGGCTGGGCGCCCGTCATCGAGGATGCCGCGCTCGAGCCCCTCCTGCGCCCGGGCGCGACCCTGCACCGACTGGTCATCGGGTGTGTCTGGGCCGAGGGGCCTGTGTGGCTGCCGCACGATGGCTCGGTGCTGTGGAGTGACATCCCCAACGACCGCGTCCTGCGCTGGGCGCCGGACGACGGGGTGTCCGTGTCCCTGCACCCCGCGGGGCACCAGAACGGGCACACGCTGGGCCTGGATGGGACGGTCATCGCCTGCTCGCATGGGCGCCGGCGGGTGGAACGGCTCTCGCTCGATGGCACGATCGCACCGATCGTCGATCGCTACCAGGGCCATCGGCTCAACTCCCCCAACGATGTCGTCGTCAAGGCCGATGGGACGATCTGGTTCACCGACCCGCCCTACGGCATCCTGAGCGAATGGGAGGGTCACACCGCGGAGTCGGAGATCGGGGCCTGCCTGGTGTTCCGGTTCGACCCACACGATGGGTCGCTCACGGCGGTGGCCGACCAGCTCGACATGCCCAACGGCCTCGCCTTCTCGCCCGACGAGTCGCTCCTCTACGTCTCGGATACCGCGGCATCGCATGACCCCGACGGCAACCACCACATCATGGCGTTCGATGTCGTGGACGGGTGTGACCTGCGCTCCCCGCGCGTGCTCTACGTCGTCCCTGGCGGTCTCGCCGACGGCTTCCGGGTGGACGTCCATGGCCACGTGTGGACGTCGGCGCACGACGGCATCCATGTCATCGCACCCGACGGCCGACGCCTGGGCCGGCTGCCCGTGCCGGAGGTGACCTCCAACTGCGTCTTTGGCGGCCCCCGGGGCGACCGCCTGTTCATCACCGCCACGACGGCGCTGTACATGGTCGACGTGGCGACTCGGGGAACCGTGGCGGCGCCCGCCGCCCGGTCATGAGCGTCGGGCGAGCCAGGTCAGCAGCGACCGCCACAGTTGACCGTATGAGTCCCACGCCACGAACTCGGGGGGCGCCCAATGTGGGGCGAGGTCGGGCGTGAACGCCGCGCTGCGCCCATCCCCATGCGTCCCCGCCACCAGGATGGGGTCCGCGCCCCGCGCGACCAGGACCGATGCGTCCGGCTTGGCCGTCACCTTGTTGTAGCCCAGCACGGGCGGCCAGTCGGGGGCCACGCCAGCGAGCGCGGGATGCCCGGGCACGACCACCTCCGGGACGCATCCCTCGGGCAGCTCGACGCGGTCGTCATGGTCCGCCATGGCGACCGGAAGCACGTCCGCGAGCGGCGAGCGCCCGTACCGCGCCTTGCCGTCGATGCCCGAGAACGACAGGTAGCCGCCGATCATGAGCAGCGCGCCGCCGCCGCGCACCCACGCCGCGAGCATCTCGAGGCGGTTTGGCATGACCTCGGACCTGCCAAAGGTCGCCTTGCCCAGGAGGAACGTGTTGGCGCCGACATCGCTCAGGACGACCACGTCGGTGCCCACCAGCCCAGACGCCTGGGTCGGGAAGTCCGCGTCCACCAGGTGCCCCGGGATGTGGCGCACCCGATGGCCGAACGCCTCCACGGCCTTGATGAACGGCTCGCCCCCCTCGGTGTACTCCGCGGTCTGGAACGCGTCGAACCCCTTCTGGTGGATGGAGTAGGTGAACCACGACTCACCGACGAGCAGGATGGACAACGGCTCGGACATGCGCGCCTCCAGTCATCGGCCAGCGCCGGGCGTCCCCGGGCGCGCATCGCCCGGCGGCCCCGGCCGGCCCCGGGGCCACGGTAGTCCACCGAGCGGGGGTCGGGAAGGCCCCGGCATGCGGATCGAACCGGGTGGGCCCTGGGGGCCGAGCGTCACGCTCGGCCGGGCGGTTCGGCCCTTGAGCCCCTGCCGTCCCCGCGCGAGGATCGGGCCATGGACGAGCACAGCGCCATGACCCACACGCCCGATCGACCGGCCGGGCTCCCGGCGGGCCCGATCACCCCGCTCGAGGCCGCCTCGGTCATGGGGGACCTCGGGTTCCTGGTCGTGCCCGGGATGCCGGGTCGCCACAGCACCGCCTACCTCCTGGTCGCGATCCGCGGGCGGCCCACGCTCGCGCACTACGACCCGGAGTCGGTCCTCTACTGGACCCACGCGGGCGTGCACGACGGCCCGGCAGTCTTCGACAAGTCGGTCCCGCTGCCGATCGACGTGCCCTTCTCATGGGGGACCCTGCGGGTCACCGATCGCCTGGGGGTGGCCAACGAGTACCTGACCTTCGGGGGTCATCTGACGGCGGAGCGGGTGGACGGGGTGCGCATCGCGGTGTTCGCCACCCCGGGCCCGATGATCCGGCGTGGGGGCCACTCCCAGGGATGGGATCCGGGGTCCGCCCACCTCGCCGCGTACTTCGGGCGCCTCCGCGCCTGCCTGGGTCGCGACCCGGACCTCGACGCACGCGTGACCGCGATGCACCCGCTCGCGCGGTACGCTGGATATCTCGCGAGCGCCATCAGCGGCTTCGCCGAGATGCCCGCGGTGTCACGAGACCGGCACGCGGAGCTGCACCACCTGCGGGCTGAGGCCGATCGGCTCCACCGGGACCACCCGGACGACTGGGTGGCGGGGAACCGGCTCCTGGAGGCACTCGGGCCTCACTGAGCGTGGCGTCGGGCGGCGCGCGAAGCCGGGCGGGCCGTGATCGAGCGGGTCGGGGTACGCCGTCGCCGGGTCAGGGTGCGGCATCGGGGCTCCCTCAGGCGGGGGGCTCCCCTCAGGCGGGGACGGTGACCGGTAGCCCGGTCGCGGCGCTCTCGTAGCTCGCGAGGGCCAGGCGCACGGCCTCGCGACCATCCTGCCCGGTGCAGGCGACGGGTCGCTCGCCCCGCACGGCCGCCACGAACGCACCGATGGCACGGACGTGATCGCCATCACCTCCGTGCTCCCACGATGTCACGCGCGCATCGCCCCAGCCCAGGTCACCCGGTTCCCGGTGGACGTACCGGAGGACCGGGCGCCCCAGGCGCTCGGTGTACTCCAGGGAGCCCTTGGTGCCGTTGACCGTGAACCCCTGGTCCCAGCCGGTCGAGGTCCAGGACACCTCGATCTGCCCCAGCGCCCCGCTCGCGAAGCGCAGGCTCACCTCCGCGGTGTCCTCGACCTCGATGTCGAAGCGCAGGGTGGCCGTCCTCGCGAACACCTCGGTCACGGGACCCGCCAGGTGGCGCGCCAGGTCGAACAGGTGGCAGCCATTGTCCAGGAGCGTGCCCCCGCCGGCCATGGCCGGTGTCCGGAAGCCGACCGGGACCTCGGTCGCGCCCGCCCAGTCATGCGCCTGGCGGAGACGCACGAAGGTCACTCGCCCGATCGTCCCGTCGGCGATCATCCCATGCGCCCGCTCCACGGCCAGGTTCGTGCGCAGGTGGTGGTCCACCGCCAGCACCACGCCGGCCCGCTGACAGGCCTCGACCATCTGGTCGGCCTCCGCGAGGGACAGCGAGATCGGCTTCTCGCACAGCACGTGCACACCCGCGCTCGCGGCGGCCAGCGTCGGCACGTGATGGGCGGCATTGGGCGTGCAGATCGAGACCGCGTCGAGACCGGGCAGCGCAAGCAGCTCCCGATGGTCGGCGAACGCGTGACCGACGCCCCACTCGCGCGCGCGCCGCGCGAGCGTGTCGGCCTGCGTGTCCGCGATGGCCACGATCTCGGCACCCGCCGCGCGATAGCCCTCGACATGGTTCCGCGCGATGTTGCCGGCGCCGATGATGCCGACCCGCAACCGCCGTGGCGACCCGCGGGAGCCCCGGTCGGGCCCCGACTCGGCCGCCGTCATCGCGCGCCCGCTGCGCGCTCGAATGGCGGGCTCTCCAGGGATCGCCTGGCCTCGCCACGGACCCGTGGCCGGGCCCACTGACAGGCATTCGCGATGATGCGCAGGATATCGGGATGGTGATACGTCGGGTGCGTCTCGTGACCCGGCTGGAGGTACACGATGCGACCCATGCCGCGGGTCCACGTGCACAGGCTCCGGAACACCTCGCCCCCGGGGTACCAGCCGATCATGAGCAGCTCGTCGGGGTCCGGGATGTCGAACGGCTCGCCGTACATCTCCTCCTCGTCGAGCTCCACGGTGCCCCCGATCCCGTCGAGCACCGGGTGCCCCGGACGGAGGTTGTGGAGCCGCTCGCGCTCGCCCGACTCGCGCCAGTGGAGGCTGCACGTGGTGCCCATGAGCCGCCGGAAGACCCGCGACTCGTGGCCTGAGTGCAGGACCACCAGGCCCATGCCACCCAGCACGGCCTGTTGCACCCGGTCCACCACCGGCTCGGACACCTGGTCATGGCCCACGTGACCCCACCACACGAGCGTGTCCGTGGCCGCCAGTGCCTCCTCGCTGAGGCCGTGCTCCGGCTCCTCGAGCGTGGCCGTCCTGACCTCGAGCCCCGCGAACGGCGCGATGCCCGCCGCGATGGCGCCGTGGATGCCGGCGGGGTAGATGCTCGCGACTCGCTCGTCCGTGCGCTCGTGGATGTGCTCGTTCCAGATGGTGACGCGTGTGGGCTCCATGACCTCGACGATACGCGAACCCGCCCGACCCTGACGAGTGGCCAGATGTGGACCGGGGCCGCCGTGCGTGGTCAGCCCGAGCTGGCCACGCGCTCCAGGCGCTCGAGCGCGAGGTCGGTGGCCGCATCGATGGGCATGAGCGCCCCGTCCCGGTAGGCCTCCGCCGTCACCGGGTCGCTTGCCAGCGCCTCGGGGTCGTACTCATAGGCGACCCGGTTCACCGCGTTGAGGCCGGTCCCGGTCGTCCGCTCCAAGGTGCTCACCTGTCCTGCCATCCGGGCCGCGGCGTCAAGCTGACCCTCCCGCTGGAGCAGCGCCGCGGTGGAATCGAACACCAGCGTGAACCCCGAGACGTCACCCGAGTCACGGAACAGGCGGAGCGCCCGGGCCAGCCGACCCCCAGCGTCCGCGAGGTCGCCGTCGGCCAGGCTCGCGACGGCCGCCGTGTACTCCGACCACGCGATCATGAACCGATCCCCCGCGCGCTCGAAAGCCTCGAGGGCGCGCAGGGCGTACTCCCGCGCCAGCGACATCCGCTCGCGCTCGCCGGTGCTCCACTCGAGGTTCGCGCGCGCCCACAGCACGCGTCCCAGGCCGGGCTCGTCGCCGATGGCCTCCATGAGCGCCGTGGCCTCGTCGAGCAGGACGGACGCCTGCGCGCTGTCGGTCTGGAAGCCGTACGTGAACGAGAGGTTGTAGAGCGCACGCGCGATCGCGCCCGGGTCGCCCTGTCGGCGCCGGATCTCCAGCGCACGCGTGTAGGCCTCCTGGGCAGCTGCCTGGTCGCCCAGCCAGTACGTGACCCCACCCAGGGCGTCGTACGCCTCGGTGCGCAGGTCGTCGGGAACGTCGGGCCCGAGCGATGCCACGACACGCTCGGCCTGTTGGCGCCCCTCCACCAGATAGCCCCGCTTCTGCCAGAACCGCCATGACCCTGCGACCAGGCCCACCGCGAGCGCGTCCTGTCGATGCTCGAGCGCCCATCCGATGGCGGCCCGCAGGTCGACATGGTCGCGCTCCAGGTGGTCGAGCGCCTCACGGTCACCCGCCTCCGCGAGGCTCGCGAGACGCCCCACGAGGCCCAGGTAGTGGCGGGCGTGCCGCTCCTGCAGCCGTTCGGTGGCGCCCGCGGCGGTCAGTCGCTCCGTCGCGAAGGCACGGATGGTCTCGAACATCGCGAACCGCGGCTCGCCGTCCTCGGTGTCACGGCGTCGGACGAGGCTCTTGTCCACGAGCGACGACAGACCGTCGAGCACGTCCGTGTCGGGCGTCCCGCACACGTCCTCCACCGCCTCCAGGTCGGCGCGCCCCGCGAACACCGAGAGGCACGCGAACAGGCGCTGCTCCTCCGGGTCCAGCATCTCGTGGCTCCAGGCGATGGCACCGCGCAGCGTCTGCTGACGCTGGGGCAGGTCACGGGCACCTCCGGCGAGGAGCGCCAGGCTGTGGTCCAGGCGCGCCACGATGGCGGGCGGCGACAGCAGCCGCATGCGTGCGGCGGCGAGCTCGATGGCGAGCGGCAGGCCATCCAGACGGTGGCAGATCTCGGCGATGGCCCGAGCGTCAGCGGGTGACGGGTCGTAGCCCGGCCGCACGGCGCGGGCGCGCTCCAGGAACAGCGACCAGGCCTCGGAGGCCGCCAGGGTCCCGACGTCGCGCACCGTGGCGGGATCGGGGGCGAGCAGCGGCGGCACCTGGTACTCCTGCTCCCCCGAGACGCGCAGGGCCTCGCGGCTGGTGACCAGGACCTTGAGTCGCGGCGCCGCCCCGAGCAGCCGGGCGACCAGCGAGGCGGCGCCCATCACCTGCTCGAAGTTGTCCAGCAGCAGGAGCGTCGAACGGGCCGCCAGATGCTGCTCCAGACGCGTCACAGGGTCACTCCCGCCACGGTCGGCGAGCCGCAGCCGATGGGCGATGGTGGCCGCCACCAGGTCGGGGTCCGAGATGCTCTCCAGGGGCACCCACCAGGCACCGTCGGCGAACCACGGCTCGCATCCACGGGCCAGCTCCAAGGCAAGCCGCGTCTTGCCGGTGCCACCAGGGCCCGTGAGCGTGAGCAGGCGGCCCGAGCCCATGAGCCCGGACAGCTCCTCGATCTCGCGCTCGCGGCCCACGAAGGTGGTCAGCGGGACGGGCAGGTCACCCGCCCCGACCGTGCCGCGCAGCCGCGGGAACTCGTCTGGCAACCCGCTGATGACCAGCTGCGCGAGTCGCTCCGGGGCCTCGACATCCTTGAGCGTGTGCTCGCCCAGGTCCAGCCAGGACAGGCCGGGCCCGGGGGCCTCGCCAACCAGCGCCCGGGTCGCCGCGGAGACCACCACCTGACCACCATGCCCGGCCGCGCCGATGCGCGCCGCCCGGTTGATGTCCAGGCCCACCAGGCTGCCCCCGACGCTGGTCGCCTCACCCGAGTGGAGGCCCATCCGGACCGCGACGCGCCCATCCTCGGGCCATGGCTCGGCGCTCAGGGCACGCTGTCCGGCGGCGGCGGCGGCGATGGCGTCACGCGCGCTCACGAAGGTCACGAAGAACGAGTCGCCCTCCGTCCCCTGCTCGGTCCCGTTCGCGACCGCGAATGCCGCACGGAGCAGCGTCCGATGACGCTCCCGGACCTCGGCGTAGCGCGTGGTCCCCAACTGGCGCTCGAGGCGTGTCGAGCCCTCGATGTCCGTGAACAGGAAGGTGAGCGTGGGACCGTGACCAGGCGCGTGGGTCGGGTCGCCCGGCGTGCCCTCGCTGGGCGCGGCCGCTCCTGTCCCCTCCGGTCCGGCTCGCGTCTCCATGGGGCGCGATCGTGACCCCCTGACCGAGCGGAGTCAACCGGCCGCGGTCGCGTCCTGTCGCCCCGACCGGGCCAGGAGGCGAGCCCCGAGCGCAGCCTCAAGCCGACCCCGTTCGAAGGAGACGCTCGCGGCCAGCAGCGCGAAGCTGCCCCACCAGATGACGGGCATCGCCAGGAGCACGCCCACAGGTAGCAGCCACCGCCAGCCCCGCAGGGCCGCCCACGCGATGACGAGGGCGGCGATGGGCAGCCGGGCCAGGAGCGGGATGGGCAGCGAGCCGGGGACCGTGGAGGACCCGGTGCTCGAGGCGAGCAGGTCGATCCACGCAGCCCATTGGGCCGGTGCCAGCAGCCAGGACACGGCCACGATGGCGAGGGTCACGGCCCCGGCCTCCACGAGCGCCCGCCACTCGCGCCGGACCGCGAACCACAGGAGGCCGAGGGCGGGCGTCACCTTGGTCAGGATGGCGAACGCCCAGGCGCCGGGGCGGACGAACCCCACCACGACCATCCCCGCGAGGAGGATGGTGATGTTGCCGCCCCACAGCTCGGGGAAGGTGAGCACGATGAGGGGCGCGAACAGCAGCGGCCCCGACAGCCAGCGCAGCACCAGCAGCAGGATCGCGGTCCATGCGCCGAGGAAGGCGGGCCACGGCAGCGCCCGCAGGGGGGCGAGGGCCTGGAGGAACGCCGGCGAGTAGAGGTAGGCGCTCTCGTGGCCGACCGAACCGGGCGCGTACGGGGCGCCCATGGGCACCGCCCAGTAGGCTCGCGCATCCTGCCCTGGCCCGAAGGCATCCGGGTCGAACGGCTCGGCGGTCAGGGTCATCACCACCACGAGCAGGACCGCGAGGACGACCCCGGCCATGGCCAGGGCGCGCTGCCAGCCGCGCGGCGCTGCGGCGTCGAGGGGGGTGGCCGCGTCGACGGGCTGGATGTCGCGTGCCCCGGTGGTCAGGCGGGCGCCGGGCCCAGGGCCGCCCCCAGGAGCAGTGGTCGCCCCAGGAGCCCCGAGTAGCGGGGCCGGTACCGCTCGGCGTTGTACATCGACTCCACATCCACCGTGCGCGCACCCAGCGCGGGGTCCGGGAGGGGGGCATGCGCGTAGCGGCCGTCCCGGATCGCGGTCATGCGTCCGCTGACGCCGTCCGCGATGAGGTCCATCGCGATGTTCGCGAAGGTGGTCGCGACCATGGTGTCGATGGCGTCCGGCTCACCCGAGCGCAGGTCGTACGTGAGCTCGCTGGACACGGTCTCGATGCCCGACCGCCGCTTGATCTCCGCGGCCAGGGATTCGGCGATGTTGGCCTTGTGCTTGTGGCCGAACATGTCCGCCTCGCCCACCTCGGCCAGGCTGCCGCCGGTCCACATGGCGCCCTCGGCGGCGATGACGAACCCGTAATGACTGGGGTTCAGCCGATGGTCCTCCGCGAGCACGGCGACCAGGTGCTCCAGGTCGAAGGGCGCCTCAGGGATGAGGCACCGACCGGCCGTCACGAACGCGGTGTACAGCGCCGAGAACCCGGCATCGCGGCCGAAGATGCGGAACACGCCGATGCGCTCGTGGGAGCCGAGCGTCGTGCGCTGCCGGTTGATGGCGTCCTTGGCGCGTGTGATGGCGGTGGAGAAGCCGATGCAGTACTCGGTCCCCTGGACATCGTTGTCCATGGTCTTGGGGATCGCGATGAGCTTCACGCCGTCATCCGCGAGCGTCTGCGAGTAGCTGAGCGTGTCGTCGCCACCGATGGGCACCAGGTAGTCCAGGCCCAGGCGCTCGATGTTCTCCAGGACCACGGGGGTGAGGTCGTACAGCTCGCCGTCGCGGGTCATGCTCGCGCGTCGCTCCGGTGTGAGGTGGTCGGGCAGGGTGGCCGCGCGCATCCTGCGGGGGTTGGTGCGCGACGTGTGCAGCATGGTGCCGCCCGTGCGGTCGATGGTCCGCGTGTTGGCACGGTCGAGCGTGCGGACATAGCGCGGGTCCGGGGTGGTGCCCTCCCAGCGCTGATGGGTGAGGCCCTCCCATCCCCGCCGGATGCCCATGACCTCGTAGCCCAGCTCGGTGGCGCGATAGGTCACGCTCTTGATGACCCCGTTGAGTCCCGGGACGTCGCCGCCCCCGGTCAGGATGCCGATGCGTCGTGTGCGGGCCATGACGATCCTCAGATGCTGCGGATGACGGTCGCGGTGGGCACTCCGGGGCCGCGTCCCGGCGATGCCCGGGCGCGTGGTCGGCTCGGCGCACGGCGACCCCTCCTCGTGGTGATGCGATGGTACTGCCGCGCGGCAGGGGGGCGCTGGTAGCATCGATGCGTGCAGCACAGGTTCATGCGGCAGCCCATCCCGGATGGTTTGCGACTCCACCCGCGCCTGGTCCACGATGGGGTGGGCGCGTGAACTACGAGTTGTTCATGCGCGCGGCGCTCGCCGAGGCACACGCCGCGGTGGCCAGCGGTGATGTCGGCGACGGCGCGGTGGCCGTCATGGACGAGGCGATGGTCGCGCGTGGGCGTGACAGCACGCGCACGCAGGGAGACCCCACCGCCCATGCGGTCCTGAGCGTCATCCGCGAGGCGAGCCACCGCCTGGGGCGCGGGTCCCTCGCCGGCATCAGCCTGTTCTGCGTCGTCGAGCCGTGCGTCATGTGCGTCGGGGCGCTCATGTCCGCGGACGTCGACGCCATCGTCTATGCCCTCAGCGACCCGCGCGAGGGGGCCTGTGGTGGCCACCGGCGCATCATCGGCCAGGGCGTGCCCGGCAGCCGCGTGCGTGTCGTGTCCGGGATCCTCTCGGAGGATGCGGCGGAGTTGCGACCCGAACTCTCCCGCGAGGTGATGCCGGGCGCCTCATAGGAGTCAGGGCGCATTGGGCGTCCCGGGCGCCCGCGCCAGGGCGGGTCGCCGTGCATCCCCTTGGCACAGGGCGGGGCCGAGCGGCCCATGGGCTCGCGCGGGCCGGGTGCGAGCCGGGGTCGCCCCGGCGCGTCATCCCTGGCACTCGCACGGCCTTTGGTATCCTCTGCCGCGGAGAGGTGTCCGAGTGGTTGATGGTGCCGCTCTCGAAAAGCGGTGTGCGAAAGCACCGTGGGTTCGAATCCCACCCTCTCCGCCACCCTGACTCCCCGGCCGGGGCTCCCGGCTGGTCCTGCCGCCCGGAGAGGTCGCCTAGTGGCCGAGGGCGCCGCACTGGAAATGCGGTATGGGGCAACCCATCGAGGGTTCGAATCCCTCCCTCTCCGCCACCCTTCCCCGGTCTCGTCACCAGACGCTGAGGCGCGCCGCCGCGCTCCCAGCGGGGGCCCGGCGGCCCCATCCTTGCCTCACCCGAGTAGTATGTCGTCCTACGACGTGTTCCGGCCCGCGGCCGGCGGAGCATGGAGAGGTGGCTACGGATGCATCGACGTCATCGGATCTGGGTGGGCGGCTTCCTCGTCTCGGTCATGTTGGCGGCGTTGCCGGTGCTCCCCGCGAGCGCAGCCCCCGTCCGCTTCGGCGCCCGCCTCACCCATTCGACGCAACCCACGCCCCGGGAGACGTGTGCCAGCACGGTCGGGCGGTCCTCGACCTCCTACTGCACATGGGTCGCCGTCGAGGCGTTCGAGAACGGCGACCATGAGCGGGCGCCCAAGGACGGCACCATCGGCAGGGTGCGCATCATCTCCTGCATCGGCGGCAGCTTCACGCCCCAGGTGGCGCGCTACCGGAGGAGCGACCACAAGGCGAGGATCGTGCGCAGCGGTCCCACGCTCACCTACGTCAAGGACACCCAGTCTGGTGGCTGTGGTGGCGAGGACGGCGACAACTACAAGATCCAGAGCTTCCGGGTGAGCCTCAGGGTGAGCCAGGGCGACTACATCGCCGTCAAGGCCACCAAGATCGGCTTCATCCACAACTCCAGCAGTGGCGACGCACAGGTCTACTACCCGGCGCTGTCCACGGGTGGCTCATACCACTCGGCGGACGAGTCGACGGGCGGGATGCTCATCCAGTACGAGTACAGGTAGGCGTGCGCGAGCACAGGCGGGCGTGCCGCGCCTCGCGGACCGCCGGGACGTCGCCCAGTGCCTGGCGCTGGTAGCATGTGTCGGCCGTGCTAGGCGGGGAACTAGCGGTGCCCTGAACCTGCAAACCGCTTCAGCAGGGCTGAATCCCCTCTCGAGGCCCGCGTTCGCGGATGCCGACGGAGCGAGCGGCGTTGAGGATCGGGTCCCGCGCAGCGGCGACGCGTGAACCACGTCAGGTCCGGAAGGAAGCAGCGTTAAGCGCTGCTCGCCGGGTGCCGCGGACCGGCCTGGTCCGAGCCGAACGCTCCGGATGGGCCCACGGGCGTCGTGGTCGACAGAGGGTGCACGGCATTCCAGCCCCGGCCATCCCGTGGCGTCTCGCCGTCACGGCGGCCGGAGGGCGCATGGTCCCGCCCGGCCGGCGCGCGACACCTCGACCCAGACGACCCGCCCCATCCCGCTATGCTGACGGCGATGCCTTCCGGAACAGACGCCCGGGCCGCCGCGACCCCTGTCACGGGGGCCTCGCACCAGGCCATCTATCGACGGTTCCGGGCCCAGACCTTCGACCAGATGGTCGGCCAGCGTGCCGTGGTGGAGACGCTCCGGAACGCCGTCCGGCTGGGTCGGCTCGGTCACGGCCTGCTGTTCGTGGGGCCTCGTGGCACGGGCAAGACCTCGACCGCGCGCATCCTCGCGAAGGCCGTCAATTGCACCCAGTTGCGCGACGGCGAGCCGTGCGACGCCTGCCCCTCCTGCGTGTCCATCCGAGAGGGTC
>DAOTUX010000241.1:0-3173 GCA_034436475.1 Chloroflexota bacterium | reverse complement strand
GCATGACGATCCACCACACCGGATGATCGATCGTCGCGCTGATGGGAGCCTGCCGCCACCTCGAGCGGGGCGCGGGCGCACCAACTCGGCGATCGGGACGCGCAGCGTCCAGTGATCGTGGACTGTCGCATGGCAGTCCCTGACCGGGACGCCCCGGCCGCACAGCGCGCCCGCACGCCCAAGCGGCACCCGCGCGCGCCGTACGACGTGAGGCGGACGGTCGGCAAGGCGGGAACCATGGGCCCCTGTGGCACCCGGGGTTCCAGTCGACGCAGGAACGGCGCGCACGCAGCGATGGCATCCGGGGCCCATCGGCACCCGCGCGACCGCAGGGCACGCCGCTTCGTCCGGGTCGAGCGGGCCGTGGGCTCAGGGGCCGGCCGGGGCCGGCTGGTCACCCGTGGACACCACCACGTCATCGAAGCGGGCGTTGAACAGCAGGGATGAGGACGACCCGGCTGTCGCGGTCGCCTTCTGGAATGGCCCATGGGTGTCCTCCGAGGCGACGTCCGCGACCTGATCGCCGTCCACCCACAGCAGGGCCCGGCTCCCGCCGTCGGCCAGGTCCCCACACTCGAGGACGACGTCGCGAGCCACGTCACCTGGTGGTCCCGAGGCGACTGTCCCGGTGTCCAGTGATGTGACCTGACCGTTGGCGATCTGCCCCACCGTCCAACTGCCCGACGTCCCGATGGTCCCGAACAGGAAGGACGGGTCGGTGGCGCCGTCGCCGCACATCCACCCCGCGCCTCCCTGCCCGGCCATGCGAACCGAGCCCTCGATCCGCAGCACCGGGACCGGGTCATCGACCGACCGCCAGGACCAGCGCATCGCATCATCGGCGAGGACCGTGATGGCGAGCTGCTCGTCCGCGTAGCTCACGAAGCCCTCCGGGCTCGTGCCCGTGCCCCAGAGACCGGGGACAGAGAAGTCGTCCGTGAACGCGATCGTGTCGGCGCCCAGGACGCCCTCCACGACCGGTGTGGAGGGCCCCGGGCCCGCCGTGGAGGGAGCCGCATCGGAGGGCGCGTAGCGCGAGCCGGTCCAGGCCGCGATGTCATCGAACCGAGCTTGGCCGGAACCCGAGTCGCTGGTGCCCACGATCGCGACCCGGTCGAAGGGGCCGATGGGTCCCACGTTGGCACTGCCCACCGATGACCCGTTGACACGCAGCAGCACGCGGGTGACGTCGATGGTCTCCTGGCCGCACTCCACGCTCACCATGCGTGCCGCGTCGTCGGATCCCTCCAGCACGTCCGGGAGGGTGCCCTCCTGGTCGACCGTCACCTCTCCGCTGACGATGTGACCGATGCGCCAGCCGTCGTCGGCGTCCACGATGCCGAACGCGAACAGCTCGTCGGAGGCACCGCACATCCAGCCGCCACCGATGTCATCGCCGTCGAGGGCCACGGCGCCCTCGACACGCAGGACCGGATGATGCGCCGCGGTCAGGTCACGCCAGCCCCACATCCAGCCTGAGTCCGTGAAGGACATGTCAATGGCGCCGTCGGTGTCCGTGGTCGTGCCATGGCCATCCGGGAGACCCCACTGACCGGGCTCGCTGAGGTCGTCCTGGAACTCCGGGGTCGACGCACCGAGCGTCGCGGGGAGGTCGTCCTGCGCGGCGGCCGCGGTCGGCGTCAGGACGCATAGCGCCATGAGGCCGGTCGCCACGCGGACGGCTCGTCGAGTGCTCACCGATGACCTCCTTGTCGTCGCGTCACATCGGGTTGTCGCCTGGGGCGCCGCTCGCGCGGCGTCGTGCGGATGGGGCACATGGTGCCTCAGTCCGGGCGACGCTCCGCGGCCTGGGTGGCGAGGCGGTCGGCGAGTGCCTCCCATCCGACCGCGGGCGTCTGCTCGCCGGAGCGCGCACGCGGTGCCACGGTGCGTGCCTCCACCTCGCGATCGCCCAGCACCAGCATCCACGGCACCTTCTGCTCCTGAGCCACGCGGATCTTGTTCTGCATCCGGTTGGATGAGTCATCGACTTCCACGCGCAGGCCCCGTGACCGGAGCACCTGGGCGAACTCCCGGGCGGCATCGTTGTGGCGGTCCGCGATGGGCACCACGACGGCCTGGACCGGTGCGCACCAGAAGGGGAACGCCCCACCGAAGTGCTCGATGAGGATGCCGATGAAGCGCTCCAGCGAGCCATAGATCGCCCGATGGATGGCCATGGGTCGCAGCGGCTGGCCCGTATCGTCAATGTACGACAGGTCGAACCGCTCCGGCAGCATGACCAGGTCCACCTGGATGGTTGCCATCTGCCATTCGCGCCCCAGGGCGTCGTCGATGTAGATGTCGATCTTGGGGGCGTAGAAGGTGCCGTCCTTGGGCTTGACGGCGTAGGCCCCGCCATGACGGTCGAGCACGTCCTTGATGATCCCCTCCGCGCGGTCCCAGAGGGCGGGGTCGCCGAGCGCCTTGTCAGGGCGCGTCGCGAACGCGAACCGAGGCTCCAGGCCGAACCACGAGTAGGCCTCCCGGATCTCGCCCAGGAGCGCCTCCAGCTCCTCGGTCAGTTGGTCCGGGCGCACGTAGATGTGGGCATCGTCCTGGATGAACTGGCGGACCCTGGTGAGCCCCGACAGCGAGCCCGACCGCTCGTTGCGATGGAGTCGGCCGTACTCGGCGAGCCGCAGCGGCAGGTCCCGATAGGACCGCAGCCGGCTGCGATAGATGAAGGTGGACTCGGGGCAGTTCATGGGCTTGAGCGAGAACAGCTGGCTCTCGGACTCGACCACGAACATGTTCTCCGCGTAGTGGTCCCAGTGGCCCGACTGGCGCCAGAGCCGCTCGCTCACCAGGATCGGGGTGCTCACCTCCTGGTAGCCGCGGCGGTCCTGGAGCTCGCGCATGGCGCCCTCGAGGGCGCGCCACAGCCGCTGGCCCTTGGGATGCCAGAACACGGAGCCAGGGCTGACGTCGTGGAAGCTGAACAAGTCGAGCTGGACGCCCAGGCGCCGATGGTCGCGCTTCCGTGCCTCCGCCCGGCGCCACAGATAGAGGTCGAGGTCCTCCTGGGTGGCCCAGACCGTGCCATAGATGCGCTGGAGCATCGGTCGGTCCTCGCGACCGCGCCAGTACGCGCCCGAGTGGGTGAGCAGGCGGAACGGCCCGAGCTTGCCCGTGGAGGCGACATGGGGCCCCCGGCACAGGTCGATGAAGGG
>DAOTUX010000240.1:0-2848 GCA_034436475.1 Chloroflexota bacterium | reverse complement strand
CGGTCGCCCGCGCCGCGCGTCGTGCGATGTGTCGGACCTCGGCCCACGCCCCGGGTGCGACGCCGGAGCCGAGACGCGTCGCCGCGGACCGCAGGACGCCGATGCCCGGCGTGGGCTCCGCGCCCGGGTCGTCGGGGTCACGGAACAGCGCCGCGAGCACGCGATAGGCATCCACGCGGGCCAGCGCACGATCGAGCGCGTCGCTCGCGACCGTGACGGCCGTCGTCGGGGCGGACATCTCAGATCGAGTTCGGGCGTGGCGCCGGGCGCTCGTGCACCGGCTCCTCCACGCTCAGACGCACGACCTCCCGACCGAGCTTGTCGAACCCGATCACGGTGTCGTCATACATCGCCCAGGGCTGGCCGTCGATCTCGGTCTCGAAGACCAAGGGTCCCTCCTCGATCTCGAACCGGAAGATCACCCGCTGGCTCGCGCGGAACAGCTGGAGCACCGCGAGCAGCTCGCGGGACGGCGCCCGGTAGCGCGCGATCGCCGCGTCCACCCCGGGGCCGAACATCTGACGGAGGTACGGCCGGGGCGCCCAGCGGGGCGGGATGTAGAAGCCGTTCGGCTCGGTGCCGAACTGGGGGTAGAGGGGCAGCGCCACCTGCTCATGACGGACCAGGAAGGTGACCGGGTTCTGGCGGTCATCGGCCCATGTCCCGTCGGGGGCGACCGGGACGAGACCCTGGAGCCGGATGCGCCCGGGGCATGCCGTCATGCACCGGGTCTCCATGGGCACCCCGTCGCTGGCCGGGTCGAGACCCTCCAGGCGGGGGTAGCAGGCGACGCACTTCTCGCTCACGCGCGTGGTCGGTCGATACATCGACTTCTTGTAGGGGCACGCCTCCACGCACTTGCGGTAGCCGCGGCAGCGCTCCTGGTCGATGAGCACCACACCGTCCTCGGGGCGCTTGTAGATCGCCTGGCGAGGGCACGCCGCGAGGCACGCGGGGTACGTGCAGTGGTTGCACAGCCGCTGGAGGTAGAAGAACCAGGCGGTGTGCTCCGGCAGTGTGGCGCCCTCGGCCTCCAGGCCCAGGCTGCCGGGGGCGGGCCGACCGGCCGGGGTCACGTCCTCGAAGATGTTGGGCGCCCGCCAGTCCTCGTCGGCGGGCAGATAGCCCAGCGCCTGCTGGAGCTGGGGCTTCTCCAGGGCGGCCGCCTCGAAGATGGTGAGGCCGTCGTACGTGCCGTAGGGCGCCTCGCGATCACCACCCTCGCCTGCCCAGGATGGCTCGACGCCTGCCGTCGCGTGGGCCTCGTCGAGCATGCCCAGCAGGCGCGCGTCCCAGTGGTTGGGATACCCCCCATACGGCTTGGTCTCGACGTTGTTCCACCACATCGCCTCCTGGCCCTTCGAGAACGTCCAGGTGCTCTTGCATGCCATGGAGCAGGTCTGGCAGGCGATGCAGCGGTTGATGTTGAACACGAACGCGAACTGGTGCTCCGGGTGGTGCTCCGCGTACGGGTACGACATGGTTCGGCCGAGCTGCCAGTTGCGGACCTCGGGCATCAGGCGCCTCCGTTCGCTGACGGGTTCGGTCGGCGCCAGCGACGGCGCTCCTCGTCGATGAGGGCACGCACCCAAGCGTCGCCGCGCCGGCGCCAGATCACGTGCAGCCCGGCGTAGAAGGGCGATCGGAACAGCGGCAGGAGACGCTCGTCGGCCCAGCCGTCCCGGACGTACTCCTCGACGAGGCAGCGGGCCATGTCGTCGAAGGTCGTCTCGTCGACCGGCACCGGCACCCCCACCAGCTCCATCGGGTCGTCCGGCTCGGCGTCCTTGGTGACGCCGCTCGGGCCGAGCATGGGCAGCGCCTGGCGCGTCATCGGACGGCCCTCGGGCCGAGCGTCCCGCTGAGGTACCTGCGCATCAGGTCCGACTCGTTGCCGGGCGACATCCCCGTGGTGCCGGGCTTCCAGCGACCCGTCCCGCCGAGGCCGCCCGGCTCCGCCCGGGTGACCTTGACGAGCGTCTCCTTGGGCACCGTGTTGAGGGCGTGGTTGTCGTTCTCGTAGCCGAACACGAAGGCCGTCGTGTCCTTGGCCTTGTGGAACAGGCTGTCGGTCTGGTGCATCGGCATCGACCAGTCCCGCGTGACCGACTGCTGGCTGCCATAGCGCAGGTTCGCCTGGTAGCCCGTCCCCTCCGACAGGGCGCGCCCATCCGGGCGGGACTCGTGGGCCTTGACCGACCGCTCGGTGGCCTGGAACGGTCCGTGCTTGGCCATCACGATGCCGGGCGGGTAGGCCGGGTTGTACTTCGCGCGGAGCATGAGCCGGGCGACGCGATAGAAGGGGTCGTCCGGCTTCCAGCCCACGTACGGCCGATCGGCGGGGTTCGCGTCGACGTACACGTAGTCACCGTCCTCGATGCCCAGCCGGCGCGCCGTGTCGGGGTGGATGTGGAGCTGGTGCTCGCCGACCCAGGGCGTCCGTGGGTCGGCCCGATACGGGTCGGCGAAGTTCGAGTCCCACAGCAGCGACCAGTCCGACGTGCTCCACGACGAGTGCACCCGGTGGCGCGTCTTGGGTGTCAGGCAGTACAGGTCATAGCCTGCGTCCCAGAGCGGGTTCGACGTGCCCTTCACCTCCGCCCAGGGCTTGCGGATGTTGCGCACCGTCCGCTCCTCCCAGCCCATGTGATCCTCGGGGATGCCGAAGTCGTCGGGTCGCACGAGCGGGTTGGAGCTGACGATGACGTTCGGCAGGTACGGCGTCGCCTCGGGGCCCTCACGATGGACGATGAAGTTCTCGCCGGCCTCGAGCGCCTCGGGGATGTCGCAGTAGCTGTTGAGCCGGCCCGTGTCGGTGAAGAAGGGGAGGCTGTCGGTGATCTGCTCG
>DAOTUX010000239.1:0-2051 GCA_034436475.1 Chloroflexota bacterium | reverse complement strand
CCCCGGCGCGTCGAGCTCGAACCAGCGCAGGGTGCGGCGAGCCTGCCACTCGGCCGGCCGGTAGGGGAGCATGTCGTCCCGCGGGTTCGACAGGTACCGGGCCATCCACCCCAGCACGAGGAAGCCGAGGGTCGGGGAGTCGGTCGCCACTCACCAGACCGTCACTTCACCGATCGGAGGTGGCCGTAGGCCTGCCGCGGATCGAAGTCCTCCGGCGCCGCGGCGGTCGGATCGGACGGCGAGGCGGTCAGCTGCAGTGGACGCTTCCAGCGGCGGTCCTGCTGGCCCTTCCGGGTGATGCCAAGGTCGTCGGCGAGGCGGATGTAGGCGGTCCGCTCGGCGCCGGTCGCCTTCCCGGAGTCAGACAGCGCCCACAGCTTGATCGCGAGGCGCAGGTTCGGCATTTCCTCGGCGGTCCAGTACGAGGCGAACCACGACCGGAACCAGGTCTGCCACGTCTCGGCCGCGGCCGCACCGCGCGCGGGGCACGCTGGGATGTCACCATGCTGCCAGCCGACCCCGGGCGCGGGCTGCCAGTCGCCGCGCGCGGGCTCGTTGGAGCGCTGGCGATCCTCGGCCGGGGCCGGGCCGACGCCCGCCATCAGGGAGCACCCCCGACGGAAGGGCGGAAGCTCCAGACCCGTAGCCAGTCGGAGGGCGCGGGAGCCCGGTCACCAGCAGCGTGGCCCGTTTTGAGGGCACCCCCCGTCATGGCCGCGCTCGCCGCCGCGCCAGGTCCGGGCGATCGCGGTGCAGCTGGCGGCTGTTGCAGCGGACGCACATCACCGTGCCGGATCCCAGGATGTCGGCACCCGGGTTGCTCATCGTCACGTCGTGGTTGAACGAGAGTCGCGAGCCTGGGTCGCGCGGATCCTCCCGGCCACCACATCGGGGACAGACAGGGCCGTGGCGTCGTCGGTGATCGGCGACCACCCGGTCGCGCATGCGGCGGTACCGCGGGTCGGCGTACCGGTGCCCGCCGCGGGTCCTTCGCAACCCACCAGCGCAGCGCGCGCAACGGCCGCCGACGTTCGACGTCGGCTCGCCGCAGCCCAGGCAGACGGTGGAGCGCACCACTCACGCGCACGCCTCGCCCGTGCCCACGTGCACCGGACAACACGATCCCGCCTGCTGCGCCCACCGCTGCTCCTGCCACTCGCACTGCCAGGGGCGCGTCCACTCGGGCGAGCCCTCGCCCCACTCGAGGTGCGCATCACCGGTGAGCGCACCCTCGAGCACGTGGATCAGCTGGTGCTCCATCCGGTCCCACGCCTGGCGAAAGGTGTCGTCGGCACCGGGCGGGGTGAACGCCATCAGCGGCGCGGCCAGGTCCTCGAGCTGGGCCAGCCACAGGTGGAGCAGCTCATGCACCACGAGACGGGGCAGCGCCTCGATGGGCGCATCCGGGACGATGCGGATGGCAGCCATGCGCTTCATGGCCCAGCCGTCCACCTCGGCCCGGGTGCCCTCGCTGGGTGGGGTGGGGTCGAAGCGGATGTCCCAGTCGGACAGGCTGAGCAGGTGCTGGTACCTGTCGAGCAGCGGCAGGATGACGCGCTCGTGGGTCTCGCGGGGATACGACTCGGATGCCATCACCGCACGACCTCGTAGGACGCGGCCATGACCACCGCGTCGATCGGGTAGAGCTCGCCGGCCACGCCGCACGCGAGGTAGTCGCCGGGCTGGCCGACCATCGTTCCCTCGAGCGTCTCGACCTCGAAGGGCTCGTCGATGCGCACCGCGAACGTGGTGGCCGTCTTCCGGTACTCGCGCATCGCCTCGGGGATGTTGGCCGCCTGGGGTCCGCGCCATGTGCCGGCCTCGACCAGTGCGCGCCGTTCGGGATCGCGGCCTCCGCTGAAGCGCAAGGTCACGAACCACCTCCCGGGTCGCACGCGATGGGCGGGACGATGATTGAGTCGCTGAGCGGCACCCACGTCAGGCCATCGGACACGCCGACGATGACGAGCACCGTGCCGGCGGGCGGCTGCTCGGGGGCCTGGGCCGCCACGGGGATGGCGGTCAGCAACAGTGCGGCCGCGATCGCGGCG
>DAOTUX010000238.1:0-1985 GCA_034436475.1 Chloroflexota bacterium | reverse complement strand
GCCGGGCATGATTGCGTGGACGCTCCGGTCCAGCGCCTCGATGAGCTGTGGGATCTCCCAGCCGCCCGAGACGTTGAGCCGGCCACCGGTCGCCTCCAGCACGGCGGTGTACTTGCTGCCGGCCGGCACCGTCTCCACCTTGATGCAGCGGAACGCGTCGATCTCCTCGAACAGGCGGACGATCGTGTCGACCGGCAGGCCCGGAGCCCCCCATTCGAGGTCCTGGATCATCAGCATCGACGGCTCTGCCTCGCAGACCGTCCGGAAGAAGTCGAACACGGCCGGCTCGTCGCGGATGATCGGGAACGGGACCTGGACGAGGACGCCGTCGGCGCCGGCGGCCATCGCGAACTCGGCCATCGCGCGCGCCTCGCGCGGGTCCTCGGAGCTGCATCCGACGATGACCGGGATCGACCCGGGGACCTGCCCCACCACGGCGCGCACGATGGCGTGGCGCTCCTCGGTCGTGAGGCGACCGACCTCGCTGGCGACGACCGGGACCAGCATCCCGCTCACGCCCGCGTTGATGCGGTCCTCGAGCGATCGGCCGAGGGACTCCATGTCGACCTGGCCGTCCTCGTCGAATGGCGTCTGCGGGATCGCGACGACCCCGAACAGCGGGTACAGCTCCTTCATCGGGCGACCTCGAAGCTCATGACCGGCGTCAGCCGGGCATGAATGCCATGGGTCTCATAATACCCATATGGTATGATGGGATGCGATAGCCAGCACGACTCTCCCGACGCGGTATACGGAGCTCGAGGCGCTGGCTTGGGAGGCGATAGTCATTGGGGCCGACGGCTCGGTCGGCTCGTCGAGTCAGCGGCCGGTTCCGAAGCACCGGGCTCGATTACGCCAATCGTCGTCCATGTCAGCGACCCCCATCAGGTCGCCGCCGCATTCCGGCTCGTCGAGGAGCGGTCGGCCGGCTCGACCTGTTGTTCAACAACGCCGGCGCCTGGGCCCCGACGTCGCCCGTCGACGAGATCGACCCTGACGACTGGCGTCGCGTCATCGATGTCAACCTGACGGGCGCCTTCCTGTGTACGCAGCAGGCCGTGAGGATCATGAAGCGTCAGCAGCCACGAGGCGGTCGGATCATCAACAACGGGTCGGTCGCGGCGCAGGTGCCGCGACCGCACTCAGCGGCCTACACCGCCGCCAAGCACGCCATCACCGGCCTGACCAAGGCCACGGCTCTCGACGGCCGGACATCGACCATCGCCTGCGGACAGATCGACCTCGGCAACGCCAGGACCGACCAGACGGTCGCCGAATCGATGGGCGTCCTCCAGGCGGATGGGTCGATCCGGCCGGAGCCCACCATGGACGTGGACAGCGTCGTGCGAGCCGTGGTCATGATGGCTGGACTCCCGCTCGAGGCCAACGTCCAGTCGATGACCCTCATCGCGACCGGGATGCCGTTCATCGGACGGGGCTGAGACCGCCCCCGTGGCTCGGTGGGGAGCATGCGGCGGCCCGCGGGCCGCCAGCCCCCGCTAGAGGGCCCGGTGGCGCTGGAAGGCGTCTCTGAGCAGCGAGCCTGCCCGCAACTCGTCCCGCATCGTGTCCTCGGCCGCCTGCTTCTCGAACGCGATGCGGAGCACCTCGGGTGCGGACTCCCCGGGCACGACGATGACGCCATCGAGGTCGCCGAACACGAGGTCGCCAGTGCGCACCTCCACGGCCCCCACCGTCACCGACGTGACGCCGGGCACGACCTCGGTCCGGCCGTACGAGTCGACTGGGCTAAAGCCACGGTTGAAGACCGGGAACTGCATCGCTGACACCTTCGCGGTGTCCCGGATGTTGCCGTCGACGAGGGCCCCGCGGGCTCCTCGCGCGCGAGCCGCGGTCGAGAACAGCTCGCCCCAGAGCCCGCAGCCGGGGTCGTTGCCGACTGTGGCCACCACCAGGTCGTCGGGCTGGAGGGCATCCAACGCCTCGATCTGGCGGGCGTAGGGGGTGATTGGCTCCCAGCCGGT
>DAOTUX010000237.1:0-13081 GCA_034436475.1 Chloroflexota bacterium | reverse complement strand
GACGTGATCCCGCTCGACCAGGTGGGCGACGGCATCGCACGGCTGCGGTCGGGCCGTGTCACCAAGGTCATCATCACCCCCTGAAGCCGAGCGCACGCGCCCGAGGAGGTCCCATCATGTCCCCGTCAGCTTCCGACATGCGCATCGCCAGCGCCCCCTGCTCGTTCGGCGTCGACGAGGTCGTCGCGGACGATGCCTGGATGCCGGCCCCCGACGAGATGCTCGACTGGATGCTGGGCATCGGGTACGCGGGCACCGAGCTCGGCGCGCCCGGCTACCTCGGCACGGGCGCGGAGGCCCGGGCTCGGCTCGAGCGACGGGGCCTGGCGCTCGTGGGGGCGTTCCTGCCCCAGCACCTCAGTCGCGCCGACCGCGCACCGGCGGACCGGGAGTGGCTGCGCCAGCAGGTGACCCACCTCCGCGCGGCGTCACCCGAGGGGTCGCACCCGTTCGCGGTGCTGTGCGAGGCCGTGGACGAGCCCGACCGACTCCGCTGGTCGGGACAAGTCGCCCGGCATCCGGAGACGTGGCTGGATGCCGGTCGCCATCGCACGCTCGTGGACAACCTCCACCGGGCTGGGGAGTTGGTGGCCTCGCTCGGGCTGCGCGCCGTCATCCACCCGCACGCCGGCACCTACATCGAGACCGACGCCGAGATCGAGCGCCTGATGGAGGCCCTGGACCCCTCGATCGTGGGGCTGTGCCTGGACACCGGCCACTTCCGGGACGGCGGCGCGGACCCGGCCCAGCGGGTGCGCGACTATGCGAGCGCCCTGCACCACGTGCACATCAAGGACTGCCGCACGCGCGTGCTCGACGAGCTGCCCCAGGGTGAGGGGTTCGTGGGAGCGGTGAAGCGCGGCGTCTTCTGTCCCCTGGGCGAGGGCGACTCGGACATCCCCGGATGCGTCGCGGCCCTCGCCTCGGTCGGCTATCGGGGGTGGCTGGTGGTGGAGCAGGACACCGCCCTGACGCCCGACGTCACGCGCCCCCAGCTCGTGGCGGGGCAGCGGCACAACCTCGCCTATCTGGCGGCGCTGGTCGGCTGAGCCTCCCCCGTCCCGACGGCGACGACATCGGCTCCCACGACGTCGTCCCCGAACGGACCCGCCTCCTCCGCGTCCACGACGGGCACGGCGTGGTCCACGATCGCCCGGGCATCGCCGCGCCGCGTGGCCGGGACCCGGAGCGCGAGGATGCCGCCCGCCGCGATCGCCATCGCGCCGGCGATGCCCTGGGGCGTCGCGGGCTCCGCGAACACGAGCGCCCCGACGAGGAACGCCCACAGCACGCTCAGATAGCCCATGGGCGCCAGGACGCTCGCCCGCCCCCACCGGTAGGCGGCCACGATCAGCCGGTGGGCCAGCAGCGCCAGGAGACCCACGATCGCGATGCCCAGCCACTCTGGCGGCGTGGGCGAGCGCTCGAACGGCACGGCCACGAACAGGACGGCGCTGGCCGCCAGCGGGAAGAGCCCCGAGAAGAGCATCGTGACGGCCGGGGGCTCGTCACGCAGGTCCCGGGTCAGCAGGTAGAACACCGCGAGGATGGCCGCGTTGGCAAGGGGCAGCAGGATCGCGACCTCCAGATGCGCCGGGTCGAGACCCACCATCAGCACCACGCCGGCGAACCCGATGGCGGCGCCCAGGACCGCGGTCCGGGTCACCCGCTCGCCCAGGAACGGCCCGGCGAGCGCCACGGTGATGAGCGGTGCCGTGGCAGACAGGGTGCTCATCTCCGCGAGCGGCAACAGCGAGAGGCCCCAGAACCAGGTCGCCATCGAGGCGAACATGAGCAGCCCACGGGTCGCCTGGGTCCAGGGTCGCGAGGTCCGCAGGAGGCGTCGCGGAGACCGTCCGCCCATGAGCGCCACCACGGCGACCAAGTAGGCGAGGTTGCGCCCCAACAGGAGCGGGACGAGCGGCACATCCACGAGCAGGACCTTGGCGAGCGAGTCGGTGCACACGAACACGAGGCTCGCCATGAGGTAGATGGCGGCCCCACGCCGATCGGGTGACATCCGATGCAGCGCCCCGGCACGACCGCTGGTCGGGAGGGCCGCCAGGGACATCAGATGGTCATCGCGCTGAAGCCGCCGTCCACGCGCACGATGGCGCCGGTGACGAACCCCGAGGCCTCCTCCGACGCCAGCCAGATGGCCGTCCCGACCAGCTCGTCGGGCTCGCCCAGGCGGCCCGCGGGGGTGTGAGCCATGATCGCGCGGAGACGCTCCGCATCGAGCAGCCGGCGGTTCTGCTCGGCGGGGAAGAACCCTGGCGCGATGGCGTTCACACGGATACGGTGGGGCGCCAACTCCCGGGCGAGGTACTGGGTCAGGTTGTTGAGGCCGGCCTTGGCGACCGAGTACGTGAGCACCCGTGACAGGGGCGGCCCGGATGATGCGGACGAGAAGTTGATGATGGAGCCACCCCGCCCTGCCGCGACCATGGCCCGACCGAACCGCTGGCACGCCACGAACACCGACGTCAGGTTCGCGTCGATGAGCGCGTGCCACTCCTCGAGCGTGATGTCGAAGAAGGGCGTCGCGCTGTTGACGCCCGGCGCGTTGACCAGGACATCGACCGGGCCCAGCGTCGCCTCGACCTCGCGCCGCGCCGCCTCCACGCTCTCCGGCTGGGTCGCGTCCACGACGATGCCGATGGCACGCACGCCCTCCGCCTCCAGCGCCCCCACGCGCGCGTCGGCGCGCTCCCGCGAGCGGCCCATCACCGCGACCGCCGCGCCCGCCCTGCCGAGGCCGTGGCACAGGGCGCCCCCGAGGACGCCGGTGCCACCGATCACGACCACGACCCTGTCGCGCAGATCGAACATGCGTGCCTCCCCTCCCGGCCACTTGCGGGCGCCGTGATGAGTAGTCTACTGTAGGACAATCGACCGTTGGAGCGACCAGCGGGCACGATCGACGCCGGAGGTGTGGGGTCCCTTGACGCAGTACGTGTTCCATGCCGAGGACGCGATCCGCTATCGCTTCCCGACCCACACCAACGACCTGCTCATGGACCGTGCGGACGGGGCGGCGAGTGAGGCGTTCTTCGTGATCCTGGAGCCGGGCGAGGCGCCGCCGATCCACGTCCACAGCGACGCGGAGCAGGTGTTCTTCGTGCTCGAGGGTCGAGGCGAGCTGGGCATCGGGCCCGACGCCGCGGAGCGTCACCCGCTCCGGCGGGGCGACTTCGTGCGCACGCCCCCCGGTGTCCCCCACCAGGTCTCGTGCGTCGGGGACTCCCGATTCGTCTACCTGAGCGTCGACTGCTTCACGGCCGGCCCACCCGCCGACGAGCCCACGTGGGACGGCCATGTCCGGGTCATGTGCGCGACCAATGGCTGGGACTTCGACGCCGTGCGCACGGGGCGGGTCACCGGCCAGGCGCGCGCCATCCGCGACTGACATGCGCGACGAACGACAACCATCGGAGGCAGCATGATCAGGCGGTTCGAGGACCTCGAGGTCAGCCCGGAGGCCTACGCCGACTACCGGCAGGTGTTCCAGACGGGCCGGCTCAACGTGACCTGCGTGCGCGTCTGGCCCGGCCAGACGGTGCCCGCGCATACGCACCTCGATGAGGACCAGATCTACCACGTCGTGACCGGGTCCGGGCACGTGGTCCTCGACGGGGTCCGGACCGAGGTGTCCGCCGGCAGCTTCGTGATGATCCCCCTCGGCACCCAGCATGAGATCACCAACACGGGCACCGAGCCCCTGGACTACGTGTTCTTCGTGGTGTTCGTCCCGGAGCGGGCGTGACCGCGTTCGTGCGGGGCAACCTGCGAGTCCAGGTCCTCCCCGACCGTGCCGCCCTGGGCGCGGCGGCGGGTGCGCACGCGGCACGGCGGCTGCGGGACCTGCTCGCGGCACAGGGGCGGGTGCGCGTCATCTTCGCGGCTGCGGCGTCGCAGCTCGAGACACTCGGACAGCTGGCACGGGAGCCCGACATCGACTGGTCGCGTGTGGACGCGTTCCATCTCGATGAGTACGTGGGCCTGCCCGAGGGACATCCCCAGGGCTTCGGGCAGTGGCTCCAGGATCGCATCTGGGACGTGGTCCGGCCCGGTCGCGTGGAGCGCCTCGATGGCGGCAACCCCGCGGGGCCGGAGGCGGAGGCGGCGCGCTACGGCGCGCTCCTGGCCGATGGCGGCATCGACCTGGCGCTCCTGGGCATCGGTGAGAACGGGCACGTCGCGTTCAACGACCCGCACGTAGCGGACTTCCATGACCCGCTGGTCGTCAAGCCGGTGCTCATCGACGAGACGAGCCGCAGGCAACAGGTCCGTGACGGCGCCTTCGAGCGCTTCGAGGACGTGCCCACGCTGGCGCTCACGGTGACCATGTCCGCGCTGCTCGCGAGCCGAGTCGTGTCGCTCGCGGTGCCCGGTCCGCAGAAGGCCCAGGCGGTCGCCGCCACGCTTGACGGGCCCATCGCCACCAGTTGTCCCGCGTCCGCGCTGCGCGAGCACCCGGACGCGACGTTGTTCCTGGACGAGGCGGCCGCCTCGCAGGTCGCACGCTCCTGATCGGAGGGATCCAGATGACCGCCACCGCCACCTCCACGACACTTGCCATCCATGGGGGCACACCCGTCCGGACCGCTCCGTTCGGCGGCTGGCCGGTGTGGGGCGAGGAGGAGGAGCGGGCCCTGCTCGCCGCACTGCGGTCGGGTCACTGGGGCTCGCTCGACGGGACCTTCGTGACGCGCCTGGAGCAGGAGTTCGCGGCCTTCCAGGGCGCCCGTCACGGTGTCGCCTGCGTCAACGGCACCCTGGCGCTGTCGGTCGCGCTCAAGGCGGTCGGCATCGAGCCCGGTGATGAGGTGCTGGTGCCGCCCTACACCTTCATCGCCACTGCCAGCGCGGCGCTCATGGTTGGCGCCATCCCGGTGTTCGTGGACGTGGACCCCGAGACCCTGCTGCTGGACCCAGCGCTCATCGACGCCGCCGTGACGCCCCGGACGAGGGCCATCATCCCGGTCCATCACGCGGGGTCGCCCGCGGACATGGACGGCGTCATGGCAGCCGCGCGGCGACACGGCCTGCGGGTCATCGAGGACGCCGCCCAGGCGCATGGCGCGGCTTGGCGCGGCAGGCCCGTGGGCGCCATCGGTGACGTGGGCACGTTCAGCTTCCAGTCGTCCAAGGCCATCAATGCGGGCGAGGGCGGCATGATGGTCACCGATGACCCGGCGCTCGAGGAACTCCTGTGGTCCTACCGCAACGTCGGGCGCCGCAAGGGCGGCGAATGGTACGAGCATGTCCGCTTGGGCTGGAACCTGCGTCTCACCGAGTTCCAGGCCGCGCTCATCCTGGAGCAGATGCGTCGCTTCCCTGCCCAGCAGGCGCATCGGACCGAGAGCGCCGCGTACCTCTCGTCGCGGCTCTCCGAGATCCCGGGAGTGGAGCCCCTGCGGGTTCCCGACGGCGTGACCGCGCACAGTTGGTACTCGTATCACTTCCGCTGGCTGGGCGAGAGGGACGGCGGCCTGCCCAAGCTCGCGTTCTCGGCCGCGCTCAAGGCGGAGGGCATCCCCAACTTCCACGGCTACGTGCCCCTCAATCGCAACGAGGCCGTGCGCGAGGAGGTCGCCCGCCTGGGTGGCCCCGAGCCGGTTGCCTGCCCGAACGCCGAGCGGGCCGCGGACCATGAGGTGCTGATGCTCGCGCTGCCCATCCTCATGGGCAGCCACGACGACCTCGACCAGGTCGCCGAGGCGGTGGCCAAGGTCGCCGGGGCGCGCGCGTGACCGACCCGCTGGGCATCGGCCTGGTTGGCGCGGGGGCGATCTCCACCCAGCACTTCGAGGCCATCGAGGCGCTCCCCTCGACGCGTCTGGTCGCCGTGGCGAGCGCATCCGAGGCACGCGCACGTGCCGCCGGCGAGGCCCAGGGCGTCCCGTGGACGACACACCCCGAGGAGCTGATCGCCCGCGATGACGTCGACGTGGTGACCATCTGCTCGCCGTCGGGCCTCCACCCTGCGCAGGCGCTGGCCGCGCTGCGCGCCGGCAAGCACGTGCTCGTGGAGAAGCCGGTTGCCCTCACGGTGTCCGACGCGGACGCCGTCGTCGCCGAGGCCCGGGCGCGCGGCCTGGTCGCGGCAGTGGTCTCGCAGCGTCGGTTCGAGCCCGCGGTCCGGGCGCTCAAGGCCGCGGTGGACGCGGGGCAGCTCGGCCAGGTCGCCCTGGTCATGGGCGAGGGCCTCTACCTGCGCCCCCAGTCGTACTACGACAGTGCCGCGTGGCGCGGCACTGTCACCCTCGATGGCGGCGTGCTCATGAACCAGGCCATCCATACCATCGACCTGATGCGCTGGATCGGCGGGCCCGCGGTCGCGGTGTCAGGCCAGGTCGCCACGCTGGGCCACGTCATGGAGGCGGAGGACACCGCGGTCATGGCCATCCGGTTCACGAGCGGCGCCCTGGGCAGCATGAGCGCCACCACCTGCGTGAGCCCCGAGCAGCCCGTGGAGCTGCGGGTCTACGGCGACCGCGGGCACGTCCGGCTCACCGGTGCCACGGTCGCGGAGTGGGACGTCCCCGGAGTGGAGGCACCGCCCGAGCGCGACGAGGCCGCGGACGACCCGCGCGACGAGACGGCGGGGGGTGTGCCCGTCACCCGCACCTGGGGCACCAGCTCCGCGGGGTACCTGCGGCAGTACGCCGACCTGGTGGACGCCGTTCGGGCGGGTCGTCGGCCCATGGTGAGCGCGCAGGACGGCCGTGACGCGGTGGAGCTCATCACGGCCGCCTACGAGTCCAGCCGGACGGGCCGAGAGGTCGCCATCGGGGGGCACGTGGCATGAGGGTGGGGGCAGCGAGAGTCGACATCACCCCTCCCCTGGGGATGGACCTCGAGGGCTATGGGGCACGGGTGTCGGGTGCCAGCGGGGTGCATGACCCGCTCCACGCGCGGGCGCTGGTGGTGGAGGGGGACGACGGCACCACGGTCGCGCTGGTGGTCACGGACCTGCTCCAGGTGCTGCCGCGCCTCCAGGGCCAGGTCGCGGCCGAGGTCGAGGCGCGCACCGGGATCACCCGCGCGCGACTCCAGCTGGTGGGGACCCACACGCACAGCGGGCCGGACCTCAACCGTCCCTCGGCGGCAGAGCAGACCATCGGCGACCGGATCGCGGAGGTCGTGGAGCGGGCCTGGCGCGAGCGTCGCGAGGCCGTGGCGGCCGTGGGCATCGGCCACGTGCAGGGCATCGGCGCCAACCGGCGCCCCGATGGTGGGCCCGTGGACGACCGGGTCACGGTCACGCGCTTCGATGGGACCGACGGCGTGCCCATCGCGACCCACGTCAACTATGGCTGTCACCCGACCACCCTGGGCCCCGACAACACGCTGTACTCCGCGGACTACCCAGGCGTCCTGTGCCGCATCGTCGACGAGGCGGTGGGCGGCGTGACCATCTTCTCCACCGGTCCCCAGGGGGACGTCAACCCCGGCGGCTACTCGCCCGAGGGGAGCATGGTCGGCGTGGTGGTCCCGTGGCGCACCTTCGAGTCCGCGGAGCGGTACGGCCGCGCGCTCGCGGACGTGGCCATCGCCGTGCGCGCGTCCCTGGTGCCGAGCCCATCGGGGCGCGCCTGGGGGGACGCGCGCGTCCTGGAGCTCCGGCGCAAGCCGCTCCCGGATGCCGAGGCGGCCCGTCGGGTGGCAGAGCAGGCACGCGCGACGGCCACGGCCGTCTCGGAAGCGGCCCTCACCCCCGACGCGACGTATCACGCCCTGGTCGCTGCGGCGTACGCGGAGCTGCTCGCCCTCCAGGCCACCGACCCCGAGCGTGACGGCCCCGTCAGGCTCCGTGTGAGCGCCCTGGCGCTCGGTCCGCTGCTCCACGTGGGCGTGGCGGGCGAGCTGTTCGTCGCGCTGGGCCAGCGCATCCGGGCGGCGCTCGGTGACGACGCGACCTGCATCGCCGCGTTGTGTGATGGGACCGTGGGCTACATCCCCACGCAGGACGCGTTCGCGGTGGGCGGCTACGAGCCGAACGCGAGCGTGCTCGTGCCCGGCGAGGGCGAGCGCCTGGTGGAGGCCACCATCGCGCTCGGGGCCTTGGCCCCGCCGGCATGAGGCCTCGCGACGACACCACGGACAGGACGGAGGGGACCCGATGAGCGAGCCGCTGTACCACACCTACCTCGCACAGGCGACCGAGCTGCTCGGCCGGATCGTTGCCGAGGAGGGTGCCGCGATCACGCGCGCTGGCGCCCTGCTCGCCGAGCGCATCGCGCAGGATCGCCTGGTCTACGTCATCGGGCCCGGGGGCCACTCGCAGATCGGCGCGGAGGAGGTCTTCTCGCGCGCCGGCGGTCTCGCGTGCGTGGTCTCGTTCCTCGATGACGGCTTCTACCTGGGCAACGGGTCGGCCCGCTCCATGGCCATCGAGCGCACCCCCGGCTACGCCCGCGCCATCCTGAGCCATCCCGAGATGGCCGAGGGCGACGTGCTCATCATCTGTAACGCCTACGGCATCAACTCCGCGACCATCGACTCGGCCCTCATCGCCCGCGAGCGAGGCCTCGTGAGCATCGGCGTGACGTCCATCGCCAACCAGCGTGGGCTCCCCCAGGGACATCCCAGCCGTCATCCCAACGGCAAGGACCTGTGCGACCTGGTGGACATCGTCATCGACACCAAGATGCCCCTGGGCGACGCGGTCATGCGGCTCGAGGGCGTGAGCGAGAAGGTGGGCCCGGTGTCCACGATGGTCAACGCCTTCGCGCTCAACGCGATCGTGCTCGAGGCGGTCGCCGAACTCGCCCGACGGGGCATCGAGCCGCCCATCTGGCGCAGCAGCAACAGCCCCGGCGGCGACGAGGCGAACGTGGCGATCACCGAGCGGTATCGCCACCGGGTCCCCCATCTGTAGCCCATGGTCATCCTCGGCGCGGACCCACGCCGCCCAGCCATCGCCCGCACGACTCCGGAGACCGGGATTGCGCCCGGGGCGCCCGATGTCTTACTGTCGGACGATCGAGCGAACGGAGGGGCGCCCACCATGAGCCTTCGCCGTCCGGAGACCCTGACCACGGCCGTCGCCAGCTACATCCGGGACGCGATCGTCCACGGGACGCTGACGCCCGGGCAGCGGATGCCCGAGGTCGCGCTGGCCGCCCGGTTGCAGACCTCGCGGGGGACGGTTCGGGAGGCGCTGCGGGCGCTCGCGGACAGCGGTCTGGTGGAGGTCGTGCCTCGACGGGGCGTGTTCGTGTCCCAGCTGTCGGTGCGGGCGACCTGGGAGATCACCAGCATGCGCGCGCTGCTCGAGCCGTATGCGGCACGCCTGGCGCTCGAGGCCGCGGGAACGGACCCTGGGTTCCAGCAGGATGTCTCGGAGGCGTTCCGGGTCCTCCGGGACGTGGTCACCCAGGACACCCCCGACCCGGTGGCGGTCGCGGATGCGGACATCGCGTTCCATCGCGCGGTCTACGTGCGATGCGGCCACGAGATGCTCCTGGCGCAGTTGTCGCACCTCGCGGTCCTGTCACGACGGATCGTGCTCACCAACCAGATCCATTCCGCGGACGCGCCCACGCTCGTGGCCCAGCACGCACCCATCGCGGACGCCGTCGCGCTCCGCGACCCGGAGCTGCTCGAGGCCGCGATGCGCACGCATGTCATCGAGGGCGGCGAGCTGCTCATGACACGCATGGCCGCGCTCGGGCCGTCACGGGCGCGGCGTCGGCCGGCGACCACCTTCGGGCTCGGCCGGTGGCCCACCGGAGCGTCGCCGCACCCGCGGCCCACGGCACAGGCGCGGGCGACGCGCTGATGGATGTCACGGATCCTCCGATCCGTCGGATGGCCGGTGGTGAGGACCTCCGGCCACAGGCCGATCAGCATGCAAGGGGGTGCACGTCGGAATCCTGAGGTCTCTGGGACTCGCATCGCACAGAGGAGGAAACGATGATTCGCGCTCACGGCAGGACCAAGGCGCTCGTGCTTGGCTCGTCGGTCGCGGTCGCCGCCATGGCCTGGGGCCCGGCGATGGCGGCACCCACCGGCTCCACGGTTGGCGACGCCACCTACCAGCAGGATGCGAACGCCTGCGGCACCGACCCCATCACGCTCAACATCTGGGGCGGCTACCCCGAGAACGACGAGGTCTACAAGCAGGCCGGCGAGGCGTTCACGGCGCTGCATCCCAACGTCTCGTTCACCATCTTCAGCACGGACCTGCGCGGGTTCGAGCAGAAGCTCGTGACCGCGCTGCCCACCAACACGGCGGGGGACGTGGTCATCCGGACCACCAACTTCCTCGCCCGGTTCATCGATGAGGGGCTGCTCCAGCCGCTGCCGGATGACCTCGAGGCGGCGGTGACGGGTGGTGACTACCATCCGGCGGTCGTCCAGGACGGCCGCTATGCCGAGGACATCTGGGGCCTGCCCCTGTTCACCGGCGGCACCGCGGTCTTCTACAACACGGACATGTACACCGAGGCCGGCATCACCGAGCCGCCGACCTCCATGCAGGCGCTCCTCGACAACGCCTACAAGACGTTCAAGGTCGACGAGGCCGGCGCCACCACCCGTTCGGGCTGGAGCCTCCGCCTGAGCGGCCAGGGCAGCGGTGTGGCCGAGAAGTTCTGGATCCTGCTGCTGCAGGACGGCAAGACGCTCATCCGCGAGACCCCCGAGGGCTCCGGCATGTGGGTCGCCGAGTACAACAGCCCCGAGGGCGTCAAGCTGTTCCAGATGTACGTCGACATGCTCCGCGACGGTGTCGACTCCCAGAACATCGAGCATGACGCAGCGGCCTTCGAGAAGCAGCTCACGGCCCAGTTCCTGCGCGAGTCATGGGTCGTCCCGGAGATCGCGACCAGCGCCCCGGACCTGGTCGGTCACTACGCCACGGTCGCGCCGCCGGCAGCCGACATCCTGACCGTGGAGAGCGCCTTCGTGCCTGCTGCGGCCCCGCATCCGGAGTGCTCCTGGGAGTTCATCCGGTTCCTGCGCGAGCCGGAGCAGCAGCAGAACCTCATCAAGATCTCCGGCTGGCTGCCCGCCCGCCAGGGGCTCGACTACACGCAGCTGCTGGCTGAGAACCCCGGCTTCTCGGGCTTCCTCACCGGGCGTGAGAACCTCGAGCTGACCGTCACCCCGCCCATCGCGGAGTTCGACGAGATCGAGACCAAGCTCGCCGAGCATCTCGTCCAGGGATACGCCGACTACGCGAACCTCGCCGGCAACCCCGAGGCGATCCAGGCGCTCCTCAACGGCTGGGCCGAGGAGACCAACCAGATCCTCAAGGACAACGGCCACTACGGCGGTTGACACCGTGAGCGTGGGCGCCGCCGGCCATGGCCGGCGGCGCCCACTGACACCCATGACACTCCAGCAGAGGCGTCTTCGGTGACCAACCCCCTGACAGCCGTGCGACGGGTCCCTCCCCGCGCCTGGGCGCGCTATCGGTTCGTGGCCATCGTCCTCGCGCCGGTCATGGCGCTGTTCGTGTTCCTGCGCGTCGTGCCCACGGCGCAGGCGTTCCTGATGAGCTTCTTCGAGTGGAACCTCATCAAGCCCGCGTCCAAGTTCGTGGGACTCGACAACTACCTCAAGCTGCTGTCCGACCGGAACTTCATCAACGCGTTCACCAACACGACCATCTTCGCGTTCGCCACGACCGTCCTGTCGGTGGGCATCGCGTTCGTCCTGGCGGCCTTGCTCGCACGTGCCATCAGCGGTCGGGTGGGCTCGCTCATCGAGTTCCTGTACTTCATCCCGGTGCTCGTGCCCATGGTGCCGGTGACGCTCGGATGGCGTGAGATCTTCAATTACGAGAACGGCGTCCTCAACGCGTTCCTGGGCGTCTTCGGCATCCCCAAGCAGCCCTGGCTGAGCGACCCGAACATGGCCCTCATCGCGGTCATCATCCTGTCCACCTGGAAGCTGGTCGGCTACAACATGATCATCCTGCTCGTGGGCATGCGCGCCGTCCCGCGCGAGTACCACGAGGCGGCGGCCGTGGATGGTGCCGGGGGATGGCACCAGTTCCGGCACATCACGGTGCCCCTGCTCGCACCGGTGACGCTGTTCGTGATCGTCATCACCACGATCGCGTCCTACGACGTGTTCACCCAGGTGTACGTGCTGGCATCCGATGTGCAGGGCCAGCCAGGCCGTCTGGTGCGCGTGGTCGTGTACGACATCTTCGAGAACGGGTTCCGGTTCTTCAAGATGGGGTACGCATCGGCCGAGGCCGTGTACCTGTTCCTGGTGATCCTCGCGCTGACGGTCATCCAGTTCCGGTTCCTGCGGGGGGCGCGCACATGAACATCCGACGTGAGACGCTCCGAGCGGACCTCGGACGCTGGGCGCTCATCGTGGTGCTGCTGCTGGGCGGCATCGCGATGGTGTTCCCGCTGTTCTGGCTGGTGAGCACCTCGTTGCGTCCGGCGCCAGAGCTGCTGTTCGTGCCGCCGCGCCTGCTGCCGGAGCAATGGACGCTCGAGAACTTCGAGGAACTGTTCACCACCGCGCCGATGTTCCTGTACCTGTGGAACAGCCTCGTCTTCGCGATCGTCTCGACGGTGTTCATCCTGCTGACCTCGACCATCGCCGGCTACATCTTCGCCAAGTTCCGGTTCCCCGGCAACAACCTCCTGTTCATGCTGGTCCTGGCGACCGCGATCGTGCCGTTCGAGGTCTACATGGTGCCGCTGTTCACGCAGATGAACGCGCTGCGACTCGTGAACCAGCCAATGGGCATGTTCCTGCCGTTCCTCGTCATGAGCTACGGCATCTTCTTCATGCGCCAGAACACGCTCACGAGCGTCCCTGACGAGCTGCTCGACGCTGCGCGCATCGACGGCATGGGCGAGTTCGGGATCATGCTCCGCCTCGTGCCCCGGCTGCTCGCACCCGCGATGTCCGCGCTGGCCATCCTCGCGTTCATCCAGGCGTGGACGGCGTTCATCTGGCCGCTGCTCATCCTCAACGACCCCCGGCTGTTCCCGATGGAGCTGGGCCTGTCCCAGTTCGCCAACAACTTCTCCGTGAACTTCGGGGTGACCAGCGCGGGTGCCGTGTTCGCGATGCTGCCCACCCTCGCCGCGTTCCTCAT
>DAOTUX010000236.1:0-2586 GCA_034436475.1 Chloroflexota bacterium | reverse complement strand
CCTGTCCCACCTCGGCGCCGTGCTCCGTGGCGGTGGGCCGGCGGAGCAGGTCCTCCACACGCACCTTGCGGACTCGATGGGCATCGATGGTGCCGTCAAGCAGTTCGACCATGGAGGGGACGGTTCGCACGTCCAACCTGAGGGCAGCCGCCGCCTCCATGATGTGGCGGATCCTGGTGCCCGAGGCGTTGGACGCAGTGATCAGCAGGGTCTTGGCACCCGTCGCCTCGACGGCTGCGGGCAGATCGTTGAGCGTGCCGAACACCGGCAGGCCGGCGACCCGGGTCCCGGCGAGCGCCGGGTCATCGTCCAGGAAGCCCTGTGGCAGCACACCCGCCTGGGGCAGTCGTCGCGCCGAGCGCGCGATCATGGCGCCGATGGCGCCGGCGCCATAGAGCAGTGTTGAGCTGGGGGCAGCTGTCGGGAGACGCGAGGAGGCGGCGAAGTCGTGCAGCGCACGGATGCCGAATCGTGCCCCGCCAACGAGCGTGAGCGTGAGTAGCAACTCGATGGGCCAGAAGGAGCGGGGGATGCCGTAGGTAGTCACGCCCAGGAGTCGCTCCGTGACGAGGTAGACACCCAAGGCGACCAAGGTCCCCAGGACCACTGCGCCCACGATGCGCTGGAGGTCAGGCACGCTCGCGAAGCGCCAATCCTGTGCGTACAGTCCCAGCCAGATGTCAATCCCGGTCCGTACGCCCACGAGGAGGCCCATCAGGTACAGGACCGAGGGGACGGCGTGCGCGATGTCGCCGATATCCTCGTAGCGAATGGCCATCGTCACCCAGGCCGCGGCAGCGATCCCGATGGTGTCCACCACGAGGAGATGCCGGCCACGGATATGCCGGACGAAGGCGGCCACAGCGGGTCGCATCGGGCCGCCAAGGCGCAGGGTACGGCCAGCGCCTCTCATCGCGAGATTGGCATGGCCAGCCCCTTGGCGAACAGTTCGTAGGTACGCCAATAGAGTGCCCCCGGGGACATGTCGCTGGGTTAGGACCGCTCGCGTCCCCACCCGATCGGTCCGTCGCGCCAAGGCCGGCTTGCGCTGACGTACTGGGTCGTCCGCAACGCTGCTCTGCCTAGGCCAAGACCCAAGATATACCGTCGAGGCGCGATTGGCTAGTACCTCTTCCCCCTCGGCGGGGGTACAGATGGTGTTGATGGTGCGCCCGGGCGACGATCGCCGGAGTCTGCCGCTCGAGGCGTGCTCACGACTGGCCACCGCGGCAATGGTGGCCTGGCGGGGCGAGCGCGGTTGCATGACGCTCGGGGCGTGCGATGGCCGTGGTCCTGCTCGAATCGGTACTGGTGGGCGATGGATACCCCACCCGAACACCCCTGAGCATCCTCCGTGATGCTCACTGATATCATCCGTCGTGCCGTGCGCACAAGGGGCTGGCTGCGACGCGACACTGGCCGCCACGACCATCGCCGGATGACATCGGCCCTCGCAGCGGCACCGCCGAGCCGAGTCCATGAACCAGTCACGGTTGACCGCGCCACCGTGGCCGATGCCTTGTCGAGATGCCGGCGGTCAACCCTCGCAGGTGGGTCACCACGGGGTCGGCCGCGTCGGATAGGGATGTCGCTCGATTCTAGGAAGGTGGTGTGAGACGGATGCAGCCTGTGCCATGGGCGATGGGCCCGCCCCCGCCACCGGCGGCCATGCCCAGTCGGCCACCTCGCCGCTCCCTGGTGCGGGAGCTCGGACGCCATTGGACGGCGCTGCTGGGCATCCTGCTGGTGACGCTCACGGCCGCCGTGGCCGCGTATGTCATCTCGGACCAGGGAACGCGGCTGTACACCTCGGAGGCGCGTCTGGCGGTCACCTCCGGATTGGGTCTGGACCAGACCTCGAGCGACGTGCTGGAGGCGGTCCGGCTTGGTCAGACCTACGCGGTGCTCGCGACGACCCGCCCTGTCCTCACCGAGGTCATCGGCAGAGCTGACCTCGCGATCGACGAGGCATCGCTCGCGTCCCGGCTGTTGGTCACTGCGAACCTCAGCACACCCTTCATCAGCGTGTCCATGACGGACGAGGACCCGGAGCAGGCTGCTACCGTGGCGAACGCCCTCTCGCAGGTCCTGGTCGAGCGATCCGCCTCGCCCGCCACGGGGCGCCAGATCCTTGAGGTCGTGGACCCGGCCGTGGCGCCCCAGGCACCTTCGTCGCCGCGTGTACTGTTCGCGACTGTGCTCGCTGCCTCGGCTGCGCTCATCGTCGCGCTCGCCATCGTCGTCGGACTGGCCTACCTGCGGCAAGATCCGGCGGAGCGACAGGGCGCTGCTGGCTGGTGACAGGGGTCCCGACGCCCGCGGCATTCGCCGGACCGACGGCATCGGGCCCACCGCTCGCCGCCTATGGGCGACCATCGGGTCGGATGCTCCTGAGGGTACTCGCGGGCGGGCTCGTTGCCGTCTGCTACCTGCTGGCCCTCGGGGCAGGCGCCGGGATGGTGGCCGCGGCACTCGCCATCGGCATGGCCGCGGCTGCGTTGCTGTGGCCGGTGTTCGGCCTGACCGCGCTTGTGGTCATCCTGCCCCAGCCCGAGCCGGACGTGCTGGGTCCCGTGTACGTGACAG
>DAOTUX010000235.1:0-1787 GCA_034436475.1 Chloroflexota bacterium | reverse complement strand
GGTAGCTGTGGCCCTGGATCCGCCGGTCATGCTCATCCCGGCACCCGCGCCGCCGCCGGCGCATGTCGGGCCTGGCCGCCAGGAATCCCTCGCACGTCGGGGCCGGGTGCCGATACCGGCCGATGTCGCCGTAGAGGTACTTGCTGCAGCAGGCGCATCGAAGGCGCAAGGCGTAGGCGCGCTTGACGATCCGGCCAGGCGCCCGGGTCCGCCGTCGCTCGCGCATCGTCTGGACCGTCGACCACAGCGCGGGGTCGACGATCGGCGCGATGCCGGCTGCTTCCCCCGTCCGGAGCCGCCCGGCGTAGATCGGGTTCGTGAGCAGCTCCCCGACGTGCGTCTTGGCGAGGCCCGTCTGCGTCGCGACTTCCCAGTCGGTCGACCCGGCTGCGGCGAGGGTGTAGGCCTGGATGACGACCGCGGCCCGCTCCTCGTCGACGCGCAGGACGGACGGCTTGCCCTCCCGGATGATCCCGTACGGGGCGCGGTTACCGCCCGGCACCCCGAGCCGTCGGCGCTTCGCGGCGTAGCCCTCGCCGACCCGCTTGGAGAGCTTCCGGCTGTAGGCCTCGGCCTCGTGCGCCTCCCGGATGAACTGGTCCCAACTGCCGGGGTCCGATGACAGCAGGCGCTCGTCCGCGAACAGGACGACCACGCCGGCGGCGTGGAGGTGGTCCTCGACGGCGATGAGGGTCTGCTTGAGGTTGCGCAGGAAGCGACTGACGTAGCCGACCACCAGAACGTCGAAAGCACCGGCCTTCGCGGCGCCGACCATCGCCTCCCAGGTCGCGGTCCGCCACGCCGAGGTCCAGCCCGACGACGCCACCGACCACTCGAGACCGGCATCGACGAGGCCATACCTCCCGATGGCCCGGTCCTGCTGCTCGCGCTGGGCGTCGGGCCCGAAGTTGTCCCACTGACCGGCCGTGGATTCCCGGAACCAGCGAGCCGCCCGCATCCCGCCGACGTCGTCGAGCGAGCGGGGCAGGGAACGCTTCATGCGGCGGGCCTCCGGGTGGTGGGAGGGAGTCCGACCTTACCTCGACTCCGCCGCTCCTCGATGTCTCGAAGCGCCACCACCAGCGCCAGGACGACGGGGTTCACGGACCTTGGTGGCGCGGCGCCGCAACGGTCGAGGACGACCGGGGACGGGAGGACGCGCAGGCGGACCGGGTTCATCGCAGCACCGTCGCGATGGAGTCGATGTCCGATGGTCGCCAGAGGTAGGCCTCGACGCCTGGGCATAGGCCGAGAAGCCCGAGCCAGCGCTCCTGGTGCGATGTCGCTCGCCCGGTCTCGGACTTCAGCTCGGCGAACACGAGTCGCGGTGGGCGGACCATCGCGAGGTCGGGCCATCCACGCTCGGACCACTTCGACAGCAGCGGGTGGTAGGCGGTCCAGCCGAGGATCCGGGCAAGGTCGAGGACTTGGCGCTGGAAGTCGCGCTCGGACAGCCGACGCTCCGGCTCGAGGTGACGCCCGAGCGTGCAGCTGTGCGGGTCCCTCCGTGTGCAGCGTCGACTCATGCCGCGATCCCGTCCCTCGACCGCTCGAGGACAGTCCGGATGCGCCGCGACCGCTCTGACGATGGCAGCGTCCAGAGGGCCGACCAGGCAGGGTCCTCGTAGATGCCCGACCGCTGCGTGTCGCGCAGGTAGACGGAGCCGTCCTCGCCGCGCCAGACCATGAGGTCGACGACCACGTAACGGCTCCGCGCCACGGCCCAGTCACAGGCCGCCAGCAGTTCCCGGAGGGGGAAGCCGCACCAGCCGCAGGGCTCCCGGTGG
>DAOTUX010000234.1:0-5128 GCA_034436475.1 Chloroflexota bacterium | reverse complement strand
GCTGCTCGAGATGCAGGCTGGGGTGCGCGAGATCTACGTCGACTCGGCGATCTCGGACTACATCGTGCGGCTGGTCAACGCCACCCGGAACCACCCCGACGTGTACCTGGGGGCGTCCCCTCGCGGCTCACTGGCGCTGTATCGGGCGGGCCAGGCGTTCGCGGCGCTGTCGGGTCGCGACTTCGTGATCCCCGATGACATCAAGGCCCTCGCGGAGCCGGCGCTCGCGCACCGGCTCATCGTGCGCACCGCCGCCACGATCCGGGACGTGGACCCGGCCGCGATCGTGCGCGAGATCCTCGACGGGACCCCGGTCGAGGGGCGGCCCATTGCCATGAGCGCCGGCCGTGGGCCGCACCCCGCGGCCGGCGGGCTGCCGCCGGTGGGTGCCCCACCGATGCCGCCGGCGGGCGTGCTGCCGCCGGTGGGTGCCCCACCGCCACCGCACGTGGGTGTGGCCCCATCACAGCAGGGCGTCCCGCTGGCCGCCTCCGAACCGCCCGGGTCCGCGACCGTCCCGGGTGGTCCGCGTCGGCTGCCCTGACCGCCCACCTGACAGCGAGCAGCGAGATTGCGCGGACCACGCCTCGTCGTCGGCAGCCTCGTCCTCGCGGCCATCGCGTTCTCCACAGGGTTCGCGGCGCTGACGTTCCTCGCCTGGCTGGCGCTGCTGTTGCTGGCCGGTGCCTGGTCGCTCACGCGCTGGTCCATCCGGGGACTCGAGGCGGGGTACGCGGTCGACCGAAGGGTGGCCGCGGTGGGCGAGACCCTGACCATCGCGTACACCATCCGCGACCCGGGGCGCCTGCCTCGCCTGTGGCTCGATGTGCACAGCCCAACGACCCTGCCCGCCCGACTGCCCGGTCGGGCCGTGAGCCTGGGGCCGGGGCGGCAGATGAGCTGGGCCGTGCAGGCGCCCCTCACGCGGCGTGGCCATCATCGCATCGAGCCCGCGGTGATCCGGACGGGCGATCCGCTGGGTCTGTTCGAGGCCTACGCCACGGTCGGATCGGCCACCTCGATCGTGGTGACGCCACGCGTGGAGCCGCTGCCCCTCTTCCGACTGCCACCGGCCCCGGTCCAGGGGGCATCCGCGCGACCGGAGCGGACGCCCCACGCGACGCCGCTCGTCACGGGGATCCGGCCCTACGTGCCCGGGGATGCCTACAACCGCATCCACTGGCGCACGTCCGCCCGGCACGGGGAGCTCCAGGTGAAGGAGTTCGATACCCAGCGCACTGCGGACGTGTGGCTGTACCTGGACCTCGACCGGCGCGCCCACGTCGGACAGGGTGACGGGGCCAGTGTCGAGACGGCCGTCCGTGTCGCCGCCTCCATCGGCGGCCAGGCGCTCGGCGAGGGCAGGGCACTGGCCATCACGGCCGCGAGCTCCCGGCGCGTGGTCGTGCCCCCCGACCGAGGGCCGCGTCAGCTCCAGCGTCTGCTCCACCTGCTCGCCGGCGCGTCCGCCGATACCGACACGACACTCCTGGAACTGGTGCTCGCGACCATGCCCCAGCTGCGTCGCGGGATGACCGCGGTGGTCATCACGCCCTCGCTCGACCCATCCTGGGTGGACCCGCTCATGGGGCTGCGTGGACGGGGCGTGGGGGTGCTCGCGTGCATCATCGACCCGGTCGCCCATGCGACGCAGACGCGCGCCCTCGGCCTCGCACCCATCGAGGCGTCCGGTGGCCCGCTGGGCGCAGCGCACGAGGGGGCTGATCGGGCACGGGACGTGCGTGCGATCCGGCACTCGCTCGCGGAGCACGACATCCCCTCGTTCCTCGTCGACCCGGTCCTGAGCTTGGGCGAGCAACTGGCCAACGCCCACTCGACACGTCGGGAGAGCGCGGCATGAGCCGGCTCCGCCTTCGTCACGAGCCGGACGCCGCGGCGCTCGGCCCGGGGCACACGCCCGCCGGCGTGCCGAGCCCGTGGCAGGAGGCCCCCGCCGCGCCTCACGACGCCCCCGTTGGGGCAGTCGGACCTGTCCCAGGCGCGCCGGCGCGGCATCCACGTCGGTCACCCCTGCGAGTCGCGGGTGGCTGGCCCAGTCAGGCGCTCGTGCTGGCCATGCTGTTCGTGGCTGGCATGGCCATCCACGACCTGCGCCCGGCCGGCCTCGCGGCGGGGCCCGGCGCCACCGCGTGGCTGCCGTGGGTCATGGTCGCGGCTGGCCTCACCGGCGGCGTGCTGTCCGCCACGCGCCTGCGGCCCGCATGGGTGGACGTGGTGGCCGCGGGGTTTGGGACGGCGGTGGGCCTGGTCGTCGCGGCTGGTGTCGTCTCCGATGCGCCGGACCTCGTGGATCGGCTGCGCGCCGTGGAGACATCCATGACGGCGGCCCTCACGGCCCTGCTGGTGGAGCGCGTCCCGACCGCGGAGCTGTCACCGTTCGTGCTGACCCTCTCGGCCCTTGCGTGGACCACGGGCACGTACGCTGCCATCAGCGTCGGTCGATACGCCCGCGCATCGGGCGCCATCGTGCCCGTCGGCCTGATGCTCCTCGTGCCTGTCATCCTCGCCGAACTGCGTGGGCTGGACGGCGGACAGTCCCTGTGGCTGGCCATCGGGGCGACCGCGGGACTGCTCCTGATGCTGCGTCTCAACCTCGAGCGTCAGCGCGTGCGCTGGCTGCGCCGGCACGTGAGTGGTGGCGTGGCAGTGGGGCGCCCGTTCCTCGCGGGCGGCACGATCCTCGTGGTGCTGGTGACCCTGGGTGCCGTCGCCCTGACCGCCGCGGTGGGCGCCAGGCCGCTCGCGGCGGGGTGGGAGCGTCTGGGCAGCGTGCTCGACGACCTGGGCGTGGAGGTCGGCCAATTGCGGCAGCCCGCGACTGGCCTGCGTGGTGACTTCCCCGACACGATGCGTCTCCAGGACAGCTGGCAGAGCAGCGACCGGACCCTCTTCGCAGTGACCACGCCCGACGGCGGCACGTACTGGCGGGGCTCGACCTACGACAGGTTCGATGGGCGGGCATGGCACCGGAGTGACGGGGTCGGCACGGATGTCGCTGCCGGCGAGGATGTGCTGGGGGCGACCGATGACGTGGCCGCTGCCGAGCCGGATGGGTTCCGGGAGACGCAGGCGGCCATCACCTATCAGGATATGGGCGGCCAGGACCTCGTCGCACCCCAGAACCCCGTCGAGATCGACCGCGACACGCGTGTCTGGTCGATGGGAGACGCGGGGCCCTTCCAGATGCTCGAGGCACGCGCCGGCCTCGCTGCTGGCGATGCCTACACGGTGACGGCATGGGAGCCCGACCTGTCGCCCGACGGTTTGACCGTGAGCACCCTGACGGCCCTGGATGACGGGCAGGAGCCCGACTGGGTGGGCGCGTACCTGGCGCTGCCCGAGCGCGGCGTCGGGCGCCTCACGAAGGACACGGCCGAGCGGGTCCGCGACGGCCTGTCACGACGTGCGCGGCGCGATCGATACCGCCTGGCCCATTCGGTCCAGCGCTACCTCACCGGCGACGACTTCCGATACGCGACCCAGCTGAGCGGTCTGTGCCGCCCGGGTCAGACAGTCTCGGATTGCCTCCTTGAGTCGCAGGTCGGGTTCTGCGAGCGATACGCGACGACCATGGTCATGATGCTGCGGGTCCTCGGCGTGCCCTCCCGCTACGTCGTCGGCTTCCTCCCCGGGCAGGAGGTGCGCCCAGGGGAGTTCGAGGTGACCGGAGGCGCGGCGCACGCGTGGGTGGAGGTGTGGTTCGATGGGTTCGGATGGCTTCGATTCGATCCCACGCCGGGCACGTCACCCGCGGCGAGCGCGCTCGCGGAGAACGGCCAGCGACCCACGGACCTCCCGCGCGGGGAGCGACTGCCCGACGAGACCCTGGGCCCCGACGAGACCCTGGGCCCCGACGAGACCCTGCGCCCCGACGAGACACTGGGCCCCGCCGAGACCGAGGGGCCGACGCCTGAGCCATCGCCCGCATCGGGTGTCGCGGGGATCGTGGGGATGGGTCCACCCGCCAGCCCGGAGGTGCTGGTGGGTGGTGCGATCGCGTTCCTGTTGGCCCTCGCGCTCGTCGCGCTGCTGTGGTTCCGGTACCTGCCAGGGGGTGGCGGCGAGCGGGCGTGGCGCGGCCTGACCGCGGTCGCGACCCGCTTCGGGCGCGGCCCGATGCCGAGCCAGACGCCGTATGAGTACAGCGTGTCGCTGTCCAGGGTCGTGCCGCGGGTCGCGCGGGACATCCGGACCGTGGCGGACGCGAAGGTCGCCGCGACCTATGGACGCGACCCAGCAGGCGTGTCGCCGGCCGCGCTCAAGGGTGCCTACGCCCGCGCGCGCACCGGCCTGCTGGCCCTCGTCCTCCGTCGCAGGCGATAGGCGCCACCGTCACGCCCCCCACGGGCGTTGCCCAGTGGCGGCAGCCGCCGCCCACCCTCCGCCGCAGCAGGCGAAGGCCACCGAGTCGAGCCGCTGCCCCGACAGGCACCGCAGTGCCACCACCTGCGATGGCCGCGCCCGGTCAGACGTCTGGCCGACGCCCGCTCATGGCGATGCGCAGGACCTCCGCCCCAGCGGCGTCGACGCCCGCGAGATGCTCGTCATGGTTGTGGGCCCGCAAGCGAGCCCGTCCGGCGCGGATCTCGACGACGCTCACGCCACACAGCGCAAACGGGAAGGACCAATAGCGGTCCAGGGGTGCTGGCCACGGCCAGCGAGAGGCCCAGCAGGAAGCTGGCCGCCGGACTCCAGCCCAGCGCGCCCGCCAACGTCGCGCCCAGCGCCATGGCCACGGCGCTCTGGGCGATGGCGCCCGGAATGGCCACCCGCCTCACGGCCAGCAGCTCCCGGATATGGAACTGCAGGCCCACGCCGAACATCAGCAGGATCACGCCGATCTCCGCCAGTTGTTCGGCCAGCTTCAGGTCGGCGACGAAGCCGGGCGTGTGCGGACCGATCAGCACGCCGCCCAAGAGGTAGCCCACGATCGGCGACAGCCGCAGCTTTTGCGTCAGGGAACCGAACACCAGGGCCACCGTCAGGCCCCCGGTCAGGGTCAGGATCAGGTCGTAGCTGTGCATGCATCTCCATCCGGCGCCGGCGCGCCCGCGGGGCGCGCTCCGGCGTCAGCTTCACGGAAAGGGGCCGGCAGCTAGCGCCCGCC
>DAOTUX010000233.1:0-30975 GCA_034436475.1 Chloroflexota bacterium | reverse complement strand
GACGATGACACCGATTCGCTTCGGGAACCTCCTCATTCGCATCTCGCGGCCCCACCTGACATCTTGGCGGATTGACGGACAACCAGTCCAAGACTACCATCGGCTACGGTTGCGCGGCGTAGAGGCCGCAGCCATCGGAACCCATGCAGCGAGGAGGGACCATGGCGTCCAGAGCCATCCCCAGGGTCTCGATCAGTGTCCTGGCAGCCGCGACCCTTGTCGTCGCCACCGCGGGGGCAGGCGCGGCACAGTCGCCGAGCGCGGGCCCCGTCTCACCACTGCCCACGAGTGCGGACGGGTCGCTCGAGCGGGTCCAGCGGGACGGCCTATACGTCGGATTCGCTGGCGAGAACCCTTGGTCGTTCATCGCCCCGGACGGGACGTTCCAGGGCGCTGAGGCCGAGATGGTCCTCGCGTGCGCGCCGAAGCTGGGAATCACCGAGGTCTATCCCGTTGGCATGGTGTTCGACGGCCTGCTTCCAGCGCTCCAGGCTCGTCGCATCGACATGACGGCAGCAGGCCAGTCCATCCGGGAGAAGAGGCTTCAAGTCGCAATCGCCACACAGCTGCTGTATCGGTATGGAACGCGAATCGTTGGCATGAAGGGCGACCCGGTGCTCCAGACCCTCAACAGCTGGACCAAGGTCGGCGAAGCGGGTGTCGAGGTGGCAGGTATCCGCGGCTCCACCGAATTGACCGATACGGCGCAATTCGGGGTCAAGTGGCTGGAGTACCCTGACAACCCGACTGAGTTGGCGGACTTGCTCGCGGGCCGCATCAAGTACATGGCCTGGAACGACAACTACTACTCCTCCTACCTCAAGGAGAACCCGGACGCGCCAATCGAGGCCGTCAAGGACTGGGACTACCAGGGCGTAGTGTCGCTCCCCGGCCACTATTTCAACAGCGAGGACGTCGGACTGCGGGACGCGTTCAACGCCTGCTACTCGGAGTTGAAGACGAGCGGCAAGATGGCCGAGATCCTCACGAAGTGGGGGTTCAATCCCGACACCATCCCTGAGCCTGGCCCGGGCTATCCGCCTGGGTTCCCTGAGGGCTGATCCGGAGCGAACCGGGAAGGGCTCCGTGGCGCTTGCCGCGGAGCCCTTCCTCGTTTTGGTGCACAGGAGCTGACCACGCCCGGTGGATGGATTCGAGCGCTTCGTCGACGTCGCGCGCTTCATGGTCCCGGCGGCCATCACGACGCTCATGGTCGCCTTCATCTCGTTCCCCGGCGCCCTCACGGTCGCGAGCATCGTCACGCTGCCGCGCATCCACCGCATCCCCGTCATCAGTTGGCTCGCGGACCAGTACGTGGACTTCGTGCGCACGACCCCGCTGCTGCTCCACCTCTTCTTCGTCTACTTCGCGCTCCCGTTTGTGGGCATCCGGGTCGAGCCCATCACCGCCGGTGTGCTCACGCTCAGCCTGCACGTAGGCGCCTATCAGTCGGAGGTGCTCAAGGCCGCCTACCACGCGGTACCTCGCGGCCTCGTGGAGGCAGCGGACGTGTTGGGCATGTCACGGTTCGTGCGGCTTCGGCGGGTGATGCTGCCGCTCGCGCTGCGGGTGGCCCTCCCGGGGCTCGCCAACTCGATGATTGAGATCCTGATGGACACGGTCATCCTGTCGGTGGTCGGTGTCGTAGAAATCTTCTACAGCCGGACGCTGTACTTCTATCAGTTCTTCTCGGGACGCATCGAGAGCCTCATCCTCATCTGTCTGTTCTTCGTTATCATCGGTGTCCCGGCGAGCCGAGTCGTTCGACGGATGGAACGGCGACTCACCCTTCCCGGTTCGATCGATGAGCCGGTACGGATTCCGGGCCTGTAGATGAATGAGCAGGACCTGCAGCGCATCCTCGGCTACGCGCCCGCTCTCGCGGGTGGCCTGTTCTACACCATCATCCTCACCCCCATCGCGATGACCAGTGCCACCATCCTTGGCATCCTGTTCGCCATCGCTCTCAATGCCCGGCGACGTCTCATTCGGACGCCCGTCCAGTGGCTTATCGAGGTAGCCCGTTCGATTCCTGAGCTCGTCCACGTATTCATCTGGTACGAGGCGTTTGCGATCATGGGTCTGGTGCTGCCTGCGATTGCCGCGGGTGTCGGTGCTCTAACCATCGTCTTCGGTGCGTTCCTCGGCGAGGTCATCCGGGCCGGTGTGCTGGCTGTGGAGCCGACCCAGTGGGAGTCTGGCCAGGTCCTGGGCATGTCCCGCTGGACCGTCTGGCGGCGGGTCATCCTGCCCCAGGCGTTGCGCACGGTGCTGCCAGTGTGGAGCAGCTACTACATCTCGATGTACAAGGCGACCGCGCTGCTCGGACTCATCACCGTGCCGGACCTGCTGTTCCGGGCCCGTGGCCTCGCGAGTCAGAACTTCCGGCACTTCGAGATCTACACCATCGTGCTTATCCTGTACTTCATCGTGGGCAAGACCTCGCTGGCGGTGATTCGCTGGTACGAGCGGCGGCTGCGAGTGGACGTGCCCAAGTCAGAGGAGCTCACCCTGCTCCGGCCAATCGTGGAGCGGCAGTGACGCTGGACCGCCGTCACGCGGAGGACATGACATGACGACACCGACTCCATTGGCGGGCTCGGCTGCAGACGCCACGGTCGTGCCGGCCGTCGAGCTCATCGGGGCGTGCAAGCGGTTCGGCACCAACGTGGTGCTCGACGCGGTGGATCTGCGGGTCCGCAAAGGCGAAATCCTCGTGGTCATCGGTCCCAGTGGCTCGGGCAAGACGACGCTGCTGCGATGCCTCATCGGGCTCGTCCACCTGGATGATGGCCGAATCGAGATCGACGGCGACTGCATCGTCGACCTTCGCACGGGTCGCAAGTCACCGAGCGCTAGGACCGCGGAGGCGATTCGTCGACGCAAGCTGGGCATGGTGTTCCAGTCGTTCAACCTGTTCCCGCATCGCACGGCGCTCGAGAACGTCATGGAAGGTCCAGTCTTCGTGCGCCATGTGCCACGCGAGCAGGCACGTGCCGACGCAGAGCGGTTGCTCGCCCAAGTCGGCCTGGCCGATCGCCGCAACCACTACCCGGCGCAGTTGTCAGGCGGCCAGCAGCAGCGAGTCGCCATCGCGCGTGCCCTGGCCATGAAGCCCGAGGTCATCCTGTTCGATGAGGTGACCTCAGCGCTCGACCCGGAGCTGACGGGCGAGGTCCTCCTCGTCATGGAGGAGTTGGCCGACCAGGGTCAGACGATGATCGTCGTGACCCATGAGATGGGATTCGCACGCGAGGTCGGCGACCGGCTGCTATTCATGGACCAGGGACGCATCGTGGAACAGGGCGACCCCGCCTCCATCCTCGACGATCCCCAGCACGAGCGCACCAGACGGTTCCTGAGTAAGGTCCTCCACGCCCATTGAGCGCGCGGCGCGCAATCAGCGGAGCCGGCCGGCGGTCCGCAGCAACTCGAGTGAGACCGCAGCGGCCTCTTCGTGATACGCGCGATGTGAGGTTGCCGCGACCCACGCGGTATGGGGTGTGAGCAGTAGGTTCGGCACATCGCGCAGCGGGTCCGTCTCGGGGCTCGGTGGCTCGCCCGCGCGCACATCGAGAGCCGCGAACGCGAGGCGACCCGACCGAAGCGCGGCCGCGAGCGCCGACTCCACCACAATCGGGCCACGCGCCACATTGACGAACGCCGCCCCGGACTTCATGCGCGCGAAGGCTGCCTCGTCCATCAACCCACGCGACGTGTCCGTGAGCGCTGCCGTCACCACCACGGCGTCCGCGGTGGCTAGCAGATCCCACAGCTGCACGAGGGGCAGGTCCGGCCCCGTGTCAGGGCTTGCCGGGTCGGTCGCAATCGTGCGGAAACCCAGCGCACGAGCCCGCTGCGCGAACGCCTGCCCGATGCGACCCGCTCCAATGATGCCCACGGTCTGGAGGCTGAACAACTCGATGCCCAAGTCAGCGATGAGCTTGCGGTGGTCCCAGCGAGTGGTGCGCGCCGCAGCATCCTGGGCCGGCAACCGACGGAGCGCCGCAAGCAGCAGGGTCAGCCCGTGCTCTGCGACCACCTGGGTCGCCCAGTGCGGCAGGTTACGCACCGGGATGCCCGCGGCGCCAGCCGCGCGTCCGTCCACCTGGTCCATGCCCACCGAATAGCACACGAGCCCGATGGGGCTCCTCAGGCGCACCATCCGGTCGGCACCGAAGGGCCCGTCATGGATGATGACCACATCGGCGTCACCCAGGTGATCGTCGGCGACCGCGCGATCGGGAACCAGCAATCGGACCCCGGCCTGCTCCAGCATCAACCGCTCGATGTCATACGACCAGCCAAGGTAGTCGAGCTGATCCCAGACGAGGACGGTAGGCGGGCGACTGGGATGTGACACGGGGTGCCTCCGGGAATGGGTCGAGTTCAGGCGGTCATCGATCGAGGTCAAACGGCACCCCGAGGCGCTCCGCGTAGCCGCGCAGCATCGCGACGACCCGAGGATGCAGCGGTACCCCGTTGGCGCGTCGGTCGGTCTCGGCGAGGTGCTCCGGGTCGCCCGCCACGAGGACCCGGTCGAACCCGAGGGCTGCGGGAGTGGCTCGCAGTTCGCGAACGAGCGCGTCCATCATGACCTTGAAGCCCGCGATGGGGATGAACGCATCGACCCGGATGGCACCCACGAAGTGGCCTAGGTTATCCGGCCCGAGCATCTGCCCGAAGCCGGTCCCCGAGAGGACACCACTAAGAACCTCCACGACGACCGCCAGGCCGTAACCCTTGTGTGCCCCACCGGTGGCACTGCTGCCCAGCGGCAGCAAGCGTGCCGCGGCCATGGCGTCCTGCGGGTCATCGGTCGGCGCACCAGAGGTCCCCAGAGCCCATTCAGTGGGGATGCTCGCACCGTCGCGCTGTGCGTTCAGGATCTTGCCCATGGCCGCCGCGGTGGTCGCCATGTCAAGCACGAACGGCGGCTCTTCTCCACAGGGCACGGCCACCGAGATGGGGTTGGTTCCCAGGCGCGGGTCGGCGCCCTGGAAGGGCACCGCGAGCGCACCACCGTTGGTCATCGAAATTCCGATCATGTCGGCCTCGACCGCCATTCGCGAGTACAACTGGGCCATGCCATAGTGCCGGCTGTTGGCGACTGCCGCGAACCCCACCCCATGGCGCCGAGCACGCTCGACGGCATCGCGCATCGCAATCTCTGCGACCACGAAACCGATGCCCCCATCGCCATCCCAGCGCGCGGTGGTCTCCGTCTCCTGAAGGATACGCGGCTGAGGGCGGGGGTTGATGAGGCCGCTCTCGAGTCCGGGTTGGTAATACACGTCGAGGTAGTTGGAAATGCCATGGGATTCATGGCCGCGGAGGTCCGCGGCAACAAGGCCGCGTGCCGTCGTCCGGGCGCCATCGGACGGCATGCCGAAGCTCTCGAATATGCGTGTCACGAGCGCTTCGAGGCGAGCGGCGTCGACTAGGACTCGGCTCCGCGCGACACTGGGAGCGCTCACGACCGACCCTCGATCCGCCTATAGCTGAGCGTCTCCTCTTCGCTCCCTCGAAGGTACACATCGTGACACGCGGCAGCGAAATCTTCGTACCCTTCGACGATGGTCGCGTATACGTTGCCGGGCACAGGCCCGACCGAGGGATCCCACAGGAAGTTGTTGCGGCCGTAGAACACGGCGAGGTCGACAACTGCGTCTAAGCCGTCGATACCTCGCGACTCGCGGAAGGACCGCAGGAACTGGCCGGTGGGAAATCTAAAGTAGACCACGTCGGCGGGAATGGGAGTGATGGTCGGGTTCTCAAGCCCAGGATCCGAGGCCAGCGGAGGGACCATGCAGTACAACTCGTTGCTGGCGTACTTGGCGTGCCAGACGCGGTTCGAGAGCGGCAATGCCTCCCAGATCGCGTCGCAGGTCCGGGGCGCTTCCTCATCAAGGAGGCGAGCCATGCAAGACACTCCGCGGGTGTCGAGGCTGATCTCCATGAACCGACTCACTGCATGATCCCTCCTTGACGATCCAGTCGATGGGTGCCCGGCCCCGTCACCCGTGGGATGACATCACTGACGATTCGATCGACGAGGCCATCAACGCTCTGCCCGGTCACGGGGAACGGCCACAATGCGACATGCGCGAAGCCTCGTGCCGCGAGCGACGCAAGGCGTGTCGCGCACGCGTCGGGCGTCCCCGAGACGGAGCAGGCGTCGATGAGCTCGTCGGGGATGAGCGCGGCGGCGCGACCGATGACATCGGGCGTGACCGCGTAGGCCTCCGCTTCCATCAGACGTCTCAGGTCGTCAGGCACCGAGATGCCCAGCTGGCCCAGCAACGGTCGGCTCCCCCACAGCGCTACCGCGATGCCCGCTCGTACGGCCGCGCGCGCCGCGGTCGGGTCATCATCCACGGCGACGTACGCCCATGCGGCGCGCTGGAGCGGTGACAAGTCAGGGTTGCGACGTGCGACACCCGCATCCACCCGCTCCAGCGCGTGGTCGAGCAACGGGCCATCGGTGAACGTGGCCACGAGCACGGTGTCAGCGAACTCGCCTGCCAGCTCAAGAATCCTTGGCCCACGCCCGGCGATGGCGATGGGCACTGGGGTGTCGAGCGGGTGGTGAAGCCGCCCTCCGTGGAAAGCGAAGCTGCTGCCCACGAATGAGACCGGGTCCGGCGAGACCCAGAAGCGACGCAGGAAGGCAACGGCGTCGCGGAGCGCGGTCGCCGGCGCCGTGCGCTCGATGCCGAGTGCCTGGAAGCCGCTCCAGCCAGCACCCAGACCGAGTACGGCTCGCCCACCGGTCGCCTCCTGGAGCGTCGCTATCGCCGTACCTGTGAGAGCGGGGTGCCGAACCAGGGCATCGGTGACGCAAGTCCCGAGCCTGAGCCTATGCGTGACCCCTCCAAGGAGCCCTAGGCTGATCCACGCATCGCGCTCGAACCGTTCGTCGAAGATCCACAGAGCCTCGATGTCCGGCTGTGCGTCCAGCCGCTCTGCGCGGGCACGGACGATGTCCCACGGTTCGGCGCCCGTAATGGCGATGCCGAACGTGACCGATCCATGTCCTTGCATGGGTCGGATTGTATACTGTCAGACAACATGACAAACAGTGAGGTACCGTCGCTCCGGCTCGGGCTGGTCCTGCCCGGTGACTGCCACCTGGACGACGAACTGTGGACGCTCGTCGACGGGACAGCACTGCCGTTCGTCACCCGTACCATAGGAGCGGACGACGCCGAGATGGGCGGCGACTCGATTGCCGAGGTCACGGGTATCGCAGACGGGCCCGAGATTGGGTACGCTGCCGACCGGCTGCGCGACGTGGCACCCATGGCGGCGGCGTATGTCGACACCTCGATTTCGTTCGTGAGGGGCATTGGCGGCGACCTCGACATCGCGGCGCGTATCCATGAACGGCTCCGCTGCCCGGCCATCGTCACCTCGACCGCCGTCGCAGCGGGCTTCCATGTGCTGCGGGCGCGTCGGGTGCTGGCGTTATCGCCGTACACGGCCGACCTCGATGCGCGACTAACAGCGTACTTCGGCGCGCACGGCATCACGGTCACCGAAGTTGCCAAGTACCGCCGGACGTATCCAAGTGGTACGACCAGCCGGGAGCTCGGCCGAACGACACCCGAGGAGCTGGTCGAGGACGTCCAGAAGGCGCTCACGGTAGCGGGCTCCGCCATCGATGGGATCCTCCTGGCGTGTACCGCGGTTCGTACCGCCGCGGCGGTGGCGCGGCTCGAGGCCGTGACTGGGCTGCCAGTGGTGTCCGCTGTGGGCGCGACCATGTGGGCTGTGCTGCGCCTGGCCGGGATCACGGCGCCCAGCCCCAGACACGGTCGACTGTTCAGCATCGAGGCGTTCCCCGATGCGTTCCGACCCATCGGCGCCTGACCGTGGCCGGCATTGTCGCTACTGACCCGGGAGACCTGCCGCGGCCGGCGGTCGAGGAGCTGCGACGGCGCGGTCACAAGGTCGAGGTCCTCGAGCTCGGTCTGGACTCAGTCACCGCTGCCGACCGTGCCGCAGATGCCCAAGTAGTCCTATGTGGAATCGTCCCGATGCCGGATATTGCCATCGAGCGGCTGCGCGGGACGCGGCTGATCATGCGCTGCGGTGCTGGCGTGGACACGGTGGACGTGGCAGCTGCGGCGCGTCAGGGAATCTGGGTCGCGAACGTGCCGGACTACTGCCTCGATGAGGTCGCTGACCACACGCTGCTCCTGATGCTGGCTGCGATGCGCCGCCTGCGCCAGATGACCCAGCAGGTGGCCGAGGGCCGATGGCTCGAGCTCGAACTGCCGGTCATCCGACGTCTATCGGGTCGAACGCTTGGCCTGGTGGGATCGGGCCGCATCGGGGAGCGCGTGGCCATCCGCGCTCGCGGCTTCGGGTTGCGGGTCATCGCCCATGACCCGCGCCTGGACGCGGAGCGGGCCAGGACGCTGGCCATCACTCCGGTCGACCTCCCGACGCTGCTCGCCAGGAGCGACATCGTGAGCCTCCACCTGCCGCTCACGGACGACACGCGGCATCTCCTGGGGACCCCGACGTTCGCGGCGATGCGTCCGGGTGCGGTCCTCGTCAACACGAGCCGGGGTGGTCTCGTGGACCTCGATGCGCTCGCCGTCGCGCTGGACGCGGGCACCGTCGCGGCCGCCGGGCTCGATGTCCTCGACGGCGAGCCCCAGCCACCGCTCGACCATCCCCTGCTCGCCGACCCGCGGGTCATCGTGACGCCCCATGTCGCGTACTACTCCGTGGACGCCCAGGCGGACCTCGGTCGTCGTGTCGCCGACGAGGTCGAGCGCGCCCTTGCCGGCACCCCGCCCACGAGCCTCTTGCCAGCCCCATCGACCTGACCACCCAGCCACAGGAGGCACCCATGACCGACCAGTCGCTCGAGACGCTGCGCGCCCTGTGCCGGGAGCTCGACCCGGAGCCCCTGGCCGCGCGTGCCATGCGCTATCTCGAGGTCTGGTCACCGCCCTTCGACGAGGCGGTCGTGGCGGGCATGGTCGCGGAGGACCTGCGCGCCGCAGGCGCGGATGAGGTGACGCTCGACGAGGAGTTCGCCGGGTCCCCCAGCGTCATCGCGTGGCTCCGGGGATCCGGGCCCGGACCGACCATCCAGTGGCACGGCCACCTCGATGCCATTGCCACCCAGCACACCCCGGCACGCCGCGAGGGGGACCAGCTCGTGGCACGCGGCGCATCCGATATGAAGGCGGCCATCGCCGCCAACGTGGAGGCGGTGCGGCTGCTGCGCGCAGCCGGGCTGCCACGGCGCGGCAACGTGCTCATCACCTATCACGGCCAGCACGAGGAGGGCGGCAGCGTCCCCATGATCCGGCTCATCGAGCGGGGCGTGGTGGGTGACGCGGTGATGACCGGCGAGCTGGGCAGCGGCCGGGAGCTGGTGACCTCCAGCCGGGGCCTCGACTTCTGGGCGATCGAGATCACCCGCACCGGGGCATCGATCCACGAGGTGAACGCGACGCCTGACGTCGTCGACCCGCTGCGCGTGGGGACGCTCGCCCTCGAGCGGCTGGTGGCCATCCGCGAGGGCCTGGCCGCGGGCAACGTGACCCCGAGGGGCAGCCTGTTCATCGGCAAGTTCGTGGCCGGCGACTACTACAACCGGGTGCCCATCTCATGCTCCATCGCGGGCACCCGTCGCCACTTCGCGGACGGATCGCATGCTCTGGTCCACGCTGAGCTCGAGGGGCTCGTGGCCCAGCTGCGCACGGAGACGGGGGCGCAAATCCGCCTCGATATCACGACCATGACCGACGCCTATGAGATCGACCCAGAGACACCCGTCGCGCGGGCCCTGCGCTGGGCCCATCACGAGCTCACGGGCGAGGCGATGGTCTCGGTCATGAGCGGAGCCGCGGGCAACGCTGCGGACTTCGTGGTCCGGGCGGGCATCCCCGCTGTGTATTACGGCTGCGACTACGCGAGCGCGCACTCCGACCGGGAGTGGACGACCGTCCAAGAGGTGGCCCGGGTAGCCTCGGCGTTCGCACTGACCTCTGCGGCGTTCCTGTCGGGTGAGGCGGTCGACGCCCCACCGCTGGCGAGCCCCTGAGGTGGCGCGCCCTCAGTGTCGGATGGCTGTGATGCGCTGCAGCGACGCTCTCAGGCCAGCGTCGAGGTGCGCGATGATCCGCGCTTCGGCAACATCCGGATCACCCTGGCGGATGACGTCGAGCAGGTCTCGATGCTCGCCCACCAGGTAGTCCTGCCCATCGGCGCGAATGTTGGCGACGAACGACAGCCGGGTCTCTGAGCAGAGCGTCTCGTGCGCCTGCGCGAGGCGGACGCTACCCACACCCGCGACCATCGCTCGATGAAATGCGAAGTCCTCCTCAACCATGACGTAGGAACTCGCATCGACGGGCAATCGCTCTAGGCGAGCGACCACTGCCTCCATGGCGGGCCAGGCCTCTGGCAGCAGAGCTACAGTGCGCGCCGCCTCGACCTCTATCAGGCTCCGGACCTTGTACAGGTCGCGGATGTCGGCCTCGGTCATGACCGGCACATATACCCCCCGATTCGGCTCGCGCTGGAGGAGGCCCAGATGCACCAACTCCACCAGAGCGGCCCGGAGCGACTGCCGACTGACACCGTGGCGCTCAGCAAGGTCCACCTCTCGCAGCCACGAGCCCGCTTCGATCGAGCCGTCCAGGATCTGTCTGGTGAGGGCGTTGACGAGGGCCTCGGACGTAGACACGCGCTCCAGAGGGATAGTGGCTCGACCCTCAGGCCGGGGTGCGGCGGCGCGACCTGTTCGCATGTCGGACATGTCTACACAGTATCAGGCGCGCCCTGTTCGCGGTTGCTACGCTTGTCTCACAACCATACGATCTGGTGGTCGGCCCGCGCGGCCTGGCGAACCGGTCGGACGATCACAGGAGGGTGAGGCGCGTCGTGGCCAGCATCAATCGGTTCCTGGGCCAGCCGGGCCACATCATCGACGGGGCTCGTGTCCCCGCGGAGGACGGCGGCACGCTGCCCGTGGAGGACCCCGCGACGGGCGAGGTGTTCACGCACATCGCCGCAGGGACGGCGGGCGACGTCAGTCGTGCCGTCGCCTCGGCCCGGGCCGCGTTCCGCGACGGCCGCTGGAGCCGGCTGCCGGGTATCGAGCGAGGCCGGGTCCTCAATCGGCTGGCAGCTCTCATTCGGGAGCACAGCGAGGCGCTCGCGGAGCTCGAGGCACGGGACACGGGGCACCCCGTCGGCGATGCCCGGTTCGATGTCGCGGACACGGCACATCACTTCGAGTACTACGCGGGTCTCGCGGGCAAGTCGGTCGGCCAGGCCAACCAGCTGCCCAACGGCCAGCTGCTCAACGTGGTCCACGTGCCGGCAGGCGTGGTGGGTGCCATCAACCCCTGGAACTTCCCGATCGCGGGTGCCGGGCTCAAGGGTGGTCCCATACTCGCGGGCGGCAACTCGATGGTCATGAAGCCCTCGAACCTCACTAGCCTGAGCACGCTCGCGGTGGCCGAGCTGGCGCTCGAGGCAGGGCTGCCGCCGGGCGTGTTCAACGTGGTCACGGGAAGCGGCAGCGTCGTGGGAGGCGCCATCGCGCGTCATCCGGATGTGGACATCGTGTCCTTTACGGGCGGTACCGGGACTGGCATGGCAGTGATGCGTGATCGGGCGGCGGTCGGACGACGCGTCCAGCTGGAGCTCGGCGGCAAGTCCCCGACCATCGTGTTCGAGGACGCCGATCTCGACGAGGCCGTCCCGGCAGCGGCGTTCGGCATCTTCATGAACCAGGGCCAGAACTGCTCCGCCGGGAGCCGGATCCTGGTCCAAGCATCCATCCACGACCGGTTCGTGGAGGCGCTCACGGCACGCGCCGCGTCCATCCGAGTCCTGCCGCCCTTCGATCCCCAGGCGCAGCAGGGTGCGCTCATCAGCGGCGAGCACCTCGCCAGGGTGGACGCGTGGGTGCAGCGTGCGGTCGCGGACGGCGCGCGCGTGACCACCGGTGGTCGCAAGCTGACCGACGGCCCGTTCGCCAAGGGTCACTTCTATCCGCCCACGGTCCTCGCCGACGTGACACCCGACGCGGCCGTGTTCCAGGAGGAGGTCTTCGGACCCGTCGTGGTGGTGGTGCCATTCCAGGACGAGGCGGAGGCCATCGAGCTCGCCAACGCGACACGCTATGGCCTCGCGGCCAGCGTCTGGACCGCCGACATCCGCAAGGCGATGCGGGTCGGTGCCGCCATCGAGACCGGCTTCCTGTGGATCAACACCATCAACAGCCACCCCATCGAGGCGCCCTTTGGCGGCGTCAAGGACTCCGGGTTCGGTCGCGAGGAAGGCCTCGCCGCCATCGAGAACTACATGGTCCAGCGCTCGATCATCATGGGCGGCGACCGGTTCGTCGACCCGTACGCCGACTGACGAAGTGACCCCGCTCACGGAGGTCACCTCCGTGCTGGGTCCGGTCGCGCCGGACTCGCTGGGCATCACCATGCCCCACGAGCACACGTTCCTGGACGTGATGCGCGAGTACCGGGGCGACGGCCTGGTCCATGACGCCGCGCTCATCAAGGCCGACCTGCGGGAGTACGCCTCGCTGGGTGGCCGGACCATCGTCGATGTCACCTCGCGTGGGCTGCGGCCCCAGCCCGCCCGGCTGCCGGCGCTGGCCCGCGACACGGGCGTCACAATCGTCGCGGGCACCGGCTTCTACCGCCATCCGTTCCTCGACGAGGCCTGGTTCGACCGGCACTCGACCGACGAGGTCGCGGATCTGCTCATCAGCGACATCCGGGATGGCATCGACGACACGGGGGTCCGCGCGGGGATCATCGGCGAGGTCGGCTGCGACCGCTTCATCACGCCCGCCGAGGAGCGTTCCTTCCGGGCAGCGGCACGCGCCCACCTCGCGACCGGTCTGACCATCACCACCCATGCGAGTCGCTGGCCGGTGGGTCTGCCCCAGCTTCGGTTGCTGGCCTCCGAAGGGGTCGACCCCAGCCGCGTGATCATCGGTCACTGCGACATGGTGCTCGATCAGGCGTACCACCTGGCCCTCGTGGAGGCCGGCGCGTGGGTCGAGTTCGACACCATCCAGGCCGAGCCGGACCACGTCCTCGACCGCACGGTCGCCGCCATCCGCACCCTCGTCGAGGCGGGCCACGAGGACCGCATCCTGCTGTCCCAGGACATCTGCCTGGTGTCCCAGTTCCGGGCCATGGGCGGCCCCGGCTACGGCTACATCCTGCGTGAGTTCCGTGGGCGGCTCCGGACGGCCGGTATCGGCGAGGCGACCATCGAGCGCTTCCTGATCACCAACCCCGCGCGCGCCCTGACCGGCGCATGAGCGATCCCGTGGGTCTCGTCCAAACGGTCACCGGCCCGGTCGGCGCGGCTGCGCTGGGTGTCACGCTTGGCCACGAGCACGTGCTGCTCGATGGCTGGGAGATGTTCCGGTCATACGACGCCATCCTCGACGACGAGGCGCTGGCCATCGACGAGCTGCGCGCGCTCCGAGAGGCCGGCGGGCAGGCGATCGTCGATTGCACCAACATCGGGCTCGGTCGCGACCCGGCCGCCCTGCGACGCGTATCCGAGGCCTCCAAGGTGCACATTGTCATGGGCACGGGTTGGTATCGACGGGCCGTCTATCCGCCGTATGTCCGTGAGTTGGGGGTCGACGAACTGGCGGAGCGTCTCGTCACGGACCTCACTTTGGGCACCGATGGCACCGGCGTTCGTGCCGGCTTCATCGGTGAGATCGGCACCGAGCGGTATCGCATCGCGGCTGCCGAGGAGCGGGTGTTCCGTGCGGCGGCACGTGCCCAGCGACAGACCGGCGTCGCCATCTGGACCCACACCACCAACGGCGGCGATCTAGCCCTTGAGCAGGTGGAGCTCCTGACCGGCGAGGGCGTCCCGGTCGAACGCATCGTGGTGTCACACGTCGGCGACCGGATCAGCTTCGATGGGCTCCGGGCCCTCGCGACGACCGGGGTCGGCCTGGGCATCGACAACATCGGCTACACCGGCGCCGGCTATCCGTCCGATGACATCCGTGTCCGGAACGTGTTGCGTCTGCTAGAGGCCGGATACGGTGACCAAGTGCTGCTGTCGGGCGACACCTGCACCCGGAGCATGCTGCGCGCATACGGCGGGCCCGGTTACAGCCGCGTGCTCGACACGTTCGTTCCAGCGTTGCGCAGCTGTGGCGTGGACGAAGCGGATGTCCAGCAGATGCTCGTCCACACACCAGCTCGCCTCCTGGCAGTCCACCCCGCCGTATCCTCTGCTGGATGACTGGCACCGCATTCCTCGACGAGTTGCGCGCGGCCCTGCCGGCCGTGCGCCTGCTCACGGACCCGGACGATGTGGAGCCCTTCCGGCACGACCACACCGCGTACCTGCGACCCGGGCGACCCCTGGGCGTGGCCTTCCCGGCGACCACCGCGGATGTCAGCACCATCCTGCGACTGGCCAGCGCCCACCGCGTGCCGGTGGTGCCGCGTGGGGCCGGGAGCGGCCTGTCGGGCGGGGCGGCGGCCGTGGATGGCGCACTGACCGTCGCGCTCACCGAGTTCGACCGCGTCCTCCACGTGGCACCCGACGACCTCTACGTGGTGGTCCAGCCGGGCGTCCTCAACGCGGACCTTGGCAGGGCGATCGCGCCCCATGGGGTGTTCTTCCCGCCGGACCCGGCGAGCTACGCGTTCTGCTCCATCGGTGGCAACCTCGCCGAGGACGCGGGCGGGCTGCGGTGCATCAAGTACGGCGTGACACGCGACTACGTGCTGGGTCTGGAAGTGGTGCTCGCGGATGGCTCAGTCCTCCGGACCGGCGGTCGGACGGTCAAGGACGCCATGGGCTACGACCTGACACAGCTGTTCGTGGGCTCCGAGGGGACCCTGGGCATCATCACCGAGGCCACCCTCCGAGTGCTCCCGACGCCTGCCCCGAACATCACGGCGCTCGCCTTCTTCCCGACCCCGGTGGACGCGGGTCGGGCGGTCGCGGGCATCACGCGCGCGGGCGTCGTGCCCGCAACACTGGAACTGATGGATGGCGCCACCATCCGGGCGGTGGATGCCGCCCTGGGGGTTGGCCTGCCCGCGGACGCGGGTGCGGTGCTCATGATCGAGTCGGACGCGGGTGGGGCAGCAGCGGAGGCGGAGCTGGATGGCGCCCTGGCGGCGTGCCGCGACGCCGGCGCGACGCGCATCGACCGTGCCGCGACACCCCAGGAGGCGGACACGCTGCGCGAGGCGCGCCGCAAGGCCCATTGGTCGCTCGAGCGCGGGGGCGTCGCGCGCATGGAGGACGTCGGCGTGCCGCGGAGCAGGGCCCCCGAGCTGCTCGCCGCCATCGAGCGGATCGCCGAGGCCCACGGGATGCGGGTGGGCGTGTTCGGTCACGCGGGTGACGGCAACTTCCATCCCACGTTCGTGACCGACCCGGACGACCCCGACGCCGAGCGACGCGTGAACGCCGCGCGCGGGGACATGTACGTCGCGGTGCTGGAGCTGGGTGGCACGGTGTCCGGCGAGCACGGCACAGGTACCGTCAAGCGCGAGTGGCTGGTCCGTCAGCGGGGAGAGGCTCACGTGCGCGCGATGCGGGCCATCAAGTCGGCGCTCGACCCGCTCGGCATCCTCAACCCGGGCAAGGTGTTCCTGGACTGACGACAGGACCGACACGAGGAGGACGTCACCATCACCGTCGACCATCGCTTCCTGCTCGCGAGCCCATCCGGGGTCACGGCGCTCCTGTCGAGCTGGGGCGCTGGGCTCGTCGCGCTCCATGCCCCCGATCGTGACGGCCGCTTTGACGACGTGGTGCTCGGCTTCGACACGGTGGAGGAGTACCGCGCCAACGCCCTGCTCCACTTCAGCGCCACCATCGGACGGGTCGCGGGACGCATCCGTGACGCACGGTTCACGCTCGATGGGCGGGTCGTGCAGCTGCCCGCGAACCTCGGCCATCATCATCTCCACGGCGGCACCGAATCGGCCTTCGACCACGTCGACTGGGCGGCGAGCGCCTTGTCGACACCCGATGGCCCATCGGTGCGCTTCAGCCGCGTCAGCCCGGACGGCGAGGAGGGCTACCCGGGTACGGTGGCAGTCGCGGTGACCTACACGCTCACACCGGCCGACGAGCTGCGCATGGAGTACGAGGCGACCACCGATCGGACCACGCCCCTCGCCATGACCAACCACACGTACTGGAACCTGGCGGGTGCCGGGGCGCCCACCATCCTCGACCACGAGCTCCAGGTGTTCGCGGACCGCCACACGCCGGTCGATGAGGAGCTCCTGCCCACGGGCGCCATCGAGTCGGTCGATGGGACACCGCTCGACTTCCGCGAGCCCCGCCTGGTGGGCGATCGCATCGCGGAGCTGGAGCCAACCGGGTCGCACGGCTATGACAACAACTTCGTGCTGGAGGGGCAGGGCGACCGGCTGGTGGCTCGCCTGCGCCATCCGGGCAGCGGTCGGGTCCTGGAGGTACGCACCACGCTGCCGTGCATGAACGTCTACTCCGGCAACAAAATGGCACCCAGCGTCGGGAAGGTGGGACGGCCGTATCCGAACCGCTCCGGGATCTGCCTCGAGCCGGGCGGCTACCTGGACGCCGTCAACGTGCCCGCCTTCGAGCCGGCGTGGCTGCACCCGGGCGAGACCTATCGCCACTCCATCACGTTCCGACTGACCACCGACGGGTGACGCGCGGACCAGCGGATCATCACGGCTGACCAGCGGATCATCGCGGCCGACCCTCGGGGCGTGATGGCGCTGGTGTGGCCCGGACCGAGGACTTCCTGACGATCCGACGCCGTGGGAGTGGATGCCGGCTCCGAGATGCCAGAACCAGGTCAACCATCGCCTGGACGACGTGATGTCATGGAACCACCCGAGCGCCTGAGCGTGCGCGGGTCGCGCGGGATCGCAGTCATGACCGCGTCACTCGGCGACCACCACCCAGACGCACCTCTGTCAGGGAATCTGCGTCACTTGTCAGGAATCTGCGTCACCGTCGGCGCCCCTGCGCCAGCTACTCCGCGGGCTCGTCCTTGGCCCGGGTGACCATCAGCAGCACCGTGGTCTCGATGACGTCCACAGCCCCGATGACCAGGCCCACGACGACGGGCATGGCCGATCCCAGCAGCCAGCCGGCCGCAGCGGCGAACGCGGCCACCGCGAGGAACACCAGGCGCACGCCCCGGATGAGCCGGCGTGGGTCACCGGCTGATGCTCCCAGCCGCTCGGCCGCACGCATGACCAGCACGGCTCCCACCAGGACTGCCGCGATGGCGAGCGGCACGGCCGCCCAGACAGGGGGCTCGAGCACGCGACCCAGGAGGTCCCCCTGCCCGCCGACCGTGATGGCGGACAGCATCAGGACACTGGCAAGCAGCACCAGCAGCTGTCGGGAGGTCCGGTCAGCGGCCGCGCGCGCCACGATCGAAGGTCAGTACAGCGACGGGAAGCGCTTCCGATAGCGTGGCAGGACCCAATCGCCGGCCCGTGCTCGGAATGCCTGGAGCAACTGTCGCGTGGTCACGTTCTGGTACCGATGGTCGCGCCAGAACCGGCGCACCACGTCCCAGAACGCCGTGCTCCCCATGTCCTTGCGCAGGTCGTTCAGGAAGTTGGAGCCCTGGACATACACCTGCTCGTAGTAGCACGAGGGCGAGTACTCGTAGATCGACAAGTCGAGGGCCTTGGTGGCGCAGCTGCTGCCCCGGAAGCCCAGCCACGAGCGCGTGAGCATCTCGGCCATCGCCTCGTCGAGGAAGGGGTCCTCGGTCTGGTCGTTGCCCACCACCCCGTAGAACCACTGGTGGGCCGTCTCGTGGGCGACCAGGAACGGCAGTCGGGAGGTCGCGGTGCCTGCCGGGATCCAGGTGAGCGACGGCGACTCCATGGCGATGGCACCCCGCGAGGACTCGGCCACGACATACGTGGGATAGGGATAGCGCCCGATGCGTGCCGAGTAGCGCTCGAGGGAGCGGCGCGCCCAGGACAGGAGTGTCGCCGCAGGCAGGGTCCGCGTGAGGACGCGGATCTCGACCCGGCCGCCCAGCGCTCTCCCAGTGCGCAGCCGGTAGTCGCGCGCCGCGGTGAAGTTGAAGTCGCGCACATCCTCCGCGACGAACGTCTTGGCCAGGCCGTCGCTCGACACATGCCGTCCGCTCGTGGCCCAGCGCACCGGGACGTCCGAGATGAGGGTCGCGCGCACCCGCGGACTGACCACTGTCACGAACGGGTCGCCATGACGAGCCGTCTGATAGCGCACCCGACGACTGACCCACGGGATCCAGCGCATCGCGCTCACGATGTGACTGGCGCTCGTGAACAGGAAGTCGTGACCACCCGTCCCCGGGCGCAGGTACGCTCGATACGCCACGCGCACGTCCACCGAGCCACCGTCGGGCAGCGTCCGACCGAGCGGCACGCGGATGGTCTGGCCAGTGACCGAGGGCCGGACCGACGACCCGTCCACCCACACCGCGAGGTCGCGCATCCGGCCGATGCGTGCCGGGACCAGGTTCAGCTCGACGCGCTCGATGCCGTTCCCGCTGTCGTTGCGGATGTGCGCGTCCGAACGGACATCCAGGCGCTTGGAGCCCCACGTGAGCGTCGCTCGCGCCTCGTAGGTTGCGGTGAGGTCCATGCTGGTGCGGTTCGCGGCAGCGGTGGGGCCGGGCAGGCCCATGCTGGCGCCCAGGGCGATGGCGATCGCGATGACGGTCGACTGGAGCATCGGGGAAGCCTACCCTTCGTGGTGCCGGCGGCGCGAGTGCGGCGGTGGTCATGGGGCGCGTGGCCCTGACGGGCGTACCAGGTACGAGGACGCCCGGGGCGCCCGGGCGTCACGGCCGGTCTCTGTGGTACCGCCCCACCGGGGGTCGCGCCAGGTCGGTCCGTCGCGCCATCACCGTCCGAGGGCGGCGCTAGACTGGCGTCGGCTGGCGCGGGTCGCGCCGATCGTGGAGGAGTCCCACTCGCGATGCCCGTCTCCCTTCCGATGTCCCGGTGGCTCCCGTCCGCCCTGGTCGCGCTCGCGACCGTCCTCCTCGCGATCGCCTCGGCCGTCGGTGTCGCGGCCCAGGGGGTCCGCCTGACGGGCGGCATCACCGACCCCGGCGGCGTCCTGGACGGGTGCCGCCAGCAGGTCCTCGACGCGCAGCGCGACCTGTCCGAGGCCACAGGGACCAGCCTGTTCGCGCTCCTGGTGCCGGGCGACGGCGCGGACATCGACGCCGTGACAGACGCGACCTGGGCCGCGAACCCGTCCATCACCGCCAAGGACGTGCTGTTCGTGGCGTCGACCGGCGAGCCGCACGCCCGCCTGCAGCAGGGCGCGGACGTGGACGCCAAGGTGTCCCAGAGCGAGCAGGACGGCATCACCGAGTCCCTCAGGGGGCCCGCGCTCGCGGGTGACTGGTGCGCCGCGACGCTCGCGGTCATCGCCGGCTATCGGGCGCAGCTGGCCCCAGGGGGTGACGCAGACGGCGGGGGCGGTGGCATCCCCGCCTGGCTGATCATCCTAGTCGTGGTGGCCATCGTGGCGGGTATCGCGCTATTCCTGTGGAACAGGCGCAGCGCGAGTCCCAGGGAACGGGCGCTCCAGGAGGACATGGGCAGGCAGGCGTCGAGCCTGCTCATCCAGACGGACGACCTCCTCCGCGCCGCTGAGCAGGAGGTGGGTTTCGCCGAGGCGCAGTTCGGCGAGGCGCAGGCGACGCCGTACCGGAAGGCGCTGGACGAGGCGAAGGGCTTGCTGCGTGACGCGTTCGCCCTCAGCCAGCAGCTCGACGACGACACCCCAGAGACGCCCGAGCAGCGGCGCGACATGCTGCAGCGGGTCATCGACGGATGCACCCAGGCCCAGAAGCTGGTCCAGGACCAGGCAGCGCGGGTCAAGACGCTCCGGGACCTCGCCAAGAACGTGGACCAGGTGCTGCCCCAGACGACCGCGCTGGTGCAGGCCCAGACGGCACGCGTGGAGGGTGGCAGGCAGGCGCTCGCCGACCTGGGCCAGCGCTATCAGGCCCAGAACATCCAGGCGGTCAAGGGCAACGCGGACGGGGCGCAGGAGCGACTGGCCGCCGCTTCCGCCGCGCTCGCTGCTGGACAGGCAGCATTGGCGGCCGGCGACAGGGACACCGCCGTCAGCAGGGTGCAGGAGGCGGAGACGGCCGCGGCCGAGGCGGGCGCCCTCCTCGATGCCATCGAGCAGACGAAGGAGGCCCTCGCCAAGGGCGCGACCGAGCTCGAGACCAGCATCGCCGCGGTGGACCAGGACATCGCGCAGGCTCGCTCGGCGATCGCGGGAGGCAAGGCGGCCGAGCGCAGCGGCGAGGTGGACCGGGCGGCCACCTTGCTGGCCGAGGCGCGCGGTCTGGCCAAGGCCGTGCCCATGGACCTGGTCGCCGCGACCCGCGCGGTGACCGAGGCGAACACGGCGATCGATGCGGTGCTCGCGGGGATCCAGGAGACCGATGCCGCGGCACGGCGGAACGCCGCCACCGCACAGGCTGCCATCGCGAACGCGGCTGCGAGCGTGGCACAGGCACAGGGCCTGCTGAACGCGTACGGCTCCACCACGGCCGGCCGCCGGGCGAGCACACGGATCGCCGAGGCGCAGCAGTACCTTAGCCGTGCCCGCTCCCTGATGCCGGTCGACCCGGCGACCGCTGCCCAGGCGGCCCAGACGGCCGATGCGCTCGCCGACGAAGCCATCGCGGAGATGCAGGCGGGCGGCGTGGGCGGTCGGACGCAGTGGGGGGACGCCAGCGGTGGCCTGTTCGGCGGGACGCCCCAGCCACCGTCGGGGGGTGGCGGCGACATGATGGGCAGCATCCTGGGCGGCATCATCGGCGGACTCCTGTCCGGCGGAGGCGGAGGAGGCCGGTCCAGCGGCTGGCGTGGCGGCGGAGGTGGCTTCGGCGGGTTCGGGTCGGGTGGCTTCGGGGGCGGCTCGCGATCATCGGGCGGAGGGAGTCGCTCGTCCGGGGGCGGGGGTCGCAGCAGTGCCCGCGCCGGCCGCCGCAGCGGGTTCTGAGCGGCACTGCTGCTATCGTGGCGGCCACTGACCCAGGTGCATGAAGGAGGGATCGCGTGAGTGACATCCTCGGTCGCGTCGGGAACATCCTGCGCGCCAACATCAACGACATGATCGATCGGGCCGAGGATCCCGAGAAGATGATCGATCAGCTGGTGCGCGATTACACCAACGACATCCAGGAGGCCGAGGCGGCGGTGGCCCAGACAGTGGGCAACCTGCGACTGACCGAGGATGACCTGGCGCGCGCCAAGGCCGAGGTCGACGAGTGGGGCGCCAAGGCCGCCGCATCCGCGCAGCGGGCCAGCGAGGCGGCCGCGGCCGGCAACACCGCCGATGCCGCGCGCTTCGATGACCTGGCCAAGACCGCGCTCCGCCAGCAGATCGAGTACGAGAAGCGGGTCAAGTCGACCCAGGAGATGGTCGACCAGCAGACCCAGCTGACCGACCAGCTCAAGGCGGGCCTGTCGGGCATGCGCGCCAAGCTCGACGAGCTCCACACCAAGCGCGACGAGCTGGCCGCGCGCGCCAAGATGGCCGAGGCACAGCGCCAGGTCCAGGAGTCCGTCCAGAGCATCAGCTCCTTCGACCCGACGAGCGAGCTGTCGCGGTACGAGGACAAGGTCCGTCGCGAGGAGGCGATGGCGCGAGGCATGGCCGAGGTCGCCGCCGACACCCTCGACAACCAGTTCAAGGCACTCGACGACGCGAGCGCGGACGCCGAGGTGGAGAAGCGGCTGGCCGCCCTCAAGGGCGGCGGGACCCCCTCCTAGGCAAGCCGCGGGTGCCGCCCAGACGGCCCCGCGGTCGGCAGGTCAGGGACGCCCGGCCATGCGGCCGGGCGTCCTCGTGTGCTCAGCCCGGCTCGGGCATCGTGCGGGATGGTCGCTGGCGCCGGACGATGAGCGCGACAGAGGCGAGGATGAGCGACGCGCCCACGAGCATCCAGGGCGTGACGGTCTCCCCGAGCACCGCCCAGCCAAGGACCACCGCGACGACCGGGTTGACGTAGGCGTACGTCATGGCGCGCGAGACGGGCGTGTGCTGGAGCAGCCACGTGTACGCCGTGAACGCGACCAGCGACCCGAAGACGATGAGGTAGGCGAGGGCGACCATCGAGCGCACGGACCACCCGCCAGGGTCGAGCCCCGTGAGCTCACCCGTGAGCGCGCCCGCCACAAGGCCGACCATTGCCCCCGCGAGGAACTGGTAGAAGGTGGACACGAACGGGTCCCGCGGCAGGGCGATGCGGCTCGACGAGATGCTGCCGTATGCCCAGCCGGTGACCGAGCACAGCAGGATGAGCAGCCCGAGGGGCGCGACGTCGCCGGTCAGCCCGAGGGGCGCGACGAGGATCACCAGGCCGAGCGCCCCACCCAGGACGCCCATCGTCTGGATGCGCTCGATGCGCTCCCCGCGCATGCGACGCATCACCAGGACCACGAGTGGCACCACGCCCACGATGAGTGCCGTGAGCCCGCTGGGCACGTCGCGCTCCGCGAGCAGCACCCCGCCATTGCCCACGCCCAGGAGCAGTGCCCCGATGAACAGGGCGCCGCGCGCCTCGGCACGTGACACACGCAGCGCACCCGGCCCCTTCCGGACGGCCAGGATGAGGCCCATGAGCGCGCCACTGATGGCGAACCGGATGCCACCCGAGAGCAGTGCCGGCATCGTCTCGAGAACGATCCGGATGAACAGGTATGTGGAGCCCCAGACGACGTACACGATGAGGAGCGCCGCCCAGACCTGCCACGGTGGCGCGTGGAGCACGCCAGCCCGCGCAGGAGCCGCGCCCGTCACCGGGACGCTCGCGCCGTGGGTCAGCCCGGGCTGGGACACGGTCACAGCCTATCCCATCGCATGACACCGGACAGGACGGGTTGTCCGGTTTCAGCGCGTTGGCTCGTGGGAGGTCGGGCCCGCGCGACGCCCGGGCGTGAGCGGGGCACAGATGCCTCACGTCACGGAGGCGATCACGGGTACCGAGCCCACGCTCCGTACCCGACTCCGTACCGGTACGGATGTCACTGGGTGGACGATCAGGGCATCCTCTCGTGTGTCAGCGGTGAGCAGCCGCGGACCACAGGACGAAGGTTCCCGACTCATTCCGACCCTACACGGCGGGGTCCGGCGATGAGCGTTAGAGAGCCGGACCCGCTGGGGCGCGGTCCGGCTCTCGCATTTCCCGAGGCATCGCGAGGCCATCGTCGACGGGCCCCGTGATGAGGGACGCCTGCGGGGAGGTGGCTATCATCGAGCGCATGTCGCGCTCCACCGGCGGCTTCGACGGGCTGCGACCCCGGCGCTTCGACCTGACGCTCGTTGGTACGACCGTGGTCATGATCCTGACCACGATCGTCCTGGCGGCGGACACGGACCTGCGCCTGGTGCTCAAGGACGCCACGCTCGATGTCGCGGTCACCTCCTGGACCATGCTCATGGCCGGTGGCCTCGCGCTGCTGACCCTCCCCCGGTTCCGTGACAGCGGCAGACTGACCCTGCTGCTCCAGGTGTCGGCGTTCCTGCTCACCGCCGCCTTCAGTGCCCTGTCGGTTGCGGCCATGCTCCTGCGCTGGGATCGGCCGCTGGGGATGTACCTCTACAAGGACCCCACGCAGCTGCCGCTCTACCTGACGCAGGCCGTGCGCACGGTGAGCGCCATCCTGTTCCTGCTCGCCGCCATCGCCGCGATCCGGCGCATGCGCACCGGCAGCCTCCGGCCACGCACCGTCATCCTGGCGCCCATCGGCCTCATCGCGGTCCTAGGTGTCGTCCTGCTCCCCATCCAGGACATGCTCCCGCCGCTCATCGATGCCAAGGGGATCGAGGACCTGCTCCTGGACACCTCCGGCACCGCGCGGCTCCTGGGCATCACGCCGCTCGCCGTGGCGTTCGTGGTGGCCACCGTCCTGCTCATGCTCGGTGCCGCCTTGATCTTCCGGACGGTGTACGTGGACCGTGGCCCCGTGTCGGACGGGTTCCTGGCCATCGGCCTGGTCATCCTCGCGTTCGCGGAGCTCCAGGCGGCGTTCTATCCGAGCGTGTACACGACGCTCATCACGGCCTCGGACCTCATCCGGCTGCTGGCGTATGGCGTGTTCCTGCTGGGCATCGGTGCCGAGCAGCGGTCGGACCTGCGGGCGCTCCGCGAGGCGTACGCGACCCTCGACCGCCTCCGCGTCTCCGAGGCGGAGCGCGCCGCGCTCGAGGAGCGGTCCAACCTGGCTCGCGAGATCCACGATGGCCTCGCCCAGCACCTGTGGTTCGCCAAGCTCAAGTTCGAGCGCCTCGCCGCGACCGTCCCCGAGGAGGACAAGCCGCTCGCGGGCGAGGTGGGTCAGGCGCTCGACTCGGCGATCGTGGAGGCGCGCCAGGCGCTCGTCACGATGCGCACCAGCCTGGACACGGAGCTGCCCCTGTCCGAGATGCTCAAGCGCACCGTGGATGACTTCGGCCAGCGCTCGGGGATCCGGGTCAGCTTCTCCGTGGGCGCCGGCCTCCCGTCCGCGCTTCCGCCACGCCAGCAGATCGAGGTCCTGCGCGTGGTGCAGGAGGCGCTCACCAACGTCCGCAAGCACGCGGATGCGACGGTGGTCAGGGTGCGGGCGGACACCCATGGCAAGGAGCTCGCGGTGAGCGTGGCGGACAACGGCAAGGGCTTCGACCCCAACGCACCTGGCGAGGGGCTCGGGCTCCAGGGCATGGAGGAGCGGGCGCGCCTCCTTGGCGGCACGTTCCGCATCACCTCCGAGCCCCAGGGCGGCACCACCGTCGAGCTCACGGTGCCGATGCTCGTCCCCGACTGGCTCCCCGCGGTCGTCGACCAGGGCACGGCCGGCGGCCCGGCACAGGACGCATCCGCGGCCGAGGTGGCGACCACGGGTGATGAGCCGGTCATGGGCGCAGGGGCGGGCGGGCGGGCGCGGGTGCCCGACTCCATGCGCTCATCGGACGCCCTGCCATCCCTGGCGAGTGACGCGCCACGCCCGATTCCGTGAGCCTTCACGATCGCGCCGGGGCGACGCCCGGCACCCTTCGGGTGATGCTCGTGGACGACCACGCCCTCGTGCGCGCGGCGGTGCGCCAGGCCATCGACGCGGGAGGTGTCGAGATGGTGGGCGAGGCGGCCACCGCGGAGGACGCGTTCGCGCTCGCCCTCTCGCTGCGCCCCGATGTGCTCCTCCTGGACATCGACCTCCCGGGCATGAGCGGCATCCAGATGGTGGAGGAGCTGGCGCCCCGGCTACCGGACACCCGGATCGTCATGCTCACGGTGTCGGACTCGGAGCACGACATGCTCGAGTCCATCAGCCGTGGCGCCGCCGGCTACCTGACCAAGGACCTCAGTCCGGAGGCGCTGCTGCGCGCCCTGCGCGGCACCCAGCGCGGTGAGCTGGCGATGTCACGCCGGTTCGCGGCGCGCGCCATCCGCTACTTCGCGGACGCGGCACGACGATCGGGCGTCGGCGGCGGTGCCATCGAGGGGCTCAGCCCGCGCGAGAACGATGTGCTGCGCATGCTCGCGGAGGGGCTCACGGACCGCCAGATCGCCGATGCGCTCATCATCTCGCCCCGGACCGTGGAGACGCACGTCTCGAACATCCTGCACAAGCTCAACGTCCGCAACCGGGCGGAGGCGGCCCAGCGATACCGCCAGGCCGGGTAGCTGGTAGTCCGTCGGCCGCGCCCGGTCGCGGCCGGCACCCGGTGGCGGCCCGTGCCCGCTCGCGGCCCGCGCCGCCGGGGGTCGCGCCCGATCAGAAGCCACCCACCTGGAGCCAGCGCGGGTTGGGCCGGGGCCACTGCTGGTCCGGCGCGAGGTCGGTGCCCTCCTCTAGGTCGGGGTCATCCCGTCCGCCCGGGTGGTACTCCCGCTCGACCGCGACCGCGACCGCGAACGTGCGTGGGGAGTCGAGCGCCTGTCTGCGGACCGTGAAGGTCACACGCCTTCCCTGGACACTGACCTGCCCAGGGAAGTCCTCGCCGGCGCGCACCTTGCCAGTCGTCCGGTCGAGGAGCACGGGGGCAAAGCCCCGCTCGCCCTCGACATCGTTCGCGTACAGCAGCCGGTAGTCGGGCTGCCCGTCGCCGTCGACATCCACGACCGCGACGTAGCGGACCCTCTCGACGGACGGGTCCATCCGCTCGGGAGGCCCGTTCACCAGCGTGAGCTCGATCCGGAGCCGCCGGTCGTCCACCAACTCCGCGCTGGCGCGCGTGATGTCCGCGTAGCCGGGCGTGGCGACCGATCGTCCGTCACGGTCGGCCGCGTCATCGGCGCCGTCGGTGAACGTGGCGCTCCGGGGCCCCGTGTCGGGGGCGCCCGGCGGCGGGATGACCAGGACCTGCCCCACGCGGATGCGATCAGGGTCGCTGATGCCCGGGTTCGCCGCCAACAACTGCCCCACGGTCAGGCCGAACCGCTGGGCGATGCTCACGAGTGTGTCACCGGAGCGGACCCGGTACGTCCGGCTGGTGGGCTCCGGCGTGGGCGTGGGCGCGACCGCCGGCGTGGGTCGTGGCGTGGGCGTGGGCGTGGGCGGCGCGACGGTGAGGCAGCCGGACACGAGGGCCGCCATCATGGCCACGAGACATGGGCCGACCCGGGAGGCGCCCTCGCGCATCAGGTCCCCCGGGAGGACGGAACGGCGCGCGCGCGTCCGATGTGGTGGATGACCAGGCCCACGGCCAGCGACGAACCGGCACCGACCACGAAGAACGCGAACGGCCAGGCACGGCCGAGCTCCCACAGCATCCCCGCGGTGATGGTCGCCACGATCAGGCCGATGGTGCCCACAGCCCCGAAGATACCCTGCGCCGTCGAAGAGCGACCCGATGGCGACCCGAGCGCGACCAGGGCGAACAGGCCGGGCATCAGGAACGCCTCCCCCACCCCCTCTGCGGGCACCATCGCGGTCGGCAGGAGGGGCTCCGTGGCGACCCCGTAGACGATGCCGGCGAGGCAGATGGTCAGGCCGCCGCCGATGACGAACGGCAGCGCCCCGTGACGGTCGACCAGACGCCCGGCACGTGGCGAGACCACCATCATGGGCAGCCCGAAGAGCGCGAACGTGAGACCGACCCACTCCACAGTCGCGCCGAGGTCCTGGAGGAACAGCGACCACACGACCGCGTACGTCCCGAACGCGAGCGAGAAGCCGAAGTGGATGACGACCGCGGCGAGCAGCGCGTGGTTGAGCAGGCTGGTCGGGGCCCATGACCCGGGGGCATGCATCGCCGGGTGGGGCGGCGTCACCGCGATCGGCTCCACGAGCAGAGGCTCGGGTATGGGAGCGCCGGTCGCGCGCCCCTCGCGCGCGGGGCGACCGCGGAGGGGCGAGGGGCGACCGCGCGGGAGCAGCCGGCGGCGCGCCCCGGACCACCGCCGTGCCCCGGACCACCGCCGTGCCCCGTCGCCCGGCAGCGTCAGGGCGAGCAGCGCGGCGGCACCCAGGGTGAGCACCCCGGTGAGCAGGAAGGGGAAGGTGAAGCCGCCACCCAAGGCCGCGCCGAAGGCACCGATGACGGGGCCCAGCACGAAGCCACCCATCTGGAACGCGGAGTAGATGCCGAACGCCTCGCCGCGCTCGCCCTCGGCCGTCTGATCCACGATGAGCCCGCGTGCCGCCGGGTCATAGGCACCCGCCGCGGCACCCGCGACGCATCGCAGCACGAACAGCTCGAGCGCGGTGTGGAACCACACGGGCAGGATCGTTGCGACCGCGAGGACCGCCGCGCCCCCGATGAGGTACGGCTTGCGACTGGTCCGGTCCGCGAGGTAGCCGAAGGCGGGCTCCGCCACGAGCTTGGCGATGGACCAGGCGGCGGTGATGAGACCGAGCGTGGGGACGTCAATGCCGTGCTCCACCACGAACAGCGGCAGCACCGGCAGCAGCGCCCCGAAGCCGAGCAGGATGATGAGCTCGGCCACGAGGATGGGAAGCAGCGCCCCCCAGCGGACCAGCCAGCGCCGGACGGCGGTCATGGGGCCGCGCTGGGGTCGCCGGCCACTCCGCGAGGGCCCGGGAGTGGTCACGCATGGATCCTATCCGGTGTTGCGTGCCTAGGCCGTAGGTTGTTCCCCCCGGCCCGCGGGCCTCCCGGCGCGGCGCGCCTGGCCGCGCGCCCCGCTCCCTGCCCCGGCCCTGCCCCGCGCCCCGCTCCCTGCCCCGCGCCCCGGCCCTCGGCGCCTCCCGGCCGATCGCGCACCGGCTGAGCGTTGTGGCGGGTGGGCGGGGCCCCGAGGTCACCCGGGACCCCCCCGAGGGGGCGCTCGTCGGTCGATCGCGCACCGCGCCGCAACGATTCCGGGCCGGCGACCGACGAGACGGCACCCTCGCTGCCATCGGGGGCGTCCGACAGCACCCCGACCGCCGTAACGCTCACCGCATGCGCAGCCGGCGACCATCGGCCGAGCAAGCGGACACCGTGAGACGGACGCCCGAGGACCCGGCTCGGACTCGGCCGAAGTGACCCGCGTCACAGGCTCGGAGGGCGGCAATTGTGGACAAGTCCCCGATAAGCGTCCCTTGGCACCATGGCGGCATGACCAGTCGCGAGAGTCCGGCGGAGGAGGCCGTTCGCAAGGCGCGCAAGCGTGTCACGACCGCCATCACGGAGATTCGCAGTGCGCGCATCGGGGCGGGCTTGAGCCAGGGGGCGCTCGGTGCGGGTGTCGCTATCTCCAGGTCGCGCGTCAGCCGGATCGAGCGAGAGAAGGAGCTGGACGTCCCGGCCGAGCTGCTCATCCGGTTGGCGACGGTCGTGGGGCTCGACCTGCCACTCAAGGTGTTCCCGGGTGGCGACCCCACGCGTGATGCGGGCCAGCGGCGGTTGCTCGATCGACTCCGCATCCGGCTCGGGCCGGTGTGGGAGTGGGAGCACGAGGTGGCCCTGCCCATCGTAGGTGACAAGCGCGCGTGGGACGCCGTCGGGACCCATGCAACGACAAGGTTCGTAATCCATCTCGAGGCCGAGACACGACTCGAGGACGTCCAGGCGCTGCTGCGCCGTCTGGCTCTGAAGTGCCGGGATGGCGCGGCCGTGCGTCTGATCCTGGTCGTGTCGGACACACGCAACAACCGGGCGGTGATCCGTGCTGCCGCCCGTGAGTTCGCCCTGGCATTCCCGGTCGATGCCCGCAGAGCGCTGTCTCTGCTCTCGGTCGGGGAGGATCCGGGCGGCAACGTCCTGCTCGTGATCTGAACAGCCGGATCACGGCGGGTGTGGCTGGCGGGTACCGCCGTGGGGCTTCCGGCCGATCGCGCACCACCTGAGCGTTGTGGCGGGTGAGCTCCGGCGCGGGTGCCCATCCGCAGGGCGCCCGGCCCCTCCGGAGGCCCTTCGTCGGTCGATCGCGCACCGCGCCGCGGCGGATCCGGGCAAGCGACCGGCGAGCCGGCCTCACGGACACCGTCGCAGGTAGCTGGCGGCTCCCCGACCGCCGTAACGCTCACCACATGCGCAGCCCGCGGGCATGGGCCGCGTAGGCAGACACCGGGGGACCGACGCGGGCGACTGGAAGAGGAACGCCCGGGGCAAGGACCAGCGTGACAGACAAGGTGGCACACACGGTGGCTACCATGCCCACGGATGCAGCAGATCGATGGCGAGCCCGTGTACTCGGCCACGGACCTCGTCGGGTTCCTGGAGTGCGAGCACCTGACCGACCTCGAGCTCGGTGCGCTCGCGGGCCACACGCAACGGCCCAACCGGGTCGACCCGGAGCTCGACCGCATCCGCAAGCGCGGCGAGCAGCACGAGGAGCGCTACCTGGCCACGCTGGAGGACGAGGGTCGGCAGGTCGCGACGCTCAAGCTGCCCAAGGGCGAGTGGGAGGGCGGCCGCGGCGAGCGATATCGGGAGGCCGCACAGGCCACCCGCGAGGCGATCCTGCGAGGCGAGGACGTCATCTACCAGGCGTGCTTCTTCGACGACACCTGGCTGGGCTTCGCCGACTTCCTGCTGCGGGTCGAGCCGGAGGACGGGCAGCGGCCGCCGCTGGGGCATCTGTATGAGGTCGCGGACACCAAGCTGGCCCGGCACGCGAAGGCGAGCGCGCTGCTCCAGATGTGCGGCTACACCGAGGCACTGACCGCGATCCAGGGCATCGAGCCGCTCCGGATGCACGTCGTCCTGGGAGGCAGCAAGCGCGAGACCGCGACCTTCCGCGTGAAGGACCACATGGCCTACTACCGTGCGGTCAAGGCACGCTTCCTGGAGGCCGTCGCGCGCGGGCATCCTTGGCCCCCAGCGACCTATCCGGAGCCCGTGGATCACTGCGACGTGTGCCGCTGGGACGAGGTCTGTCGGGCTCGGCGTCGCACCGATGATCATCTGTCGTTGGTGGCAGGGATCGCCCGACGGACCCGCCAGGAACTGGTCAGCGAGCGAGGAATCCGGACCCGACGTGCGCTCGCCGCCCTGCCCGTGCCGGTGACGCCGCTGACCCACACCAAGGCGGCCGCGCTCGAGCGGGTCCGGGAGCAGGCGCGCATCCAGGTGGAAGGCGAGGACCTCGGCACTCCGCGTCATGAGCTCCTGCCGCCTCCCCGCCTCCGCGAGCGGACGGACGAGGGCACGTTCGTCGACAAGGGGCTCGAGCCGGACAAGGGGCTGCTGGCATTGCCGGAGCCCAGCCCTGGCGACCTGTTCCTCGACCTCGAGGGTGACCCGTTCGCGCTTGACGACGGGGTGGACTACCTGTTCGGGATCCTCGAGCCTGAGCGCGGGGACGAGAACGGCGATCCGACGTTCACCGCCTTCTGGTCCCGCGACGAGACCGGAGCGGTCACCCATGCCGCGGAGCGCCACGCGTTCGAGCAGCTCATCGACCACATCGTCGAGCGCCTCGATCACGACCCCAAGCTCCACGTCTATCACTACGCGCCCTACGAGCCCACCGCGCTCAAGCGACTGATGGGC